>JAFYUH010000026.1 GCA_017549605.1 Bacteroidales bacterium
ACAATCTGACCTTGAAGATCATCCAGCCAGCCTGTCAGGAAATGAAAGACAGGTTTCCAGTGTTTTTCGAATACCGCCTGTATAATGCAGCATCCCAATATGTCGTATTCAAAGTAAAGCCCAAAAAGACAAAGACAGAACTCCAGGCTGATTTCCTGATGGCAAGAGACACAACATTCAACCTCCTCGCATCAGTCGGAGCATCCACGTCTCTTCTCTCGGAAATTTTTTCAGAACTCGATCACGAAGACCTCGTGCCATACCTCCGCAAACTATCGGAGATCACCTCCTATGTACACGCACAGAAAGGCCGTGCCATTCAGGATATAAATGCCTATATCCTCGCATCCATCACATCCTGGCACACCAACTGGCTCTCCCGCTACACCCTCGCCGAGTAAATCACTTTTTTCTTTTCATCTCTATTTTAACATCATATAGATATGTCATTTGATATCTATTTGTGTCACGTTTTCAGATATGCTCTCAATATCTGACTATCAGACATCTGTGTCTCATTTCCATAACTCCCGGTACTAAAAAATGACGACATTCACCACCTTCTCGCCCTAACTTTTGACGACTCTCATCCTAACTTTTGACGCCCTTTCCCCTAAACTCTGACGACCTCTCATTCTCCACTCCTAAACTTTGACGACATTCTATCAGAATGCCCACCCATCTGGTCAAAAATCCATACCCATCCAGTTCTCTTCCTCACCATCATACCCGACTCGATCGGGCATCTCCACCTATCCCCATACTATCAAAAACCGCCATACATCATCCTCAGAAGCCCATTTCTCCACAATACCCATACTCCCATCACTCCACCTAACTTTTGACGCACCCCTCCCAACACCTCCTAACTTCTGACGATATTCAAAGAAAAATGTAACTTTGCATCTCATCCTCGATTCAGAGGAACTTGCTAACATGCAAAAAGCCTTGATTTGGAAGTTGGTACCAGATCAAGGCTTTTATTATATTTCCTCAGATTAACTGCAGAAACTGGCTTTCATCACTTCTTCTAAAATGAAACCAATGTCTGTTGGTTTATCAACATATTCATATTCAGCATATATGCCATATTTGTCAAAGAATGCTTTAAGTGCTTCTTTATGTGTTAATATCATTAATTCAAAAAGATCTGCTAGCCTCTTGCGGCAAGCGATGGCGTCGTTTACCATATCTGCAATATAATCTCTTAAGAACTCAAGCAATTTTGATTGTGTCAGATAATATGCTGCGACAATAAGTTGTAGATGTAACTCTTTGTAATATGGTAATATAGTGTGGTCATAATGATTCATCTGACTGTACAAAAAATGCATGCCTTTATCCACATCTTCAAAATGGCTAAGAAAACTTTTATCATCCATAAACCAAGGCATTTCCTTGTTTATCATAACGATATGCTTAAACATATCTGAAGATTTTACAATATCTATTGCTTGTTCATCTAAATGTGGTTTGTTTATAGAAGCTTGTAAGAATTGCGTTAAATCTTGGATGTCTTCCTCATATAATCCGCTTAGTTCTTTAAACATCTCCGCGTTAGGAGATTCGATCTCCTTATCTTCTCTGTATTTCTGGTTGTTGATTACTACATTTAATAAGTCGTTACTTATAGGTACTACACCATCTTTTATGATAGTCAGCATGTCAGAATTTAGAAAATCATCAGGTTCACAATAATCGGCATTAGGAAGGACATTGATACCTTCGTCTGCATAAGATTGGGCTACTAGACGAGAACAGAACGACCTGTTGCTACTATCCTTTATCTCTGAATCTTTCCGTAATCTTGCATATATAAGTTCACGTGTGTTTGCATATTCTCTTCCCATTTGCTTGCGGGCATTTCTCGCAATATTGGAGAGATTCTTTTCGGAATACTTTTTAAGCCTAAGTACGCAAGCATGATCTTGTTCACGAAACGCATAAGAATAAATATGGTTCATCACAACATGCGCTCCATTGGCTTCCATGAAATATGCATCGCCTACATATATTGCTGCATGTTCATATTGACACTTCATTTTCTCTCTAAAGATCTCTTCATATGTATTCATTAAGAGTATGTCTCCAGGCAACAGTACATATGGATTGAAGATGTATTTTATTTCCGTTTCTTTTAATATCATGACTGATGGAATATTAGTTCTATATTGAAACAACATAACCGTTAGGAGTGATGGAAATCGAACTCATATCAACTTCTATCATTTCAGGTTTAGCACTCCTGATACCGAACACTCTTACCAGTTTATATCTATCTTTATTACTTGAGAAGAATTGGTATTCATTGTTTGAAAGGAAGAATTTCTGCGCCTCTGGATCAGACTTTAATCTTGTCGTTGTCTTAACTTCTATATAGATTTCTTCCTTCTTATTATTCACACTCGCTATGTCATATCCATAACTATCCGAGATTAAAGACATATGTTTCACGTGTGACTCGTTGAAACCTAATGACTTGACTTTTTCTTTCTCTTTTTTCAAAACAAATAGTTCACCTTCATATCCAATCAGTGCCAATAATTCCGCTTTCTTGGCCCATTGTTCAGGTGTCAGGGGTGGTAAAAGAACCTTTGACGAGTCAATGCACTTCATCAAGAAAATAATCTGTGAAACGAAGTAGTCAATCGTTGAGAAGTTAATGACTTTGTCTTCTCTGTCAGGATAGATTTGTGCGTATATCTGACATTGCTTCGGATTAATAAACGCATCAGTTAGCCATTGATCACTTGTGACGCTTTTATGATCGCTTGAATATATGAATCCGAGATCTCCAAGACTATTATATCTGCAACTTATTTCTGTATTGGCTCTTATATTATTTACAATCTTCTGGGCGATGACTTCCTGTATCTTTTCATACCTGATTTTTTCTCTGCCTACTATGTCATGCGATGATGCTTTACCAAAATAAAATCCAACATCGAGGCAGCCAGCATCTGCATCTATGCCTATTGTTATCTGTGCCGCATATTGCTTTCTGTCAGATCCCTTGTAAAGTGTTGCCCAAGGACGGTTTACAACTCCTCCTCTGCTTAAAGGATTACCCGAGGATGTGGCAATTTGAAATTTACCATATTCTACATTATACTTTTCAAATAATTGAGTAGCAATTGCTCTGAGTTTATGCCTGATAGCCTTTATATACTCGCCATCTCGTCCCATCGAGTTATTGGCATATTTATTTGCTTTTAACTTTTTGACTATGGCAATGTCATTATGCTCTAGTACAGAATCTATCCCTTTCATAATAGATGAATTAAATGTTTTTATCTCCACCCCTTCGGCAGACATACATTCTTCAGCTCTCTTGCCTCTGCGAACAGCGGAGAAATCTCCCTGTCCTTGAAACCGGCAATTCCGCAGCCTACACGGGTAACATAGAAGAACAGTTCGTGATGTTCAGCTGCATATCTGATGAACTCATCCACGTATGGCTTGATGTCCTCGACTCCACCGTGCATCGTCGGAATGGCGTAACTCTGGCCACGATGACCTACACCGCAGCCCATTGCCGCTCCGAATTTCTTGAATGCCGTATATGCCGCTCCGCCTCCGTGCATTCCTTCCAGATTCGATCCAAAAACAAACACTTCATCTGCCTTCAGTTCTGAAATCATATCCGGTGTATGTTCCGGCCTTTCTATGCCATTATATTCTATGCTTTTCATAGGTGTTCTGAATTTCTACAAAATTACAAAACTTTAAGTGGCCGGACAAGACATACATTATTTCAAGGGGTGAAACTTATTTACGGGAAAGGTATATCACCATCTTGACATCTGCAAACCGGGGCCTACGGAAAATCCTTACGGATTTTGTTTGCATATGTCAAT
>JAFYUH010000027.1 GCA_017549605.1 Bacteroidales bacterium
ATATTTCATCCGCAGACAGCTAAAAATCCGAACAGCCGAGAAGAAGCAGCTGGAGATAGAAAAGAAGAGGTATGAACAGCTCTATGCCGACGCCATTGCAGAACGTGATGCATTGACAAAGATGATTGAGGATTCAAGTGTGAAGGATGAGACAAAGGCGGTCATCAGAGAGAGGCTTGAGGTGCTGAATAAAGTGATCATCTCACATATCACTGATACCACTTCTGCTAACAAGAAGGCATTCCAGGAGCTGGAGGCTTTGATATCTGACAGGGATTCATTCATTGAATCTACAAGACTGACCATTGAGGGCAATAATCCTGGATTCATCTCTGCCCTCAGAGAGGCCGGTCTGACTGACGAGGAGATAAACATCTGCTGTCTGTATGTGATCGGTCTGAAAGGAAAGGACATCAAGACTTATACAAATCAGTCAAGGCTCTACATCCAGAGTGCAGAGATCAGGCACAAGCTCGGCTTGACAGAAAATGACACAAATCTGTCAATCCATCTGAGAAATATGTGTGAGAACGAGGTTTGTTAAACTTTTGATTGAAGAGCAAAGGAAAATATTTTTCAAACATAACAATTTAGCACTGATTTACAACGACTTACGAAACAAAATTCGTAGGTCGTTTTTTGTTTTGTTAAACTTTTGGCGGGTAACTTTGTGGTAAACAAACTCCCCTGATTGCCGTAATAAGACGAACATTGTAAACCTGTTTAACTGTAGGATCATTATGAAACGAGCCCTGTTTTTGATATTCTTCATCAGCCTTTCATCGCTTGTATGCAAGGGTCAGGAATATCCTGACATTTACTTTCAAGATGTTGAATCTTCGAAAGATTATGTAAATGGTAATGAATTCCAAAAGGATCTGCTGCTCTATAGCAAAACCTTCGAATTATCACACCCCTATTATGCCGACAAAAAACATGTTAAGGCACTGAGAAAGGAAACAAGGAAACTATACAAGGAGTTCGCGGAGATTGATGACATCAAGACATTCCGCTGCGGACTGCAGGCACTGACCTCACATCTGAACGACGGACATTCGCAGGTCGCTTCCGGATTATCCAAGGAACTCATTTATCCGATATACATTATGTTCGACACAAAGGATTCGGGATATCTGTTGGCTGTCGAAGATGATTACAAGGAGGCTCTTGGCAAGAGAATCACTATGGTAAATGGCAATCCTACAAGTGATCTGATGGCGAGAGGTCAGGAACTCATCAGTGGAGATAATGAGATCTTCAAAAACAGTCAGTTGAGCCAGCAGCTTCAATTGAAGGACTTTTGGGAGATGTGCGGATACGATGATGACGAGATTGTGCTGACATTCGAGGGCAATACTTCTGTGAAGATTTCAGCCTGCACAGGGCATAGTCTGGTCATTGAGCAATTGGATATGGAATTCGATTCACCTACTGCAGTAAAAGAAGTTCCTTTCTGTTATGCGGTGTCAGATTCATTGAGTATCTGCTATCTCCAGTTCAATATATGTTATGATAGTTTGAACTATCCTCAGTTGGGACATAGATTTGATGATTTTATCGAGGAGATGATGGCTGAAATTAAGGATAAATCCATTCAGACATTGGTAGTGGATGTCAGGAACAATGGCGGCGGAAACAGCGGACTTTGCGATCTGCTTCTATCATACCTAACTGATTATGACAAGATGAAGAATATGGGCTGCAAGGTGCGAATGTCCGAGTTGCTGCTCAAGCATCAGCCAAACCTTCGCGACGTGGAACTGAATGATGGCACAAAGCCGGATTTCGGAGATGTGTTTGATTATTGGGAAATAAAGAAAGAGAATCCGGAAGAAGCCGCTTCGGCTCATAGGATAAATCACGACCCTGATAAGATTTTCAAGGGTAATGTAATATTTATCAGTGGCAGGGGCACATTCAGTTCTGCAGGACTTCTGCTGACTCTCGCTCGTGATAATAATATCGGAACTATCATCGGTGAGACTTCCGGCCACAGGCCATCTCATTATGGAGATGTATTGAGCTTCAATCTGCCGAATACGGATACCAATGCAACAGTCAGCTGCAGGCATATCACACGCCCGAACGAGAATCTGAACAATGCGACAGAACTGGTTCCGGACGTGGTCTTGAATCTTTCGGATTATACGATGGAGAAGGATCCGGCGTGGGAATGGGTTATAAAACATTATACATTATGAAAGCTAAAACACACAAAACTTTGCTTTGGACAATCTTTGCCATCTCTGCACTTCTTCTTGTGCTTGTAATGGTCTTTCCGGGCGAAAGAACTAACAACATTTCGGTATTGAGGATGGCAGTGATGATTGCCTTCGGACTTTGGGGAGTCATATATGCGACCTATAAGTTGAAAGACAGAGATAAGTAATGATTTAATTATTCGCTAAATTCTGAGAAAAAGTTCCTATATTTGTTGCACAAGGCTATGTTTAGGCTTTAAAATATACATTATATAGCGTTTGCTAAGTTATTCGGAAGAACCTGAAACCTGAGAAATTTCAAGAAATTCGTACCCGGATAAGTTCAGTAAATGCCTTCGCTTCGCGTGGGCTGGACTTGTCAGTACGAATGGGTTTTCTCAGGACCTCAGGCTGGATAAGAACAATCCACGCTTTTTATATGCATATTGCTGGAAATCAGAAC
>JAFYUH010000028.1 GCA_017549605.1 Bacteroidales bacterium
AGCAACTTCTCAAAGAACAAAGGCTTGAAATTCGGTTTGATGGGCGTCGCTATCGTTTGCTTGGTAGTTTATTGCTACATGGGCTATATGCGCGGTTCTGCAGCTTCTGTATTCGCTGTATTCCCATTATTAGCTGTTGCTATCACTCCTATCCTCGGCAACTACGTCGACCATAAAGGTAAGGCTGCTTCAATGTTGATGATCGGTTCATTGTTACTCATCGTTTGCCACCTCACTTTCGCTTTCGTATTACCTATGTTTAAAGGTCAAGCTATCGGCGGCATCATCGTTGCTTACATAACAATCTTGGTATTAGGCGCATCATTCTCATTAGTTCCTGCAGCATTATGGCCAAGCGTTCCAAAATTAGTTGACGCTAAGGTTATCGGTTCTGCATACGCTTTGATATTCTGGATCCAAAACATCGGTTTATGGTTATTCCCATTATTAATTGGTAAGATCTTAGACAAGACAAATCCAGGCGTTACAGACCCAGTCGCTCTCAACTACACATGGGCATTGGTTATGTTAGCATGCTTAGGTATTGCCGCTCTCATCATCGGTATCGTTTTGAAGAGAGTTGACAAGAAAAAAGGCTTAGGTTTGGAATTACCAAATATCACAGAATAATTTTAGAATTCTAGAACTTTAGAACTCTAAAACAGAAAAGCGAGTAGAATTTATTTCTGCTCGCTTTTTATTTATTAAACTATTAACTCAAAAACTTTAGTCTTTCTTTGGGCGTTCCGGCTATCGCCGTCGGGCTTTCCGCTCTATCTTTTTCCGCTACGCTCCAAAAGGATGCCGCTTCAATCCCTAACGCATTGGGCGATGAGCTTTGAGTCATGAGCAGTTTTGCCCAAAGCTCAAGGCTCATTGCTCGTAGCAAAAAAATAGCTCCGTTAGGAGCGACAGAATATTCTCGCAAAGACGCAAAGGAACGCAAAGTTTAGGTTGCTGAGTTAAGACAATGTATACCCAAAGTCTGTTGACTGTTGTCCGTGGTCTGTTGACCTAAAAAAGTGGCAACACCATACAAAAAAAAGACGCCTCAAAATTGAGACGTCTTTGTGGAAACTGCTGGGGTCGAACCAGCGACCCCCTGCTTGTAAGGCAGGTGCTCTAAACCAACTGAGCTAAGCTTCCATTCTGTGTAAGAACCTTTCGTTTACGTGTGCAAAGATAGGAACTTTTCAATTACGCGCAACACTTTTTTGAAAATATTTTTATTTTTCTTTAAATTTACTTATATCAATAAGTTAGAAGCATATTTTTATATAAAAAGTCTATTTTTTCTATCATTTTTCATCAAAAACGGAAGATTTTAGCACCAAAAATATCACACTTTTGGCAAAATCGAGGTTTTTCAAGATAAAAATAGAGCAATAATTTTAAAAAAAAGACGCATCAATGTTGTTACCATTGACACGTCTCCACAAATTCCTAACTCCTAACTCCTAATTCCTAACTCTAGAAATCCTCGCCAGATAATCGTAATGATCGCCACGTTTTATTATTTCCATTTTAAAGCCATAAGCTTCCGCATGGAATCTCAATGTATCTGCGTCAATATATAGCCAAGGGAATGGCTCGCCCTTCACATCATCATAACACATAGTATATTCAAGCTCGCCATAATATTTATCGTCATAAGGCAACTCGATTATTCCGTCCTCATCTTCGTAAAGATAACAGAGATCCGATGAGTCGCATAGCAGTTGTCCGTCTTGAGCCAATATCTTATCAATATGCTTAAAGAAATCTGGCAGCTTATCCAATGTGCCGACAATGCCGATACCGTTCATCAACATCAATATCGTATCGTATTTCTCTTCCAATGTAAAGAAATCCTGTTCTTTCACATTAACTATGCCTCTTTCTTTCATCGTCTCTATAGAATAAGGTGAGATGTCGATAGCAGTGACATCAAAACCTTTCTCCTGAAGCCAAAGCGAATGGCAGCCAGAACCAGCGCCAACATCAAGGATCCTGCCTTTCGACATCTTCAAAGCGTTCTGTTCAATCTTAGGCATCTCCCTAAAACTACGGAATAATGTCTTCAAAGGAATTTCATCCTCCTCAAACATCGGTGACAAAACTCTCAACTTACCATCACGGCGACCTTTATAAAAATCGGCAATCGCCTTGCCCATTGCATCGTGTTCTTTTTTCATGATATCTTTTTAAGTTATGAGCTGTGAGCTATGAGTTATGAGCATCGTTGACTGCTCAATGCCCACTGCTCGATGCTCATAGCAAAAATAAATATTTTCCACACTTTTATTTCATAAAAGCTATAAAAAAAATCTTATCTTTGATGAATTCAATTTAAAACTTACAGATATGGTAGACGAATCAAAAATTAGAGAAGCTTTTGAAGAAAAAAACTGGACAGAAATCAAGTCACAAGACTCATGGTCTGTCTTCAAGATAATGTCTGAATTTGTTACTGGTTACGAAACTCTTTCTAAAATAGGACCTTGCGTTGCGATATTCGGTTCTGCTCGTACCAAACCAGACAACAAATATTACAAGATGGCTGAAGAAGCAGCTTACATCTTAGTCAAAAAAGGCTTCGGCATCATCACCGGCGGCGGTCCTGGCATCATGGAAGCCGGCAATAAAGGCGCACATTTCGGAGGCGGCAAGAGCGTAGGTCTCAACATCGTGCTTCCTCATGAACAACGTCCTAACGACTTCATCGACCCTGACAAGAACATCAACTTCGATTACTTCTACGTAAGAAAGACCATGTTCATGCGCTACGCTCAAGGTTATATCGCATTCCCTGGAGGCTTCGGCACACTCGATGAATTGTCAGAAGCAATCACATTGATACAAACCAACAAGCTCATCTCCTTCCCTATCATCATGGTCGGAAAAGAATACTGGGATCCGCTCATCGACTGGTTCAAGAACTCATTGTTAAAAGAAGGAATGGTAAGCGAAAGCGACTTCGACATCTTCCACGTCGTTGACACTGTCGAAGAAGCAGTCAATATCATCGAAGAATTCTATCACAAATACGCTTTGAAACCGAACTTCTAAATAATGCATAATTCATAATGCTTAATGCATAATTAGGATTATGAATTATGAATTATGAATTGTGAATTATGAATTACATAGAAATACCTATTAATATAATAAGTATCGAGGGCGATGGTTTTCATCTTATAGCTGAAGGTTGTATCAACAACAAGACCGCACGTTTTGTCGTTGATACTGGTGCGTCGAGGACAGTCTTCGATAAAAGCAGAATATTAAATTATATCAACGAGCCTGATTTCTCTGAGAAAGAAGGTTTGTCTGCCGGCATCGGAGGAACCGACATCTCCAGTTTCATCTTCAACATTGAAGAGTTAAGCTTTGGCGATTTGAAGATAAAAGACTATCAAGCTGTCGCAATGGATTTGGCTAACATCAACACATCTTACGAGATGATAAAGCTGCCACCTATCGACGGCGTACTCGGCGGTGACCTGTTAAGAAAATACCAGGCAGTAATAAGTTATAGATTAAAGAAAATACGTCTCTTTCCAAAGAAATAATTATGGCAAAAATTTTAGTCATAGATGACGAACCTGCAATTCGTCGCATCCTACGCGAGATTCTAGAGCACGAAAAATACAATGTAGACGACGCTGCTTCAGCTATCGAGGCTCTTCCTTTAGTCAAGGAAAACGAATACGATGCAATTTTGTGTGACATCAAGATGCCACAGATGGACGGCATTGAATTCCTTGAAGAAGCGAAACAAATCAGCGATGCTCCAATCATCATGATTTCAGGTCACGGCACCATCGACACCGCCGTGGAAGCAATAAAAAAAGGTGCTTTCGATTACATCTCAAAGCCGCCAGAGCTGAACAGACTGCTCATCACTTTGCGCAATGCCTTGGATAAATCCAAACTGATGACAGAAACAAAAGCGCTCAAGAAAGTCGTAAGCCGCAAATACCAGATGATAGGCAGTTCTAAACCTATGATGGAGATTCACGATATGATCGAGAAGGTTGCTCCTACCAACGCACGCGTACTCATCGAAGGAGAAAACGGTACTGGAAAAGAACTCGTCGCGCGCCAACTGCATGAGTTAAGCAACCGCTCATACGCTCCTTTCATTGAAGTCAACTGTGCGGCAATACCTTCTGAATTGATTGAAAGCCAGCTCTTCGGTCACGAGAAAGGTTCGTTTACATCAGCCATAAAGATGAAGAAAGGTGATTTCGAACTAGCTAATAACGGTACATTATTCTTAGACGAGATCGGCGACATGAGCCTTTCCGCACAGGCTAAAGTTCTGAGAGCCTTGCAAGAAAACAAGATAACACGCGTCGGAGGCGAAAGCGAGATCAACGTCAACGTGAGAGTCATTGCTGCAACTAACAAGAATCTCAAGGAAGAGATACAGAAAGGCAACTTCAGAGAAGACTTATACCATCGTTTAAGTGTCATCATCATCAACGTGCCACCATTACGCGACAGACTTGATGACATCCCTGAACTGATAGAATATTTCGTACAGAACATTTCCAGTGAAATGGGCAAATCCGTTCCAAGATTCACACAAGACGCCATTGAAGAACTGCAGAAATACCGTTGGACAGGAAACATCCGCGAACTCCATAATGTTATAGAAAGGCTGGTAATCTTGTGCGGAAATGAAATTAGTAGCGAAGAAGTGAGGAAATTTACAATTTACAATTAACAGTTTACAATTAACAATTTATAGTTAAAAGAAAAACATAAAATAGAAAATCATTTAACCAAATTTACCAAAATCAATTCAACATTCTTTACACCAAGAACAAAGAATTGATAAAAATTATCACAAGTATCATAAAAACAACAAAAGCTAATAATTGTTAACCGTACATTGTCAATTGTAAATTAAAAAAGTGTATCTTTGCACCTCACAATTGAATTAACAATCATCAACCAAATAATTGTTAATTGCAAACTGTTCATTGAAATTTGGGGTCGACCGGTTTTGACAGCTTGCAGAATGGTCATGTAAGCATGCTGAGCCTCGCAGTGACGCTCATAAATCTTGACTGCAAAAAATTAATTGGCGAAAATACTTACGCTCTCGCTGCTTGATCGAAGAACAGTAGATCGTTGCTTTATTCATCTACAGGGTAGGTGAACGAGACATCTCGCGGATGGATCCTCCTGATTCCGGTCCGGGTACGAGGTGCTCATCAATTTCAGGATAGCGATGTGGAAGCTCCGTACGCATAGCGAAATTTAGGAGATAAGGTCATGTTTAGGGTGTTTGTTTCCTTGCATGATTCGAAAACCAACAACAAAATAAGCATGTAGAAAGCATGGGTGTTCCTTGTTTGGACGAGGGTTCGACTCCCTCCGGCTCCACAATTTTAATCTTTTAAAAAATAAAACTGCTGATTATCAATAAGTCAGCAGTTTTTGTTTTTTTGTTTATGTTCGTTTTTTAGTTAAAAAATGTGACAAAATTAAGAAGTCAATGTACAACTAACGTTTTCCACAAAGTCACAAAGTTTCAAGGAATTAAAATAGTTTTTGGTATCAAATTAACAATTGTTAATTGTTAATTGTTAATTGTTAATTAAAAAGAAGCCCCGTTGGGAATCGAACCCAAATCTAAGGAACCGGAATCCTTCATTCTATCCGTTTAACTACGGGGCCTGATGCAATTGAAGAAATGCAAAGATAATATTTTTTCAATTAGGAATGAGATTTTTTTGGGATTCGGGAATTGGGAATTGGGATTCGGGAGTTGGGATTTGGGATTTGGGAATTGGGAGTTGGGAATTGGGATTCGGGATTCCCTGTTCCCCGTTCCCATTTCCCTATTCCATGTCCCCCGTTCCCATTATTTAATACGATTTTTCACTTTCCTTACAACGATTGTCAATATTTTTATAATCCTTGAACAATCATTCAATAAAGAATCTGCCAACTCAACTGTTACATAGTGGCAATCTCTCAGCAACATAATCCAAAACTCCGTCTCACTTGCTTCTTTCAAAGCAATATTCATCTTACTTAAATAATCTGCATCTGACTGTGGATATCGCGATTCCGAAACATTAGCACCTATACTTGTTCCTGACCTTAATATTTGGTTTGAAATAACATATTCTTTAGCATTATATCTGAGTTCCTTATACAACTCAACTATTCTTTTTGCAAAGTCCAATGCCAAATCTTGTATTTTCATATTACGCTTCTCTTCCTCGGAAGCAAAAATAATTCTGGTATTCATAATTTTAATTTTTGGTTGCTTAAATCGGGGTTTCGGGAGTTGGGAGTTGGGATTTGGGATTTGGGATTTGGGAATTGGGAGTTGGGATTCCCTGTTCCCCGTTCCCATTTCCCATTTCCCAAAAGAAAAAGAACTACTGTTCTTTTTCTTTTATCATCACATCGATAGCACCGACACCAAATTTCACTATCGAAGCCATTCTGTTGCTGGTGTTGTCGTAATGTTTAAGTTCTTCGATGATGGCGTTTTTCAAGACACCGTTGCCTACACCGTGGATGAATGTCACCTTGTCATATTCGTTGGCTATCGCGCTTTCCAACATCTTCTTGAAATAGTTCATCTGTGTACGGAACATATCGTTGCTTGACATACCTAATATATTATCAACGAGTTCGCCAATATGAAGGTCGACGATTGCTTCACCTGGAGCTGTCTGATGACGGTCGATTGCAGCTTTCTCCTTGACGAGTTTCTGGGCAGCGACAGTCTTCTTGTCGCCATCCTTCATCATCTTTGCCAAATCGGTTTCGGTTTCCTTGAGAGCGAGCAGACTTGTGAGTTTAATCATCAATGCTTTTTCGCCTAAAACACCTGACTCGACATAGCTGCCATCTTTGAAGAAACGGCTGCTTCTGAATGAGAATGGAGCATGCAAAGGACGATAGATAAAATCCGCTTCTTCTTGTGAGAGAATGACCTGGATATAACCTTCGCACCAATATTCAATATCTTCACGTGAAATTGATTCTATCACGACCTTTGAATGTGGAGCGATGCTGCCATAATCTACGCTGATATATTTTCCTTCTTCTTTGATATTGAAACTATACAAAGCATCTGCCGGTGTGTTATTTACAAGAACTACATCGAGCAAACCTGTGAGCAACCATTGCTGGTCTTGCGGAACGAATGCGAGATACAAACCATCTTCTTCAGCGTTACGTCCGAAACGACGCAATGAACTCTTACGAGCATCGTCCATCTCTTTTTCTTCAACAATCTGTTTCTGCTGAATTTCCTTCTGCGCATTATCAACGACCTGCTGACGTCTGTCCTGCTGTGAACGAAAATCCAAAACGAGGTCGCTCATCAAAACCGGAATGTCAAAACCATCTTCAATAGTCACTTCCACCATTCTTGTATCGATAATTTTCTTCACTGTTCCACCGCCAGTAGAATTAAGAAAATTCACCTTATCACCTATTTGAAACTTTTCCATTTTTATATGATTTTAAATTATTGATTTTTTTTGTTAATAACTAGTGGTTGAGCCTATCTAAAACCACTACTCTACCAAAATCTATTCATCGGGTCTTCGACAAACTCAGACTCCAACTCACGGTGGTTGAGCCTGTCGAAACCACTATTTTTATTTTTTGTTACACCTTGACAATTCTGGTAGTTTATCATATTCACCATTTATCAAAGCCTCTTTTTTCTTTCTACTCCATCCCTGGACCTGTTTTTCTCTACAAAAAGCCTCATCAATTCTAGCAAATTCCTCATAATAAAGCAATTTTATAGGTTTATGCTTTTTAGTATGATTAGCACCTTCTCCTCCAAAATGTTCTTTCAAACGCTGTTCTAAATTATTGCTGCTTCCTGTATAATAACTACCATCTTCACAAAGCAATATGTACATATATCCCTTCATACCAAGTTCTCCTCTTATTTCATTCACCGCCTTCGACAAGCTCAGGCACCAACTCACGGTGGTTGAGACTGTCGAAACCACTATTCTATCAAAATCTATTCATCGGGCCTTCGACAAGCTCAGGCATCATAATTCCACTTGCAAATTTACCGATTTTATCAAACATAAGAAAGAGCTAACCAACAAAAAAATCCTAATTCCTAATTGAAAAAAGTCTGTTGTCCGTTGTCCGTTGTCCGTTGTCTTTTTTTATTTTTGCAAAAAATAAAAAATGGAAAGACGTTTCAATAGTTACAACTCATATTTCACTCGTATATTCGGCGGTCGCGTGCAGAAAATCAGCATCGACGCTGGATTCAGCTGTCCAAACCGCGACGGCAAGATCAGCACTGGCGGCTGCTCCTTCTGTCGCAACGACGCCTTCAATCCTTCATACTGCCGTCCTGAAAAGAGCATACGCCAGCAGATTGAAGAAGGCATCGAATTCCACCAAAGACGCTACCGCAGAGCCAAGAATTACCTCGCTTACTTCCAGCCTTATAGCAATACATATAAAAATGTAGATGAGCTAGAACACATCTACAAACAAGCATTGGAAGTTGAAGGAGTCATCGGCATAGTCGTAGGAACTCGTCCAGACTGCATCGATGAAGATAAACTCGCTTTGTTAAAGGAAATTAACAAAACACATTACGTCATGATTGAATACGGAGTGGAATCAGTCTATGACGAAACTTTGAAACGCATCAACAGAGGCCATGATTTCGAAACAGCGAAGAAAGCAATCTGTCTCACTCACGAATACGGACTTCCATGCGGCGGTCACTTCATCTTCGGACTCCCAGGAGAATCTCGCGAGATGATGATAAACGCTGCCGACATCATTTCAGAGCTTCCTTTGACAACAGTGAAATTTCATCAGCTCCAGATATTCAAAGACACTCTCATGGCAGAGGAATATCTAAGTACCCCCGACGCTTTCCATCTTTTCACTTTAGAAGATTATATCGATTTCGTGATCGACTTCACAGAAAGACTGAATCCAGAATTAGTCATAGAACGTTTCGCAGGCGAAGTGCCACCTCGTTATCTTATCTCTAAACCTTGGATGAACCTACGCTACGACGAAGTCCTGAATCTCATAGAAAAAAGAATGGAAGAAAGAGACACATTCCAAGGAAAAGTCTACAAGACCATAAGTAAAGACGCGTCAATGATGTAATCCTTACATAAGTAACGAATATTTAAAAAAAAGACATCATTGACACGTCTCTACAAACCATGAACTATGAACTATGAACTATGAACTATAAACTTTAAACTTTAAACTAGTATGTACATAAAATCCAACGACTTATTCAAAGAGACTCATCCTGAGAAAATATATGACAATATAGAGAAACCTATTATCATCGCCGATCATCTTCTGACTCCGGATAATATGGGTTCTATGATTCGTCTCGCCGACAACATCGGAGCATCGGAGATGTGTTTCCTAGGCGTCGCTCCTACTCACAGTCTCTCAAAGGTAAAGAAAGCAGCAGCAAGTAGCAAGGACAATATAAAATGGTATTATACAGAAGACGACGACTTACGTAAAATCGTCGGCGACAAGAAAATAGTCGCTATTGAGACATCCGACGACGCCGTCTGCATTTACGACTGCGAGTTACCTAGCAATATCGCATTCATCGTCGGCAACGAAAGCCGCGGAATAAGAGAAGAGATTTTGAAACAATGCGATATGACGGTTTATATTCCAGTTCCAGGACCGACACGTTCATTGAATGTCAGCCACGCCGCCGCTGTAGCGATGTTCGAATGGCAAAGACAGATGTTGAAACATGACAAAAGACCAATGGCTAATGGCTAAAGTTTTAGTTTTAGCTTAAGATTTAAAGTTAAAAGGTCGCCACGATTTCTCGTAGCGACCTTTTTAACTTTAGACTTTCGTCTTTAGCCTTTTGTCATTATTACTTAGCAACAACAACGCGTTGTACTGAGCTTTGACCTGCGTTGTCAACAACGTTGAAGAAGTAAACGCCGTTTTCGTAAGCGCTCATGTCAACAACGTTAGCTTGTGTCTTAACAACTTTAACCAATTGACCAACTGAGTTGTAAACAGCTACGAAGTCGATGTTGTCACCTTCTACTGTAACCATACCTGTTGTTGGATTTGGATAGATGCTATATGTGTTGCTTAAGATTTCCTCTACATCTTCACCCCAAATTCTGAGTGACAATGGAGCTTCAAATAATTCTTCTGCATTAGCAGCTGCGCAAACTATCTTAGCGTCGTATGTCTTACCTTTTTCTAAACCGAATGTTGTGAAGTTAACTGTCATTGTTGTAGATTCACCAATTTTAAGTGTACCGTCAACTTTTTCTAATTCTGCCCAGCCACCAAATACAGGGTCACCTGAACAAACTATAGCGATATGAACGTTACCATATTTTGTTTGGAACAATTCACTTGCCATATAGAAAGGACCTTCGTTGTTTATACGGAGAACATCACCGTATGGAGCTAAACCTTCTGGTTTATTGTCAAATACCAATGGCATTTGAGGAGTTGTTTCTGATGGAACACCTTGTAATAATGAAACTGTTGCCCATACATTGAAACCTGTTAACAATACTGGTTCATCTAATTCTGCTGCAACCCATCCTGCTTGAATTTCGCTGTAAGGAAGTGTTTTTTCTGCAAGGCATTCACCTGGTTGACCATTGAAACCTTGTTTGTAGATACGGAATACTACGTCAGAACCTTGAACGATACCATAATCACCTTGTGTTTGAATTTCTGCGAAAGGATAAATGATGTGAGTGATCTTTGTACCTGCAACAGAACTTGCATAAGCTGAAGCTGAATACATAGCACCAATTTCAATGATTGTTGGTTCTTCAACATTGAGACCAATAACTGCTGAGTTTTCATCTAATTCTGGAGCATAGCTGATCATTTCCATTTTTTCAGCATTGTCTGCACCTACACCATAGTCAATCCATGCTGCAAAGTCAGCAACTGTTGTACCTGTATTTTCTATTACGAATTCAACTGAAGTTACGTCATTAACGTCTGCACTTGCTTCAACTGTTTCTGGATTGAAAACGATTACAGCAACACCTTCAGCGCTTAATTGTTTAAGTGTAATGTTGTCTACATAAAAATCTGATGTTGCGAGTGGAGGATAGAAGTTCATTGCGCTGAGTTGACGTGATGATGCTGAACCTGCGCTCCATTTCCATTCATAAATCAATGTTTCTTCTGCACCTGGCATTGTGCCATAGAATTTAGCTTCGTCTGTGTTGATGTCGATGACATAACGGAAGTGCATCCATGCATCGAAAACGCAAGAATATTCTTGTTCGCCATTATCAACGCTAATTACACCAACGTTTGCAGCTTGAACTTGTGATTGTCCATTATACTTCATATGGAGGTAATTTTCCATTGCCCATACTGATGAGCTACCTGCAAAATGATGAAGGAGGTTGTAGTAACCGCACTTTCCTTCTGGAACGTATGCATCAAATTCTAATTCATAGCTACCTGATGAATAGTTACCTAAACGGAGAACTTGGTCATTACCTTTTGTGAAGTGAGCACATTTACGGCCATCGAATTCAGCTACAACACCGTCTGCTTCGCCACCTACTGTTGTTGACCATGTTGTCCAGCATTCGTTACCTTTTTCAGCGATTTTATCACCTACTTCATAGTTTTCAAATCTTTCGCAGATCAAGAATTCTGCATCTTCATTGTCACCTTCTTCACCAGTGTTGTCATCACCTTCTTCACCTGTGTTATCGTCACCTTCTTCACCAGTGTTGTCATCACCTTCGCCAGCAACTGTCATTGTGAGTTGAATATTAAATCTACCAGCAAATGCACTGAATCCTGTTTGTTGTGTAATATCAATGTCTGCAGTAAAGTATTTTGTAAGACATTTACTACATTCTTCAAGAGCATATTGGGTATAATACCAAAGTTGGTCACCACCGTATGCACCTGAATTATCCACAACTGTAACTAACAAATTGCGTTCTCCATCATATTGGAATGAACCTACATTGAATACAATCCAGCCATCTGTTGTACTGAATGTGCCTTCATACACCAATTCATCTGATGTCATTGTGTAGTTATAATTACCTGTGAAATTTTCTTCATCTATATGTTTCATATAAATGCTCCAAGTTCTGTCGTAATTAGCACCACCTGCCTTTTGAAAAGCAATTGAAGTTATTGTTCCTGCTGAACCAATTTCTTCAGCAGTGTAAATATGTTGACTAGCACCGTGGCCGTCATAGTTATCAGCAATAGCGTAGCTTGTTTCTGTACCTTCGCCTATTGTAATAACATCTTGTGCTCTAACGGTAAATAAACCGAGTACGCACATCACTGTTAAAAGTAAAACTTTTTTCATAATGTTAAAATTTGATTTATAATAATTAATAATAATGTAATCTAGTTCTGCTGGCAAATTTAATATTTTTTAAGAAAAAAACAGTGATATTATTTATTATTTTTGCAATAATTTTAAATGCTTCAAACATAATTATAAATGGTTAAATATCAACACATTTTCTTTGATTTAGACAATACGCTTTGGGATTTTGACAAAAGTTCCATCTTGGCATTCGACAAGATTTACGATATTTTCAACCTTATCAATTATGGCATTCCAAGTTCAAGTCATTTCCATCATACTTATTTCGACCATAACAACAGACTTTGGGAACTTTATCGCCAAGGAAAAATCGATAAGGAATTTCTTAAGACAGAGCGTTTTCGTCTTCCTTTGAACGACTACGGAATCGTTGATGAAAAACTCGCCATCGACTTAGGCGAAAGTTATACAGATTACGCTGCTCGTATCGTCTCGCTGGTTCCTAACACTATGGACGTGCTTAATTATCTTAAAGAAAAGAATTATAAAATCCACCTTATCACAAACGGATTCCTTGAAGTTCAGTCGATAAAGATGCAGGCATCGGGATTGGACAAGATGATTGACAAGTCTTTCGTATCGGAACTCGTAGGTTTCAAAAAACCAGATCATAGGATTTTCTATCACGCGATGGAAAATGTCGGAGCCACCGTAGAAGAATGCGTCATGATCGGCGATGACTTATCCGTCGACATAATTCCTGCCAAAGAAATTGGCATGGCACACATCTATTTAAACAGAAAAAAAATATCTCATCACGAGAAACTCGATAATGAGATATATGATTTAATCGAAATAAAAGAAATCCTTTAAAAACTAAAAAATTCAAAATCTCAAAACTTCAAAATTTTTGATGTTCTGAGATTCTGAATTTCTGAGTTTCTACTTAAGATGAGCCAATACGCTTATCTTACCCTTTACCTTATCACCAATCTTGACATTGATTTCTGAATCTATCGGAAGGAAGAAATCCACTCTTGAACCGAAGCGAATCAATCCGAATTCCTCGCCTACTTTAGCAGGAGCGCCTTTATCAACATGGCAGATGATACGACGTGCCATCACGCCTGCAATCTGACGGAAAAGAACTTCTCTTCCTTGCTCATCTTTAACAACCAAAGTGTTACGTTCATTAAGTTCTGATGACTTTGGATTTATAGCGAATAACTTCTTGCCTGGATGATATTTGTAATAACTTACCACGCCGTTCATTGGGAACCAGTTGACGTGAACGTTATACGCTGACATAAATATAGAGACTTGTATTCTCTTATCGTGAAAATATTCTTTCTCTTCTACTTCTTCAATCACGACGATTTCACCGTCTGCAGCTGAGACAACCGCGTCTTTTTCAATAGTTGTCACTCTGTTTGTTGGAACCCTGAAGAATGAAAACGCCCAAAACACCAATGCTGCACAAGCTACAGACATCAATATCTGCAATAATTTCACAGGAACAAATAACCAGAATGCTGCAACTATTATAGCCGCGATTAATATTACTGTAGCAAT
>JAFYUH010000029.1 GCA_017549605.1 Bacteroidales bacterium
ATTGGCTTCAACATCTCTAATACTTACGACAAACTACTGTCAGGCAAGGGTGATAGGGATTCTGTATATGATTGCACACGACACTATTGGGCAAATGTAAAGATTGAGAAAGCTGAGCTTGCTGATTATGTTTTCGGCGTTGCTCATTGCAAGGTGGTCGGTGTTTTCAAGCCACATAGATGGTATTACACTGAGCCAGGAAACCGCAAGACTCGTATTCAGTTCGAGGGCGAAGAAATCTTGGATAGCCCTTATCTTGGAATGGATCTTTCTGATTATTTCAAAGGAATTCAGAATCCTGTCAGGTATATTGGCAATTGGTAATATTTTCGCCTGCTTGCGCTACACCTTGGCACAAGCAGGCGATATCTTTGTGTCCCAAAACAATTGCACTATGTCAACTGAACCATTGAAGCCCACTTCTCTTCCTAGCTTAATGAACCGCTTTGCATATCCTATGAAAGCTCTTGAGATTTCTGTGATATGCTATGAGGAAGAATATGCGACTAAGCAAGCTAAGTTGATCCAGGAAGAAATTTCTCGAGGTCTTGAGCTGGCTATCAGAAAAGGATGGAGCTATTCAAACAGTATGTATCAAAATCTGAGAGTCGAGGGCAAGAAGTTGACTTTTGAATTCTATCAGAGCTTCAGCTCTCTAATACATATTGGCGGGTCTTTCTGTATGGTACCTCTTACATACTACAACCAGTATGAGAAGCCTAACATACAGTCTGTTACATTCAGATATGTTTTGGAAGATGCAGAAGCTGGATATATTGGAATCTTCGATAATACTTTCCGTCAGGCTCTTGCGGATGAGGTTATAGATTCATACACGATTGAAGATATGACAATTACCGCAACATCAACCGGTAGCAATCCATTCAAAAGATTGTTGGATACCTATATGAAATCCACTCATCTCATTGATGATCTCAAAAGAACCAAGCATCAAGCTGCAGAAAGCGATAAATCCTTAAAGTCATCAGTCAGCAGCATTATGATAACAGTTGCCTTCATCATAATTCTTTCGCTGCTGCTCAAAGTCATCGTTGGTTAATAGGCACCATTATATGGCATATGAACAACATTCCATAAAATTTTCTATGTTCATGCCATTCGTCATTAGCCTTGTCACGAATCTCATCATTACAACGCCATAAAACAACCAAGTTTGGAGCATAAACATTAGACATTTCACGTGCATAGACACATGCCTTTGAGACGTCGTCATCTGTTATCTCCTTTGATTCATCAGCGTATAACGACAAGGACTCTATAGCGACTCTGACTACAGGCTTGTCATAAAATGCTTTATGTCGTGTGATCTCAGCTTTGATGCCGTCAATCTGTTTGCATGCAGTTTCCCACATCAGCTTATTTTGCTTCCTGATATCTTTACAAGGAAGTCCTTGAACTCCACTCTTCAGTTCAACAAATAACTGATACTCATTTCGTTGTCCGACATTACATCTGCAATAATAATCAGATCGGCCAAAGTGATTCTGACGTCCTCGTTTTCTTACAATCGGGTACTCAAGTATAAAACTGTCAACCTGCTCTACAATGGACGGTATGAGTATCGAATGCATCTGCAACTCTCCGTAATTGAAGGTCACTAATTTGGTCTTCTCGATATATTCTTCCGCACGATCAATTGCGCCTGAAATAACCTCAGTCAACAGATCTGACACTATTTGCTTGAATTGGAACTGTCCAGTTCTCCAGACCTCTAAATCACTTCTCATATTGATTTGATTACTTCTGTGTCAACTCCTGATACAATTTGAAGAGGGCGGCTACGATATCAGCCTC
>JAFYUH010000003.1 GCA_017549605.1 Bacteroidales bacterium
CAGAAACTCCAGATGGCTTTTATGAAGGCTGCAATGTAAAAATATTGTATGATTGTAAACTCTATGATAATCGCTTTCCTATTCTTATTAAAACGATAAAAAGACAAACAATATGGAACTACACATTAAGGACAGAATTTACATTCCACAACTTCTGCCAGCGCAGAACTCATTCATGGAATACAACTTGAAGCGTGAGATTATTAAGAAGGTCGCTCTCACGGAAAAGGACAAAGAAGAGTATGCAATCGTAGAAGACGCTCAGGCCGGCAAGGTGACATGGGACAGCAAGAAAGACATGGAGCAGCCGTTAGTAGTGGATTTCAGCAAGCAAGAAATTGACTATTTGAAGAAGTCATGCGAGGCTCTGGCTGAAGCTGCATATCCTGACGATTTGTGGGCCACAGTTGAGAAGATCTACAACGCTGCAAATGCGTAATATCTTGTTTCGTAAACTATATACTGAAGACGCGCCTTCCCATGGTGCGTCTTTTTCTTTAATTAATGTCATACGGTATATTAAAAGCCCCTAAAAACCTTGTCATCAATCTGCAACCATCGCCTAAGCAGTATGAACTATGGAAGTTGTTGCAGCCAGATTTTTGCCCCCATTGCGGTGGTCAGATAGAACAGGTCTTGATTGGCTATGATGCTAAAGGCAATGCACAATACAAACCACAATGCAATGTCTGCCATTCTCAGGACCTCCCTCAGTTAATACTTGGTGGTGGAGCCGCTGGTGGTGGTAAATCATACTTGGGGAGTTGTTGGATTATTAGTAGCTGTATCAGATTTGACAATATTCGTGCGGTTGTCGCTCGTAAGACAATCAAGTCATTGAAAGAGTCTACGTTCAACACAATCAAGACTATCCTTAAAACATGGGGATTAAAGGAAGGTGTAAACTATAAAATCAACAATCTGGAAGGTACAGTAACCTTCTGGAATGATTCAGTTATCCTATTGAAAGAAATGGTTGATTTGCCATCAGACCCAAACTTTGAGCGTTTCGGTTCAAGCGAATATACCATTGCTTTTGTGGATGAGGTTTCAGAAATCTCAGAACGAGCAATTGAAGTGTTGTTCTCTCGTCTCCGTTGGAGAACACATGAGACCTTCAAAACACCTCGTATGTTCATGTCTACCAACCCTTGTATCACATGGGTCCGTTCACGATTTGTACAAGACGATGACGGTAATCCAATTGTCTGCAAAGAGGGCGAGGCATACGTTCCATTCAGTATATTTGATAACCCTGACATCAAGTTCCGACAAACATACGAAGCATCTCTGAACAAGATTAGAGACCGTGCAACACGTGAACGCCTATTGTATGGTAACTGGGATTTTGTTGACACAAATATTATGGCTGCTTATAGCTCATTTGATGGCGAGAAGCATCTTGTGTCTAATCTTAGAGAAAAGGTGTATAATCCATTGAAGCCGATTGTAAACAGTTGGGACTTCAACGTGTCCCCATTTATGAGTACGCTTTCACTCCAGATTGATTATGACAACAAAAAGATATACGTCTTGGATGAAA
>JAFYUH010000030.1 GCA_017549605.1 Bacteroidales bacterium
CACAGCAGACCCCGGCACGTAGGTCATGCCCGGAAAGAAGGATGTGTTTGATTATGTGAACCAGATTCGTCATTTATTATGTGTCAGACAAATTTAAGAAATTTATTCACAAAAAATCACACAAAAATAAAGAAAGAAGGTTGGACGGTTTAACATTATTAAGAGGCCCTCTTAGATTGGAATAAAGCTCGGTATTGCACTGGGCTTTTTCCTTGGCCTTCCCATATCGTTCTTTGGTGGTCGGCCCCCGGGCCTGGTGATGGCTAATGCATCATAGCCGTGAATTCTAGCGATTCTCTTCCATGCGGAGATTCGACTAGAAGACACATCATATTTCAACGATGCTTCCACCAAAGTTAAATAATTTTCCACGATATCACGCAGAACTTGAAGCTTGAAAGCATAATCAGACTTAATGTTTTTCTTCTTAATAAGCCCTGAGGGTCATTCTGACTGATAAGGAACCCACAAAGAACTTAAAAGTTGTTTACCAATTCCATAATGGACATGGATATGATTGATGCTCAGACCATTCTCAAGCATATACATATACTTCAATCTTTCTGTATAGCCATGTTTCTTTAATTTTTAAGACATAACAAAACCCCGAAAGTTTTTTGTCTAACTTTCAGGGTTCATGTCAAATGTGTGACCCCTCTCTTAATAGAAATATTATACTTATTCTTTATAAGTGACCGTATAGACAGCAGGACATTTTATCTCGCCCGTCTTTGTCTCTGTATAATTCTTTGTGGTTACCATATACCACACCTCTCCTGTATCCTCATCTTTACCAGGTCTTTCTCCCTTATTCGGATTAAAAGGGAAAGACTCAGACGTATCTGCCACCTTATCATATTCGAGGTTGAATACATCGTATATTACGTCATATGAAATCTTTGTAGGGCAGCCATCATTATCAAACTGATATACGGCATTCCAAACACCGTTGTTTATCTTTGTTCTTGTCGTTGAAACATGCTCACTGTAATTCGGATCATTAACATATTCGACTTGTGAATTAAAGTATTCCTCAATTCCTCCACCTCCGATTTCAATACAGCAATCTCCCCATTTTCCACACATACGAAGCGACAGAAGTACATTTGGCAGTGTATAAAATTCTGGTGTACCGTTAATAAGAAAGATATTCATGTCCACATTGCTCTTATCGTTTGGATATCTGTTTGGATAAAAGCTCTCGACATCAAGAGGCATAGTCTCATTGCCACCATCAACGATAGCCGACAACAGACCATCAGTATATCTAAAACCAGCGTGTTCAGTCACGCCTAAATCTATTGAGTGGGAAGCCATCTCTACAAGATAGCCATCATTATCATAGGCAAAGGTATATTTAGAGGTATAGCCCAAATCTTCATATTCGCTTCTAAGCACTGCTTCTTTAGCTCTTCCGTTTTCAAAGGACACATCAAATTCAGCATCACTTCTATGAGAATCATCTCCACCACTTTTATAGGTTTTAGACACGACTACGAGATCTGATATTGTATAATCAAACTCATACCACCTCTCATAATTATATGAATCATCAGAATCACACAGTTCTTCCAGTCGTACCACGCGATTCTTTTCATCATACCTGTATGTCAAGGTATAATGTTCATTATTAGAACCATCGTAGGCCTTATCCGTATAGAGATAGTCAATCTTACTTACGCATTTCAGCGAAGGTTTAGAATCCTCTGTCGCTACCTGCGTAATGGTTATCGTAATCTTCTGATTTCCACAGTTGATAATGATCTCCGCTGTTCGATCCGCACCTGTATCGTTTGCTTCAAGGGTAATCGACACGGTATAGGTACCTGCTTCATCTCCGTG
>JAFYUH010000031.1 GCA_017549605.1 Bacteroidales bacterium
ACCTATTCCGCCACTCAGGCACTTATCCTGTCAAAAAAAATCCCGATTTCATCGGGACTAGAGCGGAAAACGAGACTCGAACTCGCGACCCCGACCTTGGCAAGGTCGTGCTCTACCAACTGAGCTATTTCCGCGTTGTTGTTTGATGGTGCAAAGATACTCAAAATATCATTCCACGCAAGCGCTTTTAAAACTTTTTTTCAAATATTTTATTCCTCATTGATAATCTATAATTTACAAGCAAAAATGTTTCAAAAAAAGTTTCAAAAAACCTCCTAAAAGACTATTTTTTCTACTTTCCTCAGACTTTTTCAAGCAAGAAATATCACACTTTAGTAAAAACAAACGTTTTTTCCGAATCATTTAAGACATTTTTTCTACATAAAAAAAGAGACGTTACAGCAGAAAAATCACTGTAACGTCTCTAAAAAATATCAATTTTAATTATAAATCTTAATTGTTAAAACTTATAGATAGCTCTAACATTGAAACAAGATGTCTTAACAGGATTGAGACAGACCACGCTTTGGTCGATGAAAGCAACAACCTCTGCCATATCTTCTGATGTTTCGTTTGATGACCAATAATAATCCATGCTTATTGGATCGTCGAGTTTGTCATTATACAACTTTATGAATTCTTCATCAAATACGTGTTTGCCGTTGCTTACCGCATTCCACATGAAATTCAATTCCTTTGAAGAAGGCATATACCAGCCATTGCCGTGTTCGACGCACCATTTTGCTGCAGGATATTTGTCAGCACCTAATTTAAGCATGTCTTCTGTATTCCACTCGCCACGACCTGATGTACAGTTAGCCCATACGTATTCTGTAGACCATTCCAAATATGCTTCATCCATAGACATGATATAGCCGCTAGTTCCTTCTTCATCCAAGAGGTGGAACACAACGCCTTTTACGCCATTTTCATTATAAAAATCGCCAGGAGCGTAAGCACGTGCTTCTTTAACTTGAATCTTCACCTCTTCTGATGTGAAGCAATTGTATGTAGCGGTAAACACATAAAAACCTGCAGTTTCAGACACGAAGACATTAGCTTCCAAATTCTTGCCTTCTGTGATATTGTAAATCACAGATTCGCTTGTCAAATCCACTCCATCAACATAAACAGTAAATGTAGCTTTGTCGGCACCTGTATCCTTAATGACAGTCTTATCAACGACAAGCTCAACAATTGGAGCTATTGGTTCTTCTGGAATTTCAGGATCTTCTGGTTCCTCTGGGTCAACAGGTGTTTCTGGATCTTCAGGATCGACAGGAGTATCTGGGTCCTCAGGTGTCTCTGGATCTTCTGGGGTTTCAGGATCTTCAGGGTTTTCTGGTGTTTCAGGCTCAGCAAGAGTTCTAAAAGCATAACGAGCCACCTTTTCTGCATTATCGCTAGCATAAGCTAACGCAACATAGTCAGTCTCAGCAAGAAGATTTTGCACGTCACAGTACAACACTCCGCTTCGCTTAAAGAAGATATCCATCTCCATAGTCTCTGAGATAACCTGAGCGTCGTCCTTGCCATCAACATCAGCAGAAGGAAGAATTCCGAAGAACCACTCCTGATACAAATCAGATGGAGTCACTGTAAACTGTACGGAATTGTGTGTAATTTCAGCATCAGTAAAACTGAAAGTCATATCGTTAGTTCTGTGTTTGCAAGAAAAAGTCATGAACAACAACGATATAGCAGCTAGCATTAAAGTTATTTTTCTCATAAAACATATTACGGTTCTAGGTTTATCAATTTGTCGAGAAGCAGGCGAACCTCATTAACCAACTCTCGATATTTGTATTTACAATTCTAATTCACATTATTAATTAATATCAGATCACACCTTGCTCAGCAGTTTCTTTATCTCATTCAATTTCATGAGAGCCTCAACAGGCGTAAGAGTGTCTATATTTGTATTCAAGATATCTTCCTTAATCTGCAGTAAAAGCGGATCATCCAACTGTAT
Source organism: Bacteroidales bacterium (assembly GCA_017549605.1). GTDB lineage: Bacteria > Bacteroidota > Bacteroidia > Bacteroidales > F082 > Limimorpha. The sequence continues at coordinate 1,973 of JAFYUH010000031.1, forward strand.
GAAGCTAAGCTGCATATCGCAGTTGTTCTTCACTTCCTTGACGGCATTATTCAGATTCTCATGAGAATGCGATTTCTCCAACATCGCGAGCAATGAATCCGCTCTGTCGATGACCTTACGAGGCATACCCGCCATCGCAGCGACATGGATACCAAAACTGTGCGCACTGCCGCCTTTCTTAAGTTTTCTCAAGAAGATAACCTTGTCTTTCATCTCCTTCACGCTTACGTGATAGTTCTTTATCCTCTTGAAAGAACTTTCCATCTCGATAAGTTCATGATAGTGTGTTGCAAACAAGACCTTCGCCTTGCATTGTGGATGCTCATGAAGATATTCAGTTATCGCCCAGGCGATGCTGATTCCATCGTAAGTGCTTGTACCTCTACCGATTTCATCGAGAAGCACGAGACTACGATTAGATATATTGTTCAAGATACTTGCGGTCTCATTCATCTCTACCATGAAAGTAGACTCGCCAGAAGAGATATTATCGCTCGCTCCCACTCTAGTGAAAATCTTGTCGACCAAGCCTATTCGTGCCGACTCTGCAGGAACGAAGCAGCCTATCTGTGCCAGCAAAACTATCAAAGCCGTCTGTCTCAAAAGAGCAGACTTACCCGACATATTAGGTCCGGTGATGATGATGATCTGCTGTTTTTCCCTATCGAGATAAACATCATTGGAAATATATTGCTCGCCCACCGGCATCATCTGTTCGATTACTGGATGGCGGCCTTCTTTAATATCAATAACATACGAATCATCGATGACAGGCTTGACATAATTATTCTTCAAAGCCACGCAGGCGAAGCTCACGAGACAGTCGATCTTAGATATCACGGAAGCGTTGAGCTGGATAGGAGCCACAAACTCGCAACATGCATTCAACAACTCAAAATAAAGACGCTCTTCTATCGCATGTATCTTCTCGTCAGCGCCGAGTATCTTCTGTTCATATTCCTTGAGCTCTTCTGTAATATAACGCTCTGCATTTGCCAGCGTCTGCTTGCGGATCCATTCTGCAGGCACCTTGTCTTTATGAAGATTCGTGACTTCGAGATAATATCCGAACACATTATTATATCCCACCTTCAAAGAAGATATTCCTGTTGCGGCACTTTCTCTCTTTTGCATGTCGGTAAGATATTCCTTGCCAGAACGAGAGAGGCTACGCAAGCTGTCAAGTTCTTCGTCTACACCTTCATTAATATAATTGCCTTTCGACAATAATGATGGTGATTCTGGATTAAGCACCTTCTTTATCCTCTGACGGATGGTATCGCAAACATTAAGCTGTTCGGCATATAGCTGCATGCAAGGATTTTCACTTTCCTCGCAAAGATTCTTCAACACCTCAACCTGATCAAGGGCGCGAGCCACCTGAAGCAGCTCTCTAGGATTGACACGCAACAAAGACACCTTTGAGATAAGACGTTCCAGGTCACCGACTTGTCGTATAGCATCCTGGAAAGTGCATATCAATTCATTATTGTTAACGAAGAAATCAACTATATCATAACGCGCTGTTATCTGCTCCTTATTTTTCAGAGGAAGAGAAAGCCAGCGACGCATCAAGCGGCTGCCCATAGGAGAAGTCGTCTTGTCTATCACATCGATGAGAGTCTTAGCACCCGCATTAGACGAATGCAAAAGCTCCAAGTTTCTTATTGTAAACTTATCAAGCCACACAAACTGACCTTGGTCGATGCGCGACAAAGAACTGATATATGCTATTTTATCGTGTTGTGTTTCGTGAAGATAATGTATCGCCGCGCCTGCCGCTATTATACCCTTAGGGAAATCGCTGACACCAAAGCCCTTAAGCGAGTTTGTATTGAAATGACGAGTCAAGATATCGTTGGAATAATCGTCGGTGAACACCCAGTCGTCAAAGACTGTGAGATAATACTTATCGCTGAAGTTTTCAATGAAAAGCTTACGTTTGTTACGTTGGCAGAGTACCTCAGAAGGATTGAAGCTCTGAAGCAGCTTGTCGATATATTCGTTATTGCCTTGAGTGAGATAGAACTCGCCTGTCGACACGTCGAGGAAAGCGACGCCCGACTCTTTTTCTTCAATATGTATAGAAGCGAGAAAGTTATTCTCTTTCTGCACCAAGACGTTATCATCGTATGTCACGCCTGGAGTCACGAGCTCTGTGATTCCACGTTTCACTATTTTCTTTGTCAGTTTAGGATCTTCGAGCTGTTCGCACACCGCCACTTTCTGTCCAGCCTTGACGAGTTTTGGAAGATAGGTGTCGAGTGCGTGATGCGGGAAACCTGCCAGCTCTGTGGCAGTAGCAGCCGACTTGCCACGTTTGGTGAGCACTATACCTAAAATCTCTGAAGTCTTTATGGCATCTTCGCCGAAAGTCTCATAAAAGTCACCCACTCTGAAAAGAAGCAGCGCCTCAGGATATTTCGCCTTAAAGGAATAATACTGTTTCATCAAAGGGGTTTCAAGTTCCTGATTTTCTTTATCTGTCTTTGCCATAAAATCTTCACATATTTTTAATTCACAAAGATAAATATTTTTATTGTCGTTTTATTTTCGATAAAACATTATTTTTGCAATAAATCATAACACAATGCGTAAGTTAACAATGCCTGAGTTAAACAGATTAAGTTTAACTGAATATCAAGAAGTTGAAAAATTAGATGTGATCATTGTATTGGACAATGTTCGTTCGTTAAGTAATATAGGTTCATTTTTCCGTACCGCCGACGCTTTCAGAATCGGAGAGATCTTTCTTTGCGGCATAACGGCATGTCCTCCACATCGCGAGATTCACAAGACGGCATTGGGAGCCGAGGAAAGCGTGAAATGGCGTTACTTCGAAACCACAGAAGACGCATGTAAATATCTCAAGGAGAACAACTATAAGATCAATGCCGTCGAGCAGATAGAAGGCAGCGTGATGCTTAACGATTTCATCCCTGAAGACAGAAGCGCATACATCTTCGGCAATGAAGTTGACGGCGTCGACGATGAGATCCTGCAATATTGCGACAAGGCTGTCGAGATACCTCAGGAAGGCACCAAACATTCTCTGAATGTGTCAATTAGCGCAGGCATCGTAATGTACCACCTTTTCAATTCTTTGTGGAAAAAATAATCAGGATTCGTTGAACTAAGGACTTTCATCTTTGTTTTTTGATAAACATTAAAAACAACAAAAGATGAAACGAATTAATTCACTATTCAAGACGTTACTTGTCGTCATTATCATGATGACACCTATGGTTTTTCAGGCTAAAAACCATGACGTAAAAACCATGGCGAAGCGTATAGATAAAGTATATATCTCAGCTTCACCAGAGATATTGGAGAACAGAGGCAATATGGTGACAGTCACCATCGATGTCGAGTTCCCTCCAAAATATTTCCACAAGAAAGCCGTGATGAACATAACACCGGTTTTGGTTTATGAAGAAGGCGAGACAGAGTTGCCATCTATTAACTTCATAGGCGAAAAAGTCGATGGTGACGGCGTTGTCATAAACAGAAAATACGGCGCCGCTTACTCCTACACCATCTCCATTCCTTATGAAGACGCGATGTACAATTCATTATTAATCGTAGAGCCTATCGTCTATAAATTCAAGGAAACGATCCACCCTGACCACCAAAGCATCAAGGACAAGGCCGACTTTGCCACAGCCTCAGCTTTCTTGGTTGCCGAAGGCGTGATCAACACCGCACAGAACATCGACAAAAGTTTGTTACACACAGCTTACGCTCCTACTTCAAATCAAAAGACAGTTACCGATGACGGCGACATCTTCTTCATGGTCAACTCCGACAACATCAACTGGAGCGTGCCTTTGAACAAAGACATCGAAAACAAAGCCGCAGTAAACGACCTGACATCTCACATCTTGAGAGGATGGAACATCAAAGACATCGAAATCATCGGCTGGGCTTCTCCTGAAGGCGCAATAAAATACAACACCGCATTATCACAAGGCAGAGCCAAGAAGACAGAAGATTTCTTGAAGAAAAGACTTGCTTCACTCGCCTCACAAAGCAAGACACACGTCAGCTACAAAAATGTCAACGACATCAAGTTCGTGACAACAGGCAACGGCCCTGACTGGGACGGACTTATGAACGCAATCGCCAAGTCATCACTCAAGGATAAAGACGCCATCATCAAGACATTAAAGGCACAGACTCCAGAACAAAGAGTCGCTCAGCTCAACAAATACATCAAGCAATATCCAGAGTTCGAAAAGAGCATCTTGCCTTCATTACGCCGCAGTATCGTTAAGGTCAACACCATTGAACCTATGATGAGTGACGAACAAATCACCAAGATGTGCACCAGCAACCCTAAGTCATTAAGCTGTGACCAGATGATGTACGCTGCTACCATCGTAAAGGAATTGAACGACAAGGAAAAGATCTACATCACAGCAATAGAGACTTACCCTAACAATGCCGAACCTTATTGCAACGCCGGCGTCGTAGCAATCAAAAAAGGCAATATCAGACATGCAAAACAACTCACAAAACAAGCCATAGAGATCAACGACTTATTGGCCGAGGCTTACAACAACTTAGGCATCATCGCAATAATTGAAAACGACTATATGGCCGCCGCCGATTTGTTTGAACAAGCAAAAGACTTAGGATTGAACACCAGCTATAATGAAGGTGTAGTATATATCAACAAAGGCGACTATGACAAAGCAATCAAACTTATGACAAAAGACAATCCTAACTGCGACTACAACGTAGCGTTAGCACAGACATTAGACAAGCGCTATATCGTTGCAGAAGAAACAGTTAAATGTCTCGAAGAAAACGGCAAGACCTTATATTTACAAGCCGTCATCGCTGCTAGAACCAACGATGTTGAAAAGAGTTTGAAACACCTTGCAAAAGCCATCAAGAAAGACCACAAGATAAAGAATATGGCCAAAAATGATATGGAATTTGCCTACATGCAAGACTCGCCAGAATTCATAGCATTGGTCGAATAATTCTCAACTTTAACACAAGAGTCGCTTCGGCGACTTTTTTTTATTTTTTTCATAAAAAAAACATTCATCTTTCTACAAAATATTTATATTTGCATTTAAATTATTGATAAATCAAATCATGTTTATTATTGACTAAATCTTAAGAATATGAATAAATTAAACTTTACTACTCTTTTTATGATAGTAGTTTTGGCATTATGTCCTATGACATTCTTCGGTCAAAATGAAATCGAAAAACAAACTACAAGCTTCAACGATTACGCATACGTATCAGGTGATTTAGGCTTAGGTCTCTTAAACGGCGACAACTCAGGCATTAAGTTAGGTCTCAACGGAAACCTCGGTATCGGTTATCAATTCGACAACATCATCGGCGTTAAAGGCAACATCGGATTCGGCGGTTTAAACGGCAAATATGACCATGTCAGCATCGACAAGTCTAATTATTTCAATGCCAACCTCAATTTGACAATCAGTTTTACAGACATCATCCTTGGTTACAACCCAGACAGAAAATTCAACGCTGTTCCTCACATTGGTTTTGGCCAAGTAAGATATAAAGTCAGACTCAACGACGACAACGGCAATGAGGTTTACGAAAACGGTTACAATGAAAGATATGGCAGAAAAGTAGCTGCTACAATACCAATGGGTCTCGAATTGAACTACGCTATCAACCCTAGCTGGAAAGTTTATTTGGATTATACAGCAACATACGCTGACACAGACATTTTAGACGGTGTAGCAAGAGGCGACCACAACGACTGGTTCTCATCATTAAGTCTCGGCGCAAGCTATAAATTAGGCAGCGAAGCTAACATCTTCAAAAGAGACAACAGCTTCTGCAACTACTGGTATTTCATGGCTGACGGCGGCGCTTCATTCCTCTTCGGCGACAACCAATACTCATTCAGAAGCGTAAGAGGCAATATGAACATTGGCGCAGGTTACAACTTCCATAACTTATACAGAATATATGCAAAACTCGGTTATGGCATCTATAACGGCGAATACAAGAACTATTTCACACTCGACTATGCAGACTACTACGAAGCAAATATCAACATCGCAGCTGAACTCGTAGGTTTCATATTCGGATATGACGAAGCTCGTCGCTACGGAGTTTACGCTCACGTAGGTTTCGGCCAAATGCAATACAGAGCAAGAGCTACATTCGCTGACGGCAAGAAAGCTTCTGTTGGTTACGATCACAACGCCAGCTACAACAAAAAAGGCAACGGCATCTTCGATAGAAAAGTAGCTTGGACAGCACCTGTAGGTCTCGAATTAAACTATATCATCAACAAAAACATTGATGTATACGCAGACGTAACAACAGAATACCTCGACAGCGATATCGCAGACGCATTCTGGTCAGGCAAACACAACGACTGGCATACTACACTCAATGTCGGTTTGCGCTACAAACTCGCAACATCATGCGACAGAGTTGTTGAAGAAGAAGTAGATGAATGCTGCATCACACCAGAAGATGTAAAACAAATCATCAAAGAAGCTCTCGCAGAACAAGCAGCTAACCAAAAGGTTGAAGTAGTTGAAAAACACACCATCTACCACACAAACCACGCTAACATCGTATTCCCTAAGAACGAGATAGAAAAAGTCAAATCACAAACTAACATCGATGCTATCAACAGAGCTTCTCAAGAAATTCAAAACGGCTTCCATGTAGAAGACATCATCGTTGAAGGTTATGCTTCACCAGAAGGCACACCTGAAGAAAACGAACGTCTTGCTATAGGCCGTGCTAAAGCAGCTGCTGAGTTAGTACAAGAAGAACTCCACACACACCTCGATCCATCACACATCAAGCTTCATTCTAATGGCGGTGACTGGAACGGTCTCATCGAAGCTATCTTAGGTTCAGACATAGCTGACAAAGAAGCTATCGCAAAGGAAATAGAAGAATCTTCAAACCGTGAAGAAACATTACGCAAATTGATGGCTAAATATTCAGAAATCGAACCATTGTTACCACAATTACGTCGCGCTAATGTTACAATCACAACAATAAAAGATTGAAACAAATGATAACAAAAAAATAAGCTACTCGATGAGTAGCTTATTTTTTTACTCTGAACTTTGAGCATTGAACTTTGAACTAAGGCTTTTGAACTAAGAACGACCTTATAGACTCGGTGTCTTGGTGTCTTGGCGACTAACCTCAGATGTATCTTGACATTCTTCAAGTAATGTTTTATTTGTCTTTTTAAATACAGGATGTTCAAAATCTGCGGAGATATCACATAATGGCATCAATGTGAAGCGTCGCTGATGAAGACGTGGATGTGGAACTATCAAGTCGTCATCATTGATGATCTTATCATCATAATACAGAATATCCAAGTCCATAGGACGTGAGGCATAGCCTTTAACATTCTCATCTCTTTGTCTTCCTAAAACAGCTTCTATAGAAAGCAGTTCCTTCAGCAGATCATGAGGTTCAAGTTCTGTATCGACCATCACCACCTGGTTTAAAAAGTTGTTCTCAGCAACAAATCCCCAAGGTTCCGTCTCATATATTTCAGAAGCGGCGACGACCTCACCGCAGCTCTCTCCTATCATCGTGATTGCTTTCTTCAATAACGACTCACGATCACCTAAATTTGTACCCAAAAGAATATAAGAATGTACCGCCATAATCACTTTTGTTTTGCGCAAAATTAAAAAAAATTGTATCTTTGAACCCTATTTAATATAAAGATTTTATGAAATCGTTTTTCAAGACATTCCTAGCATCATTCCTCGGTTCAGCATTATTGCTTGTCGCAGTTTTCTTAGTATTGATAATAAGTATTGTCTCATCCATAATATCATCATCAGACACGGCGGTCAGCGTCAAGCCACAGAGCATTTTATATATGACCCTCGACTATGAAATCCCTGAACGAACCAACTCCAACAACTTAGGTCTTGTATTCAACGGCTCTACTTTTAAGGTATCAGACAACGCCGGCATGAACGATATCCTAAACAATATCAAAGCAGCAAGCACCGACCCTAACATCTCCGGAATATTTCTAGAACTTTCTCAAATAGGAACATCAACAGCAAATATTGAAGAAATCAGAAATCAATTGATTGAATTCAAGAAATCAGGCAAGTTCATCATAAGTTATGCCGAGACATATGCACAAAACGCATATTATCTTGCAAGCGTCGCCGATGATATTTACATGTTCCCTGACGGAGTACTCGATATACACGGCATGTCATCACAAAGAGTATTTTACAAACATCTCTTCGACAAGTTAGACATCGAGATGCAGATTATCAGACCTGCAAACAATAAATTCAAGAGTGCCGTTGAGCCATATTTCCTCGACAAAATGAGCGATGCCAATCGCGAACAAAACACCAAACTCCTAAGTTCAATATGGGAAACTATGTGCAACGACATCAGCGAATCTCGTGGAATCGATGTCGAACTCATCAATAAAATGGCAGATGATTTGACATTGATGTTCGAGCCAGAAACTGCATTGAAAAACAATTTCATCGACGGGCTTATGTATAGAGACGAAATCATCGCTGAGTTACATAAACTCCTCAATACAAGCAATAGCAATAAGTTAAACCTCATCAAGAACACTCAATACGCCAAGGCACGTCCTGAATTATATAACGGAGACGGCAATATCGGCATCATCTATGCTTCAGGACAAATCATTGATGGAGAAGGCGATGACACTACTATCGGCGGTGTAAGTCTTTCAAAAACAATCAGAGCCGCAAGAAAAGACAAGAACGTCAAGGCTATCGTGATGAGAGTCAACTCTCCTGGCGGCAGCGCATTGGCATCAGAGGTGATTCGCCGCGAAGTTGAATTAGCAGCAAAAGAAAAGCCTTTCATCGTATCAATGGGATCTTACGCAGCATCTGGCGGTTACTGGATCTCTTCAAGTTCAGATTACATCTTCGCTGACCCTACCACATTGACAGGTTCTATCGGCGTATTCGGAACATTCCCTAACCTCAAAGGTTTCATGAACGACAAACTCGGCTTGACATTCGACGAGGTTAAGACAAACGAAAACGCTGACTTCGGAACAATAACAAAACCAATGACATCTTACCAACTTAATATGATGCAGAAACACGTCACCGAGACATACGACGACTTCATCACATTGGTTTCAAATACAAGAAATATCCGTAAGACATTCGTCGATAGCATCGCTCAAGGCAGAGTATGGAGCGGCAGCGACGCAATAGAAATCGGTTTGGTTGACGAACTCGGCGGTATAGAAGAAGCTATCGCCTACGCAGCAACAAAAGCAGGTTTGGAATCATATTCAATAAAAGAATTCCCTAAACAAGAAGATATATTCGAAAGTCTGTTAAAGACTGACAAACAAGAATATTACGCAAAAACAATTTTAAAGAATAAATTAGGCGACAAAGTAAAATACTTCGAAGCTTTGGAAAGATTAAACGAAACAGAAGGTGTACAAGCTTTAATGCCTCTTTATTTCTACAATTAAAGATTTTAAAAACAATGATTATGGAAAAATTTGACAGTATCAGGCCTTATAACGAAAGTGAATTCGCTGATGCAATAAAGAGAATCACAGAACATAAATATCTGCCTACAGTCATTAACACCGTATTCCTCAACACCAATGCTGAAGAATATATCAACAATATGAAACAATATAAGACCGTGAGAGACTTCCAGCACGGTTTTATGCGCGACGCAGTTGAAAACATCCTCAAGAAGACTTCTACTAATTTCACATATAGCGGCATCGAAAACATCAAAAGCGGCAGCAGCAATATGTTCGTAAGCAATCACAGAGACATCGCTTTAGACGCAGCTATATTATGCTATGTGTTCGCATGCAATAACTTAGAATGTCTTGAAGTGGCTATCGGCAACAACTTATTGCAAGGCGACTTCGTAATCGACATCGCTGGCGTCAACAAGATGTTCAAGATCATGCGCAGCAGCAACGCCAAGGACTTATACAGAGACTCTGTCTTGGCTTCAGAATATATGCGTTATGTGATAAACGACAAGAAAGAGTCTGTATGGATTGCTCAACGTAACGGAAGAACAAAAGACGGCGACGACAAGACAGAACTCGGAGTATTGAAGATGTTCTCTTTAGGCAACGACAAGCCTTTCGTAGAAAATTTCGAAGAAATCAACATCACACCTGTCGCTATATCATACGAATATGAACCTTGCGATTTCTACAAAACTATGGAACTTTATATCTCAAGCTTCCAGAAATACGTCAAGGAACCTGGTGAAGACCTCAGAAGCATCATCACAGGCATCATGCAGCCAAAAGGTCAGATCAATATCACAGTGACACCAAGCATCACAAGAGAAGAACTTGAATATTGCGACCAATTTGAGAAAAACGTTAAGTTCACAACATTGGCTGAGATAATGGACAAGAGAATATATCAAAGCTATAAGTTATATAAAACTAACTACATCGCACATGATATGCTCAACAACGCCAACACATACGAAGAATTCTATACAAAAGAAGACAAGGAATTTTTCATCGGCTATATGAAACAAGGCTTAAGCAAACTGCCATGTGCAAATGAAGAAAACATGAAAGATTTGGAAAACATCTTCCTTAAGATTTACGCAAATCCTGTTAATAATAAATTATAAGACACCAAGTCTCCGAGTCTCTGAGTCACCAAGTAGATAAATAACCTTGGTGTCTTGGAGACTCGGCGTCTTAGTGACTTATAAACTCATCGACTTCTCTTCCCATTGTTCCATGAGATTTTGCAGCTTGGCTTTCTTTTCACCATAACGATTATACCAATCGTTGTCAAGGGTTACATTAGGATGTGCCTCTGGAGATGACATAATATCGTCCATCTCAGCTATTTCAAGTTCAACAGCCTCGATCTGTTCTTCAATCTTCTTTATCTCACGTTCAATACGTTTTATTTCTCTGTCGTTTTGTTTCTTAAGCTCGTAATCCAGCTTGCCTTGAGAGACGGTATTTTCCACTGCTGGCTGCGACTTCTGTTTCTTGTTAAGGTCATCGAGTTCCTTCATTTTCTTCTCTTCGAGGAAGTCGTAGATGTCGCCGATATATTCTTTTATATTAGGTTTTCTGAACTCATACACCTTGTTGGTAAGACCTTGGAGGAAGTCACGGTCGTGAGATACTATTATCAATGTGCCGTCGAACTGGAGCAGTGCCGACTTCAAGATATCTTTCGACAACATATCAAGGTGGTTGGTAGGCTCGTCGAGGATGAGGAGATTCGTTGGGAAGAGCAGCATCTTAGCGAGCGACAAGCGAGCTTTCTCGCCTCCCGACAACACCTTGACTTTCTTCTCTATCGCCTCGCCGCTGAACAAGAAAGCGCCGAGCAATGACTTCACCTTCACGCGCATGTCGCCTGTAGCCACGTCGTCGAGGGTCTCGAAGACAGTCTTCTCAGGGTCGAGCATGTCCTGTTGGTTCTGTGCATAATAACCTATCTGCACCTCGTGACCGAGTTTCAGTTCGCCTTCATAATCTAATACGCCAGCGATGATCTTAGACAATGTCGACTTGCCTTCACCGTTACGTCCAACGAAAGCGATCTTCTCGCCTCTTGGGATAAGGAGGCTTATATTATTGAGAATATTCTTCTCGCCGTATGACTTTGACAGATTGTTTATTTCGAGTGTCACCTTGCCGGAATGCGGTGCTGGCGGGAACTTGAAATGCATAGCCGACTTGTCCTGGTCGTCGATCTGCACCACGTCCATCTTCTCGAGCTGTTTCACTCTCGACTGCACCTGCTTGGCTTTTGTAGCCTTATATCTGAAGCGTTCGATGAAAGCCTCTATCTCTTTTATCTCGCGCTGCTGATTGTCGTAGGCTGCCTTCTGAATATCAATACGCTCTTCTCTTCTCTCTATGAACTCAGAGTAAGAACATTTATAATCGTATATCTTGCCGCAGGAGATCTCTATCGTTCTTATGGTGATATGATCGAGGAATGCTCTATCGTGCGACACCATGAATATGGAACCGTAATAATTCTTGAGGAAACCTTCCAGCCATTGTATTGACTCAATGTCGAGGTGGTTGGTAGGTTCGTCGAGAAGCAAGAGCTTCGGTTTACGAAGGAGTATCTTAGCGAGTTCGACGCGCATCTGCCAGCCGTTGCTGAACTCATTCATCTGACGCTGCATGTCGTTATGGTCGAAGCCAAGACCTATGAGGATCTGCTCAGCCTCCCCTTCGATGGAATGTCCGCCCATGATGGCGAGACGTTCGTTGAGATGACTCATCTTCTCACAGAGACGCTGATATGAATTGCTTTCGTAGTCTTCTCTGTTCGACAATTCATCCTGCAGTTTCGCCAGCTGACGTTCTATCTCATAATATTCTTCAAAGGCTGTCATCGCCTCATCGAGAACCGTCTTGGTACTATGTACGTTTTTCTCTTGAGGGAGATAACCGATAGTGACGTCGTCAGACATTATCACGTCGCCTTTATAAGGCTGTTCTAGACCGCAGAGAAGACGAATGAGAGTAGTCTTGCCAGCGCCGTTCTTTCCGACGAGGCCTATCCTATCCTTCTCACGAATCATAAAATTAATATCGGTGAAGAGATCCTCACCGGTAAATTGCATGCTAAGATTTTGTATTGATACCATAATGCAAAGATAAAAAAAATGTGGAGACAAAATCTCCACATTTTTTAGGATTTGAGGGTATGAGGATCTAAGGAACTAAGGGTATGAGGATTTAAGGATTTAAGGGTATGAGGGATTCCTCAAATCCTCAGTTCCTCAATTCCTCAAATCCTCAGTTCCTTATTTAATAACAGAAACTCTCTGTGTTGTCATTCCGTTTTCTGTTGCGATGCGGAGCATATAGATACCTGCATCGAAGCTTGACATATTAACGGTTACCTTGTCTGAGTTAGCGTTGCTGTCGTACATCACCTGACCTAATGCATTGATAACTGTGATACGTCTCAAGCCTTCAGCTGCTATGTTCAAGTTGCCGTTTGTTGGATTTGGATAAACCATGACATCGTCGAGAGCATTTTCTTTTACAGCTGTAACTTCAACCTTAACGTAATTGTCTTCAGGTATTAAGTATGAGTTAGCAGGTTCTGATTCACATTCCACATCACCGTCAACGTAAGTAGCTGTCACCTGATAGTAGTAAGAGCCTTTTGAAACTTCGTCGAAGTAATAACCTATTGTTGGTTGAGCAACAACTTCAAGGTTATTCATTGATGTTCCACGATATACGTTATAGTGTGAGAATTTAGAATCTCTATTATCATTACGTTCTCCGCCCAATGAGATGTCGCCTCTCATGTCGCTTGTAACATAAGCACGAACCATGAATGTACCTGCCAAATCAGGGACAGCGCCGATATCAGCCCAGTTCACGCCGTCTGTTGACATCCAGCGACCGTTCTTGTTGCCTGTATCTTTACAGATAGGTGCTGGATAGTTACCTTGATTAGCGTTAAATACAACCCAGAGGTTCATTGAAGCGTCAACAGGTATAGGAGCTGTCAATTCAAATTCAACGAATTCTCTCTTGCCTGTACATACGTATGGTTGGCTATGGATCATCAAGTCTGGAGCTGTTTCGCCGCCATAGTAAATCATGATGTTACCGTCATGTGACTCATAGTCGAACAAAGCGACTTTTGTTACCAATGTTCCATTATAGAATTCGAGTTCTTCTGCTGGGAACATGACTGCCCAATAGACAGGAGCGCCGACAAGACCCAAACCAGTAGAAACGATACCATTGTCATAGTATAACCAGTCAGAACCGTGTAATGTATAAGGCCATTCTAATCTAGTACCGATCTTGCCGTCTTCGATAGCTGAAGCAGCGTAAAGGTTCTTAGGAGCCTTACATTTCAAATCATGTAAGAAGTTTATAGTTTGAGGACATGACATTGCATAATATGTATCTTCTTCCTCGCCGCCATAAACGACTCTCAATGAGTATTCGTATTCGCCATATTCTGAGAGTGTCTCAACGAATTTATCTTCTGCAATAGGTTGTTCTGTCAACAATTCGCCGTCACGGTATAACATAGCGCCGATGACATCAAGATCTGTTGGGTTTGGAATTGGAACTTCTTCAACGAAAGAACGAATCAACCATGTCAAGTTATATCCTGAATATGATAAGATGTCAGTCCAATTAACGCCATCTTTTGAGAACCAACGGCCGTTAGGATATGTGTATCCTATTGTATATGAACCTACGTTTTGACCTGTATAGTTATTGAATACTACCCATACATTTTGATCGCCAGTGATGTCGACAGGTGTTGTCAATTCATATTCAACGAATGTCTTAGAAGCTGTTGTCTTATAATCTTGAGCATGAACCAAATTACCAGGTGCCTTGTCACCACCGACATAGATCAAGAATCTACCTTCGTGAGCTACGAGGTCATAGATAGATACTTTTGTCAAAGACTGACCTGCGAACTGTTGGAGGTCTTCTGCTGGATACATTGTACCCCAGTAGAATGTAGCTCCGCCTTGCAAGCCTAATGCGTCATAGGTGCTGTTACCTGCATTGATATCAAAATAATCTAACCATTCACCGTCTTTTCTTCTTGTTTCAACTGTTGTCAACTCTACGTTATCAATATTGATCCAGAATTGGTCTGTGCAGTTGAAGTGACGGAATGCAATGTAAACCTCTTGTCCTGCGTATGCGCTCAAGTCGACTGATCTTTCATACCATGTGCCGTGGAATGTTACTGATTCGTCATTCTTTGGCAATGTTTCTTCCCATATTGTTGTGAAGTCATTCTTGTTATAATTGCTCTTTGTTGAGATTGCAATGCCGTAATGTTCTTCTGGGAACTGCTTGCTTTCTGCGCTTACAACATAATTAAGTCTTGAGTTTTCTGTGATGAGATATCTCTTTGCTGTTGACAAATAGTTGTCAGGAGTTAATGGTGTCACTTGCATACATGAGTGTGACATTGCGCTATAGAAGCTTTCGAAGCCACATTCTGTTTGAGAATATTGTGTTGAGTTTGCCCATGTGTATCCGTCGCCGTCACCATCGATTGTAACCCAACCGTTCAATGTCTCATCTTCAAAATCGAATTTGAATTCTGATGTGCTGAAGCCTTTCACTGGGAGTGTCCAATATACTGAGACTTCTTTACCGTTAGCTTCAACTTCGAAATCGCTGGCTTGTACCAAACCTTCGCATGAAACATAAGTCCATTTGTATTCCAACTCTTTTGAGCCGATGACTGTTGTTGTATATTCACGGCCTTTAACGAGTTTTTCAACATCAAACTGATAGTAAGGAGTTGTTACTTCTGCAACTAATTCACCGTCTAATTTAACTTGATATGAATCAGCTTTGTCAGTCCACATTGCCCATGCTGTTGATGAAACGAAGAGTTCACCGAGGATGAATTTTTCTTCAAAGGTATATTCCAAAGTTTCATTGTCCCAAATTTCAACCAATTGATTTGTAGGACCTGGTTTATAGTTTTCCAATGACATTGAATATCTGTAGGTACCTCTACGGAATGCTTCCCAGTTATAGACGCCTGTCTCATCCAATACAACTTCATATTTGTATAAAGGTTCATAAACATTATAGAATGACACTTTTGTTCCTGCTGCTGAAAGACCGTTTTCTGTAGCAACAGCAACACTAAACGGTGTGAACATGTCTTTACCTAAAATATTTGAATAAGCTGCTGGAGTTTCAAATTCAGCGCCGTTGCCTGCATCATAGATTACAGATACGCCCCATTGGTAGAGACCCATTGTCATTGTGCTCCATGTAGCGTCTGTATAAGTTGTATCTGTCAAGCCTTCAGCGATGAGTTCTGGTTCAGCATCGTTTAAAGTATTTCTTCTGTAGATGTTGTATCCCAAGACTGTCTTCTTTTCGTCAGCTCTGTTCTTGCTTGCCAATTCTTTGTTGCCGAGAACTATGCCGTTAGCAATGAAATCGTAGCTCCATATCATGCTGACTTTGTTATCATCGATTTCTTGAGCAACGACTTCTGTAACAGGGTTGAAACCGTTTTCTGTCATAGCGTTGATATTGACAGAGAAGCGTTCTGTTGCTGATACTGCGAGGTAGTAAGTACCTGCTGGAACTGTATATTTTCCTGATTTAGCGTATCTGTCACCGCGACCTGGTGTCAATGTCACATTATCAACGAAGATAGCGAATGACTTTGTTCCTGTTTCAAAGTGACGGAAACCGATAACTACATCTTTTCCTGCATAAGCTGCGAGAGAGACTGTCTTGTGGTTCCAGTTTGCGTCATAGAATGTCTCTTTAGAAACGTTTTGGAAGTTAACGCCGTCTAAAGAAACTACGACAGCGTAAGTCTCATTGATGAAGTAATCTTCTGTAGCCTTGATGTCGAATTCGAGTGTTGAATTTGCATCGATTGAATAAGAACCTACTGTAACAACGTAGTTATCTGGTTTAAGGCTTGAGCCTGATGAAGCGTCGTATGAATATGAAGCGAGACATTTCACGCCTGCGCCTGCACCGCTGGTGATGACATTCCAGTTAAAGAGGTCACCGTCAGCGTCTATAGTTCTCCATCCGTCCATCTTACCATCGTTGAAGTCGAATGAGAATGAGTTGCCTTGTACTTCTGGCATTTCAACTTCTGGGAATTCTGGTTCTATTGGTTGATTTGGATCTATCACTGCGCCATAGTAGTTGTCTACGTCAGGGCCGCCTTTGCCTTTGAAGTTAGATTCATACAAAGCGATCTTTGCATTTTCACCGTTGACGCCGATAGCCAATGTTGTTGGTTCTTCTATAGTGAGTTTATAGACTGCGTCAGGACCGTCTTGTACGTTGCCTGGCAAATAGTAGTTGTTGTAAAGCTTGTCGAAATTTGGAGTGTTATAATAAGGATATTCTGTTACTTCAACAGCTTTTTCCCATACGTCAGCGCTAGCTGGAGAATAAGTGACGGCTTTCAAGTCAACAACATTTTCACCATAGTTTGTTGTCACTGTGAGCTGACCGTTCATCTCGCCTACCACATTGCTTTCAGCATTCTTGATCTTTACTGTCAATGGATTTTCTGTGGTGACACTCACTGGTGTTTCAACATTTGAAAGAACGAAATATTTACTTGATGATTCTATTTCCAAGATGCTTGCAGACAAAGAGTCTGTTGACATAACCACTTCAACAGGACGCATCCAAGCGCCTGCAGGACGCATACCTAAATCGATAGGATTTGGAGAAATAACGATTGGACTTGAAACTGCACCATAAACAACGTCTAACATAATGTTAGCGCGGTATGTCATTCTTGTACCAGCGTTGCTTGTTGTTGGAGGAACGTCAGCGATGTTTTCATTAGCGTCGTTGGCATAATAAAGTGTTGATGTATAGTCATCGTCTGAGTAATACCACTTCAAATTTCTATTATAGCCATAAGTCTTTTTAGCGACTACGACAGCAAGATTGCCTCTTCCATTATAGTAGAAAGGAACATCCAATACTATCTTTTCCCATGGAGTATCACCGATTGTGATATTGTTACCGCTATAAACTTTAACGAGAGAGCTTGTTGGAACCCAGTCGATTGAAGAAACGAAAGCTGATTTCTCTGTCACTGCCATATAGATATCCAACTTTTCCAACACGATAGGATATGGTGTATCTTCCACTACGCTATGGTATGAAATAGCGTTGATGGTACATTCGCCGCCTATCTCTGTTCCTTGATAGATTGTCTCATTCCATGAATAGCTGTACTGATTAACAAAAGGTGTGTTGTCAATATTTGACTCAGTACCGATTGTCACCTGAGCTGGAAAGAATTCGCCGCCATCTGCATGTAATGCGATGTTGCATACGAACAATGCCAATGTTAATAATAAACGTAAAGTTTTTTTCATGATAATTATTTTAAGTTAATATTGATTATTCTTCTATCCATTCGGCAAAGGAGCCGTCTGTTTCTTTAAGGAAAATCTTGACAAGCTGAACTCCTTCAGGAAGTCTTTTCTTGATTTTTTTAGAGAAATCCAGAAGCATCATCTCTGTGGTAGGCTGGAATGGAACGATGATGTATCTGTCGTAATGACGTTTCACTTCTTCTATGAAGTCTTCTGGCATCTTGTGGTTTATGACGAAGGCGTGATCGTAATGGTCTATTATCTCTTCATTGACAATCCTTTTCAGGTCGCCGAAATCCATCACCATCCCGTTCTTAGGATTCTCTTCATCCATGATAGGCATGCCTTTTATTGTGACTCGCATCTCATACGAATGTCCGTGTATATTACGGCAACGTCCGTCATAGCCTTTCAAGGCATGAGCTGCTTCAAAATGAAATATCTTCGTAAGATGAAACATACTTTGTAAATATAATTAGCTTACAAAGATAGTAAAAGTCAACAGACAACAGACAACAGACAACGGTTTTTTTTAATTAGGAGTCAAGATGGTCGTCTATGAGATTTTAAGTTTCCAAATCTTTGAATTTCTGAGTTTTAAAGAAGTGTCAAAAATCCTTTCGCCAATATCACAAAGGCGAAGATAATATTCAAGAGGCTGTTGAAAGTAAGTTTCATTTTGGTAAATGGTATCAGCATTGCGACGACTGACCAGACGAAGCCTGCTGCCATTAATAAATAAGGTGTGATATTTTGGAATGGCTGATAGAATTCGGACATAAGTCCTGCTATGAATGCATTGACGCCCAATGCCACTGAGAGAAGCAGCAGATGCTTTTTACTCTCTACGAAATATAAGTTGCTTCCGTTCTTTATCTTCAGAGTGTTGATGAGCATTCTGTAGAAGATGGCGAAGCATAACGACAATACTATCCACTGCGAGTATTTCGACATAAGATGCATGAATGTTCCTCCGAGCAGATTGCCGAGAGAATACATCACGCCCTGTCCCAATGCCAATATAAGAGCGAACATCAATTTACGACCTAATTGTAAATTGTTAATTGTCAATTGTTCACTTTTAATGCTGAAAGCCGTTGAAGCAACTGCCACCGGGAATGTCAATGCGATTATGAAAAAGATGTTTGTCATGAGGGAGTCTGAGCTTTGAACTTTGAGCTCTGAGCTTTGAACTTTGAGCTTTGAGCTTTGAACCAAGAACTAAGAACCTTGAACTAGTTTTAGCTCAAGGTTCAAGGTTCAACGTTCTTAGTTGATTATATCAATCTTCGATTCTTTCTAAATGAACTGTGAAGTGACGCATGAGTTCTGTTTCCCATGTGATTCTTACACCGTGTTTGATTTCGTCGCGACGATCGTAAACGTTCTTCAAAGCTGCTGCGATAACATCCATGTGGTTGTTTGTATAAACGCGGCGAGCGATGCAGAGACGGAGAAGGTCTAAGCCACCGAAACGGTTTTCGCGTGTGACAGGGTCACGGTCAGCGAGGATGTAA
>JAFYUH010000032.1 GCA_017549605.1 Bacteroidales bacterium
ATAGGGAACATCTCGCCAGCAATATGGGACTTGCTACCTGCACCGCCAGTTAATTTCTGGACATAGATGCCGTTCTCTCCTTTGGTCGCACCAATTCCCACCACTGGTTTATTGGTAGCTGAGATAGTATTCCCCCTACTCGAACCCTCCCATATTCATCCCAATATTTGAGTAATATAATAATGCCTTCTTCATTTCATCCAGAAGGCCATCAATGCCCCCTCATTTTATATGCATCAGGCCACATCGACAGCGCCTGCAAGATAGATGCATTGATGATCCCGAAAGAAACACTTGCGTATAATTGTTTGTTCTTTGAAGACCTCTCGGCTTCGCTCGAGGTGACATAAATTTTATTTCTGTTTTTGTAAAACAAAAATAAAATTCTAGGTAGCAATCGGCCTTCTGCGCGCGTGGGAGGCCGATTTTTGCAAATAGCCGTATACTTTTTCGGTATACGGCTATTTCTCTGGAACTTTGCAGCGTAATATTAAAACTATTAAGCTTATGGCAAATAAAGTGAAAACGAAAGAGGAGATGCTGGCGCAGATTAACGCCAAGTATGGAAATGTAATGGTGGACTTTATATTCAAGAGGTTATTCGGCAACAAGCTGATAATGCTGCCGTTTCTGAAGATGGTGATACCGGATGAGGATATTGTGGATATTGATTATCTGCCGACGGAGAATCTGGGCGATACCATTGCGGATAATAAGGTAATCTTCGATATATCCTGTACAACATCTGACGGAAGGGTCTTCATTGCAGAAATGCAGAAGGCCAATCAGGTGAATTTTAAGAACAGGTCAATTGCATATGTTTCATCGCACATCAGTTCGCAGGCACGTACTCACAGGGAAAAGAATAATCTTAATCCCCAGTATAAATGGAATTATGATCTTAGACCGGTTTATCTCATAGCAATAATGAATTTCTCATTTGAACATAGGAAAGATTTTCCTACAGAAAAGTACATATGTTGCTATCAATTGCGTGAAAGCGAAACACACGAGCTGTTGAATAACATAGTGAATTTTACATATATTGAGATGAAGCGCTTCAAGAAAACAGAGGAAGAATGCATAACCTTGCTAGATAAGCTGACGTACTCTCTCAAACATATGCACGAACTTACTGCTCCACCAAGCTTCTTCAATGAAAAGTTCTTCAACGATTTGTATAAGTTGGCTGAATTAAATAACTTTACCGCAGAAGAATTGAGAAACTATATGAAACGATTGTTTGCAGTAAGTGATTATGAGAACTCTATAGATTTCGCCAAAGAAGAGTCTCGTACGGAAGAAAGACTTAAGAATGCCAAAAACCTAAAGGCATTAGGGGTTGATCTTGACATAATCGCGCAAGGCTTAGGTCTTGATCGTAAGACAGTTGAAGAGTTGTAGAAATTATCAGATTTACTGCAAACATTTGTTTGTTATTTAAAAACAACATACATTTGCAATGTTTATTCCCGGTAGCCTCTGATTCGTCAAGCTATCGGGTTTGGTTTTTTATATGGGAGAACGGATGTCGAGACTTCTCGACTTCGCTCGAGGTGACAAATAGCCGTATACTTTTTCGGTATACGGCTATTTCTATGGAACTTTGTAGGTGGAAATCCTCAAGTCGCTTTGCTCCTCGAGATGACATATATCAAAAACTTTTGGATGCTAGTGAGATTCTAATAATGAAAAGTCCATATTAAAAGAAAAATGGATATATTTGTCTGCAAGATTGGACGCCGTGGATCGGTTAGAGTTCCACAACGCGATATGGGCATAGTCGTATAGCCCGTATTGCGTTTTTTTTGTTTTTATACGGCACAAAACGAATGAGTTATGGAGGGTAAGAATGCACTGGAAAAGATGAGAATTGAGGCACTGATTTATGAGGTCAGAGGGCAGAGAGTAATTTTTGATTATCAATTGGCTGCACTGTATGGAGTCGAGACCAAAAATCTAAAAAGAACAGTAAAAGCGAACATCAGCAGATTTCCTTCGGATTTTATGTTCGAACTGACTAAGGAAGAGTTTGAAGTTTTGAGGTGCAGAAATTTCACCTCAAAAAACAGAGGAGGTACACGCTATATGCCATATGCTTTCACACAAGAGGGTGTCGCGATGCTTTCTGGATTATTAAGAAGCGAGGTGGCGGTTAAAGCCAACATCTACATTATGAGGGCGTTTGTAAGAATGCGCTCAGCACTTGCGTCTGTCGATAAATTGTCGATGGATATAGTTGAAATGAGACATCAAATATCGGAATTGAACCATTATATGGAGGATGTTTTAAGAGATCAGAATGATATCAACGAAGAAACGATGATGCAACTACAACTTATTAACGAATCCCTGGCAGAGATGCAGGCTGAAAAAATAAGTTCAAAGACCGATACAAAGAGAATAGGCTTCAGAACCTCACATAGTAGTGACAAACATTGAAATTCAGAAATTAAGCATAAAGTTAAAGGACGTATAAACTCAATAAATACACTAATGATATGTATGACGAACTGAAACGCCAAGGGCAGCTGAAGGCTTCACGCGCAGAGGGTAAAGCGGAAGGCAAAGCGGAGGGCAAAGCGGAAGGGGTAGAACTGGCCAAAACTGCCATCAATATGCTTAAAGATGGCATCGCCATCGACCAGATCTGCAAGGAGACGGGCCTGACCGAAGCTCAGGTGGCGGAGCTGCAGTCTTTGCTATAATACGCTCAAAATTTATTTCTATTTTTGTAAAACAAAAATAAAATTCTAGGTAGCAATCGGCCTTCTGCGCGCGTGGGAGGCTGATTTTTGCAAATAGCCGTATACTTTTTGGGTATACGGCTATTTCTGTGGAACTTTGCAAAGTTGTTAGAAAAGGACACGATATGAAGTACACAGAATTTGAAGACATCATATCTCCGGAGCGTATGAGGAAATACAATGTCGCGTGTGGAGGAAATACGGCGAAGGCTATGACATTATATCGTTATAACCTCCGTCTTTCGCAGGAAATGTTTGTGGTGGTGAGCTGCTTTGAGGTGGCTCTGAGAAACAGGATTGATGCTGTGATGAAAGCGCATCTTGGTAACGATTGGCTGAGGGATCTTATTTTGCCTGGTGGAGCATTATATTATGACAAAAGAAGTGAGAAGACGAGGAAGATCATAGAGCAAGCATATAATGGCTTGATACGAAGCAGAACATACTCGCACTCGAAGCTTCTGTCCGAAATGGAGTTCGGTGTATGGAAATATATGTATAACAATGTACAATTCTTTCTTACAGGTCAGGTGCTTTTAAGAGTTTTTCCGAAGAAGCCTAAATCGTCCAAACAGCAGCGATACGACAATACATATGTCTTTGGAGAACTGGATTATATCAATAACCTTAGAAATAGAATTGCCCATCACGAACCTATTTGTTTCGGAAATCCTGTTAGCATTGATACATCATATGCTCAAAACAGATACAACAGAATAATGGAGCTCTTCAGGTGGATGGATATCGATGGGGCATCACTATTGTATGGCTTAGGGCACGTCGATAACGCTTGTAATCAGATAGATGCATTGACAAAATGAGAAAAAATAATAGCAAGCACTTGCTTGTTATTTGAAAACACCATATATTTGCAATGTTTATTCCCGGTAGCCTCTGATTCGTCAAGCTATCGGGTTTGGTTTTTTATAGGGGACCTCCGACAGAAATGCAGCTAAAGTGTCGGAGATACTCCTCGAAACGATAGGACCTCCGACGCTATCACCGGGAAAGTGTCGGAGGTCCTCATATTGCAAATAGAGAGGGTGAATCTGTCAATCCATCCGGAATGTTATGCTGTCGCTAAATGTCTGCGTCGAAGAGCAGTGAGCACGCATTCCGATGCGACCGGATTAAGCCCCTTGAATGTAGTGCGGCTCTTGAGTTCTGCAAGAGTCATATGCAGCAACAGTTTGGCGATACATTCGTCAGCGAATGAATTGCTAACTACATTCACACCTGTAAAATCGAGAACTACAAGGTCGTTCTGCTCTATCAAGGGGAGCAGACTCTCACGCACACGCTGACCTAAGGGGCGCGTACCTAAATTCTCACCATATTGTATAAAACTGAACGTTACCATAATTCCTTCAATTCGTTATCATTCAAGAATGTCTCATTATACTGTGCTGCAATAATGAGTTATAACGGTACCCAACTCCTTGCCGGAATGAATCAAGACGTTATCCAGAATCTCATAGAAACAGTAACTCACAGCTTGCAGGACAGTAGTCTCGATTTCTATGTACTGAGTTAAAACACCAACGACCCGCTGATACACATCATAGATATTCTTCTCATCAAAAACGTCGATTGTCAGATCTTCATTCATTGATGAGAAATATTGTTTTATGAGTGTCGATAAATTCATAACGTGCCTATAATGTTATTTCAACAGGTAAAGTTACAAAAGCGGTGCGAAATCTCAAACATTTTCATATATTTGCAGCGTTTAGTCCCGGTAGCCCCTGATTCGTCAAGCTATCGGGTTTGGTTTTTTATATATGGTAGGACGAATGTCAAGACCTCTCGACTTCTCTCGAAGTGACATAAATTTTATTTCTGTTTTTGTAAAACAAAAATAAAATTCTAGGTAGCAATCGGCCTTCCGCGTATGTGGGAGGCTGATTTTTGCAAATAGCCGTATACTTTTGGGGTATACGGCTATTTCTGTGGAACTTTGTCGGTGGAATTTTAAAACACAAGCGCGTATGGATAAAGAATTCAGGAAATGATGATGTGGTGATGTCTATCTTGAACACGTTGCTGCCGGTGCACCGTAAGGTTACTCATATTCAATGTCTTCCTACAGAGTATCAAGGGCCCACACTGGCTGGCAAAGAGTTTCGCTATGATTTTATGTGCACAGGTCAAGATGGTGCTACGTTCAT
>JAFYUH010000004.1 GCA_017549605.1 Bacteroidales bacterium
AAAGAATGGCGAATGTTGAAAATCCATTGACGCAGATTGTAAATAGTATAATGGGATTTTTGCAAACAGGTGTTTATGAAGATACGACAGGAATCGCATTTAGGAATAGTTCGCCGATGTAAGGATGTTATTAAGACTTCAGAAACTCAAAATCTCAAAACCTCAGAAATACGTGTAGATACGAGTGATCCGTGGAGATGAAAAAGTCCGTTATCCGTGGAAATAAAAAAAGCTCGACAGTGAACTGCCGAGCTTTTTCCCCTTTTAACGAATAAATTTAATTCTTAATCTTCTACGATAGCATCGTTTGGACATGCACTTGCACATGAACCACAACCAACGCATGAATCAGCGTCAATTACATAGATGTCACCTTCAGAAATAGCACCAACTGGGCACTCATCGATACATGTGCCACATGCTACACAATTGTCTAAAATTTTGTAAGCCATAATAATTTTTTAATTTTTGAATTTGGTGCAAAGATATAAAGATAATCGGTATAAAAACAAAAAAAAGTAAAAAAACTTTTTCTTTTATTTTTGTTCATTTTTTTTGCATTTCTATCACAATAAATAACTACATTTGCAGAAAATTTGCATCATTAAAAATTAATAAGTTTAATATAAGTTTACTATGACAAAGGTAACAAAAGTTGTAGAACTCGAACAAGTAGTTATCCGCTTTGCGGGTGACTCTGGAGACGGTATGCAATTGACTGGTAATTTGTTCTCAGATTCAACAGCATTCGCCGGTAACGATTTCGCTACATTCCCTGATTATCCAGCTGAAATTCGTCCTCCACAAGGTACAGTGTCAGGCGTATCTGGATTCCAAGTGCATTTCGGTCACAAACCTGTACACACAACAGGTGACCTCTGCGATGTTTTAGTCGCAATGAACCCAGCTTCTATCAAAGCTAACATGCGTTGGTTAAAACCTGGTACAACAATCATTTTCGACGTCGATTCATTGACTGACAAATCTCTCGAAAAAGCCGGCTATACTTCAGATCCGACAACAGATGATACTCTCAGCCAATACAAAGTCATCAAGGCTCCTATTTCAACTCTTACAATGGAAGCTTTGAAAGACTTCGGAATGGATAGAAAATCAATGCTTAAGTCAAAGAACATGTTCGCTCTCGGTATCGTTATGTACCTCTTCAACCGCGACATCACTCAGCTTAACCATTATTTCGAAACAAAATTCAAAAACAAACCTCAGGTTATTGAAGCAAACAAGACTGTTGTCGCTGCTGGTTACAGCTATGCTGACACTCTCGAAATCTTTGCTAACACATATCGTATTCAACCAGCTGAACTTCCTAAGGGAAAATATCGCGATATCTCTGGTAACATCGCTACAGCATGGGGTCTCATGGCAGCAAGCGAACGCTCAGGTCGCCAATTGTTCATAGGTTCATATCCTATCACTCCTGCTACAGACATCTTGGTTGAACTTACAAAATACAAAAACTTAAAAGTCAAGGCTTATCAAGCTGAAGACGAAATCGCTGGTATCACATCATCAATCGGCGCTTCATTCGCAGGCTGTTTATCAGTGACTACAACTTCAGGTCCTGGTCTCTCTCTTAAGTCAGAAGCCCTCGGTCTCGCTGTTATGACAGAGCTTCCACTCGTTGTCATCGACGTACAACGTGGCGGTCCTTCAACAGGTCTTCCTACTAAGACAGAACAAAGCGACTTGAACCAAGCTTTATTCGGCCGTAACGGCGACGCTCCTCTCATCGTATTGGCAGCTAAGAGCTCAGTCGACTGCTTCTACTCAGCATTCGAAGCTTGTAAACTCGCATTGGAACACATGACTCCTGTTATCTTATTGACAGACGGTTCTCTCGGTAACGGTACAGAAATCTTCCGTATCCCAAGAGTTGCTGACCTTCCAGCAATCGTTCCTCCAATCGCTAAGGCTAACGATCCTGAATATCAACCATACCGCCGTGACGAAGAAAGATTACG
The DNA here is from genome assembly GCA_017549605.1 of Bacteroidales bacterium. Taxonomy (GTDB): domain Bacteria; phylum Bacteroidota; class Bacteroidia; order Bacteroidales; family F082; genus Limimorpha. The sequence goes on from JAFYUH010000004.1 coordinate 1,983, forward strand.
CCGCGAATGGGCTATCCCAGGAACAGAAGGCTTACGTCACCGCATCGGTGGTCTTGAAAAAGAAAACGGTAAGGGTAACGTATCACACGATCCTAAGAACCACGAACTCATGACTCAACTCCGTGAAGAAAAAGTCAACCGCGTTGCTAACTATATCCCAGAACAAGAAATCCTCGGTGATCCTAACGCTGATCTCCTCGTAGTAAGCTGGGGCGGTACTTACGGTGTTGTTCTTTCAGTTGTTGAAAAGATGATCGCAGAAGGCAAGTCAGTAGCACATGCTCACTTCCGTCACATCTCTCCACTTCCAAAGAACACAGAACAAGTGTTGAGCGGTCATAAGAAGATCGTCGTTTGTGAAATGAACAGAGGTCAATTTGCTAACTACTTACGCATGAAACACCCTGGACATATCTACGAACAATATAATAAAGTACAAGGCTTGCCATTCTTGACAGCCGAATTAGAAAATAAGTTTAATGACCTTTTAAAATAAGACAATACTACTATGGAAAATATAAATAACAATCAGGTTGTTAATCTTACAAAAGAAGATTTCGTAAGCGATCAAATAGTTAAATGGTGCCCAGGTTGTGGCGACCATGCAATCTTGAAAGCTGTTGAAGACGTATTTCCAAAATTAGGAAAGAAAAAAGAAGATATCGTAGTCGTTTCTGGTATCGGCTGTTCTTCACGCTTCCCATATTATATGAACACATACGGATTCCACAGCATCCACGGCCGTGCAGCAGCTATCGCTACAGGTGTGAAACTTGCTAATCCAAACCTCTCCGTATGGGTCATCACAGGTGACGGCGACTGTACAGCTATCGGTGGTAACCACTTCATCCACGCTGTCCGTCGTAACATCGACATGAACCTCCTCCTTTTCAACAACCGTATCTAC
>JAFYUH010000033.1 GCA_017549605.1 Bacteroidales bacterium
AGATGAGATGCATCGCCAAAGTGAAAAGAAAATTGTAACTTACAGAACGAAAAAATGACAACACGGCGCGCCGTGTTGTCATTTAGAAAACTTTAATTATTTTTGTATCAAATTCTGTAACGATTTTTCAGGACGACACAATTTACACCTAAAGATTATTCAGCTGCTGCTTCTAATGCTCTAGCTTTGTCCATCATTTTTAAACGAACATATAATGTTCTTAAAGCTTGTCTGATAGCATCGTCTGTTGGAACTAATTCGTAAGCTTTTTCTACGTATGGCAATGCTTTTTCATCGAAAACTTTAGCTTCAGCGATTAAAGCATCGTATTCTTTGAATTTGTCAAGTGGTAATTCATTAGCCTTGTTGATTAAAGCTGCTGATTTGTCGATGTACATACTACCAACGTTGATATATGCATTTTCATCACTTGGGTTAATTTCGATAGCTCTGTTGTAATATACTAATGCTGAATCTACATTATAGATTTCTGATTCTTGGTTACTGTAGATTGTACCAATGATCAAGCAATAGATTGAGTTGTTGCTGTTTTTGTTAGCCATTTCCTTAATTTGGTCAATGATTTCAGCTTCTCTCTTAAGTTTTAAATAAGCGTTGATTTGTTCATTGACAAGATTGTCATCTTCTGGGAATTTAGCTCTACCTTCATTGATATATTTGAGCATATCTTCATCGTTACCTAATTGGCTGTTAGCAACTGCCAAGAATTGGTAAACTTTTGGAGATTCGTATTGTTCTGCTAATAATTGGTTGCAGATAGCGATTGCTGTTTCATAATCTTTAGCATTGTAAAGAGCGATTTGTGCTGCAATAAGCAATGCTTCGTTGTCTTTTTGACCGATAACTAAATTTGATTTATAAGCTGACATATAGCAATCAATTGCTTCTTTATATTCGCCGTTTTCGTATGCGACAGCGCCTTTGTTGAAGTAATTTGATGTAATTGATTGAATATGTTGATAAATGTCAAACATATTTTGTCTGTCATTTGCATAAGCTGGATCTAATTCAATGATCTTTATGAAAGCGTTGAGACTCTTATCCAATGCTTCTGGATCTAAGTCATTGAAATCAGGATAAGCTGCTATTTTGTAGTAAACGATGCCATAGTAATGCCATGTTCTTGCTTCGTTTTTAGTTTCTTCGTTTTCAGCTGCTAAGTCGATAGATGCTTTAGCTTTTCCGAGTTCTATCTTAGCGAAGCTCATTTGTTTTGCAGCTTTGTCAGCTCTGTTTTGTTTTGCTAATTGTTCAGCAGTTGTAATATAACCCTGAGCGTTTTTATTGTAATTGAATGCGTTGACGCGTTCTTTGTTTTGTGCCATAGAAACATTAGCGAAGAATGCTAACATAACTATTAATAATGTCACTTTTTTCATTTTTATTTAATTTTTGTTGTTATTTAAATTATTGATTATCTGTATTTTCTTCAGTAGCATCTGATGCTTCTGTTTCTTCTGACAATGATGTTTCATTTGCTGATTCTTCATTGTTCAATGCTTCGTCTTCTAACAATTCATCTTCTTCTGTTTCAATGATGTCTGCACTGACTTTAGTAACAGCTGCGATTTCATCATTGTTACGTAAGTTGATCAAACGGACGCCTTGTGTTGCACGACCCATAACTCTCAATGTATCGACAGCTATACGGATCAAGATGCCAGACTTGTTGATAATCATCAAGTCGTCACCATCGACAACGTCTTTAATAGCAATCAAGTCACCAGTCTTATCTGTGATGTTGAGTGTCTTGACACCTTTACCGCCTCTGTTAGTTACACGATATTCATCCAATTCAGAACGTTTTCCGTAACCTTTTTCAGAAACAACCAAGATGTCTGATGTTCCGTTTGGATCTACGCAGATTAAGCCTACTACTTCATCAGTTTCTTCGTCAGCCAAAGTAACGCCGCGTACACCTGAAGCGCCTCTACCCATTGGTCTTACGTTGCTTTCGTTGAATCTAATAGCGCGACCTGAACGAAGTGCCATCAACATTTCCTGTTGTCCGTTTGTGAGACATACAGAAAGTAATTCGTCACCTTCTCTTACTGTCAACGCGATGATACCATTTTGACGTGGGCGTGAATAAGCCTCGAGGGTTGTCTTCTTGATGATACCTTTCTTAGTTGCCATGATGACATAATTATTATTAATGAAGTCTTCATCGCTTAAAGTAGGAACATTGATAAACGCCTTGACTTTGTCGCCTGGTTCGAGGTTGATAAGATTTTGAATTGCACGACCCTTGCTTGTTTTTGTACCTTCTGGAATTGAGAATACCCTAAGCCAGAAGCACTTGCCTTTTTCAGTGAAGAAGAGCATATAGTTGTGGTTTGTAGCCACGAAGAGATGTTCGATGAAGTCCTCATCGCGGGCGTCAGAACCTTTAGAGCCCTTGCCTCCCCTGCTTTGTCTTCTATATTCGCTGAGGTTTGTACGTTTAATATAATTGAGGTGTGAGATTGTCACAACTACAGGATCGTCAGAGATCAAGTCTTCGATTCTAATGTCATCAGCAGAATGCTCAATGATAGTCTTTCTTTCGTCACCGTATTTTTCCTTAACAGCGATGAGTTCAGTCTTGATGATATCGAATTGCATGCCTTCATTATCAAGGATGTCTTGTAAGTGTTTGATGAGAGCATGTAATTGTTCCAATTCATCCAAGATCTTCTTGATTTCGAGACCTGCCAATTGACCGAGACGATATGCAACGATAGCAGCTGCTTGTGGATCGTCAAATCCGAACTGTTCCATCAAGGCTTGTTTTGCTTCTGAAGAACCGCCTTTACAAGCTCTGATTGTTGCGATGATTTCATCGACAATGTCAATAGCTCTTGCGAGACCTTCTAATATATGAGCACGTTTCTTAGCCTCGTTCAAATCATGTTGAGTACGACGAATAACGACTTCGTGACGGTGTTCAACATAATATTGGATCAATTGCTTGAGGTTCAATGTTTGTGGACGGCCTTTTACCAAAGCTACGTTATTTACTGAATAAGAGCTTTGTAATCCGGTCATTTGGAATAATTTGTTGAGAACCACGCTTGATACCGCATCTTTCTTCAATTCATAAACGATGCGCATACCGCTACGGTCAGATTCATCGCGGATGTCAGCGATACCTTCAAGTTTCTTATCATTAATAAGTTCGGCTGTTTTCTTGATCATTTCAGCCTTGTTGGTTTGATAAGGTATTGATGTAGCGATGATTCTTTCGTGGTTGCCGTGAGTTTCTATCGTTGTCTCAGCGCGCAATATGATTCTTCCGTGACCAGTCTCGAAAGCGTCTTTAACACCTTCGTAGCCGTAAATGATGCCGCCTGTTGGGAAATCAGGAGCTTTGATATATTGCATCAACTCGCTGATAGTTATATCTTTATTATCGATATAAGCGATGATACCGTCGATAACCTCTTTCAAGTTATGAGGCGCCATGTTTGTTGCCATACCAACAGCGATACCGCTAGCTCCGTTAACCAAAAGGTTTGGTATCAATGCTGGGAGCACTACTGGTTCTTTTTCAGAGTCATCGTAGTTGTTTTGGAAATCGACAGTGTCTTTGTCGATATCTACCAACATTTCTTCTGCTATCTTCTTTAATCTTGTTTCTGTATAACGCATAGCAGCTGCGCTGTCGCCATCGATAGAACCATAGTTACCTTGGCCATCGACCATTGGATAACGCATGTTCCAAGGCTGTGCGAGACGAACCATGGCATCGTATACAGAACTGTCGCCGTGTGGGTGATACTTACCTAAAACTTCACCGACAACTTTAGCAGACTTTTTATATGGGCGGTTAGATAACAACCCCATATCCATCATACCGTATAAAATACGACGGTGTACAGGTTTCAATCCGTCTCTAACATCAGGAAGCGCACGTGCAACGATAACAGACATCGAATAGTCGATGTATGAAGATTTCATGTGGTTCTCAATGTTAACTGGGATTATTTTTTCTCCACCTAATTGTTCTTCCAATTGTTCTTCCATCTCTTATTATTTAGTATATTTTTTTTCAATTTTAAGTAGCAAAAATAATATTTTTTTTCATTGCTTCTGCCCTATTGCGATTATTTTTTAAACTTTTTTTACAACAAAATGTTATTTACTGACAGAGGCAAAAATGGTGTGGATTTTGTTATTATATTTGCACAAAATTTCTTGTCAGGTATGACAAAAATTACAATTTGATTTATTTAAACAATAACTAAAATATGGATGCTAAATTTTCTCCAAGAGCTCGTGAAATAATGTTCCGCAGTCATGAAGAAGCCGTAAGACTAGGCAATTCTTACATTGGCCTGGAACATGTTTTCCTGGGAATCATTGACGGAAAAGACAATAACGTAACTAATATTCTTGACGAATTAAAACTTGATATTGAAGCGTTTAAACAGAAACTCGTCGCTTCGATAAAATCTAATATTATTGAAAAAAGCAATACCGATAATATTCCGCTCACAAAACAAACAGAGCGTGCCTTGAAATTCACATATATAGTTGCAAAAGAATTCAATTGTGAATTGATTGATCCAGAACATCTTATGCTGGCAATTCTTCATGATGACAACAATATAGTGTCTCAACGCCTCGAATATGAAGGTATCAATTATGACATATTTAAAAGCAGGGTTAAAAAGAATAATATGAACGACAACGTTGCGAAGAAAGAAGATATCGTGGAAGAGCCACAGAATTCTCTTTTTGAAGATGATGATTTAGAAGAAGTTAAACCAAAAGAACCTGCACAGAACAAGAATGCTAATGCCAAGTCAAAGACTCCTGTTTTAGATAACTTCGGTCGTGATTTGACCAAGGCTGCTGCAGAAAACCGCCTCGACCCTATCGTAGGCCGCGAAAAAGAACTTGAACGTGTAGCTCAGATACTTAGCCGTCGCAAGAAGAACAATCCTATCTTGATCGGTGAACCTGGTGTCGGAAAGTCAGCAATCGCTGAAGGCTTGGCTCTTCGCATCGTACAACGTAAGGTCTCACGCGCCTTGTTCAACAAACGTATCGTCATGCTCGACCTCGCTTCTGTTGTGGCAGGAACTAAATACAGAGGTCAGTTTGAAGAACGTATCAAAGCCATACTTAATGAGTTGGAAAAGAACCCTGAGATAATTCTGTTTATCGACGAGATACATACTATCGTAGGTGCCGGCAACGCGAACGGCTCTCTCGATGCAAGCAATATGCTTAAGCCAGCCTTGGCTCGCGGCGAGTTGCAATGTATCGGCGCTACAACATTAGACGAATATAGACAGTATATTGAAAAGGACGGCGCACTTGAGCGTCGTTTCCAAAAGGTCTTGATAGAACCAACTACACCAGAGGAAACCGTTGAAATTCTGAATAATATAAAGAGCAAATACGAGGATCATCATCTTGTGAAATACGAAGATGAAGCTATCGAGGCTTGTGTTAAGCTCACAGAACGCTATATGTCAGATCGTCATCTTCCTGATAAGGCTATTGACGCTCTTGACGAAGCTGGTTCTCGCGTGCATATCAGCAATATCAATGTTCCATGTAGAATCATCGAGCTGGAAGAGAAACTCGAAGACATTCGTGAAGCCAAGAAACTCTCTATTGCTGAACAGCGTTTTGAAGATGCTGGACAACAGCGCAGTGAAGAACTGATCATTATGGAACAGCTTGAAAAAGAGAAGAAAGACTGGGAAGACAAGACTAAGGTTCAACGCGAAGTCGTTACTAAAGAGAATGTGGCTGAGGTCGTTGCGATGATGACTGGCGTGCCAGTACAAAGAATAGCTCAAAATGAAAGCGACCGTCTTCTCCAGATGGATGAAGAACTTAAAGGTACAGTTATCGGTCAGGATGATGCCATCAAGAAGATTGCCAAGGCGATACGCCGTAACAGAGCTGGCTTAAAAGATCCTAATAAACCAATCGGAAGTTTCATATTCTTGGGACCTACTGGTGTTGGTAAGACATATCTCGCTAAGGTTTTAGCTAAGTATTTGTTTGATTCTGAAGACACTTTGATCCGTATCGACATGAGCGAATATATGGAGAAATTTGCCGTCTCTCGTTTGGTAGGAGCGCCTCCTGGTTATGTCGGTTATGAAGAAGGTGGTCAGTTGACAGAGAAAGTACGTCGTAAGCCATACTCTATTGTTTTGCTTGATGAAATAGAAAAGGCGCATCCAGACGTGTTCCATCTCTTGTTGCAAGTCCTTGATGACGGACAACTTACAGACGGCTTAGGACGTAAGGTCGACTTTAAGAACACTATTATCATCATGACATCGAATATCGGTTCTCGTCAGTTGAAGGATTTCGGACAAGGTGTCGGCTTTGGAACACAGGCTAAAAAAGACGCTAAAGACGAATATAGCCGTGGCGTGATTGAAAATGCATTGAAGCGTTCATTTGCTCCAGAATTCTTGAATCGTATCGATGACGTTATAATATTTAACTCATTAGAACGCAATGATATTCATAGAATTATTGATGTTGAATTAAAGAAACTCTTTAGTAGGATAAATGAGATGGGATATCAGCTTGAACTCACTGAAAAAGCTCATGATTTCATCGCAGAAAAAGGCTGGGATGAACAATATGGTGCTAGACCTTTGAAGAGAGCGATTCAAAAATATGTCGAGGACGTTTTGGCAGAAGAGATTATCAGAACAAAGATTAACATTGGTGAGAAGATTATCATCGACTACGATGACGAAAAACAAGATATGGTAGTCAATATCGTGCCTGCAGCAGATCGTGTTTTGACAGAATAATAACAATATGAAGAATTTATCAGAACATATAAACAATCATTTTTTCAAGGTCATTACAAGAGCAAGTCGTGCGCTTAATTATGAATCTTACGTTATTGGCGGCTACGTTCGTGATATTTTACTTAATCGTCCATCAAATGACATTGACGTTGTGACAGTTGGAAGCGGAATAGAATTAGCTAAGAAAACCGCTTCTTTAATCAGCGACAAGAAGGAAGTGAAATATTACGGACGCTTTGGCACTGCTATGATTCGCCTGAAAGACAAAGAGATAGAGTTTGTCGGGGCAAGAAGAGAATCATACGAGCCATCAAGCAGAAAACCGATGGTTGAAGACGGTACATTGGAAGACGACCAAAACAGAAGAGATTTCACCATTAACGCATTGGCAATCAGCCTTAATGAAGATACATTCGGTGAATTGGTTGATCCTTTTAATGGAGTTCAGGATTTGGAAGACAAAATCATAAGAACTCCTTTAGATCCAGATGTGACATATTCTGACGACCCTTTGAGAATGATGAGAGCTATTCGTTTTGCGACACAGCTTCATTTCAACATTGAACAAGAATCGTTTGACTCCATAAAGAGAAATGCTGAGAGAATCAAGATCATTTCTATGGAGCGTGTCAACGAGGAACTTAACAAGATTTTATTGTCACCAAAACCAAGTATCGGTTTTAAATTGCTTGACGCTTCTGGTTTATTGAAGATAATATTCCCTCAACTGGCAGCTTTGAAAGGCGTTGAGGTTCAAGATGGCAGAGGTCATAAAGATAACTTCTATCACACAATGGAAGTGCTTGATAATGTTGCAGCTGCAGGCGGTGACTTATGGTTGAGATGGGCTGCTGTTCTTCATGATATAGCAAAACCTTTGACCAAAAAATATGACAAAGGCATTGGCTGGAGTTTCCATGGCCATGAGATAAAAGGTGCCAAAATGACACCTAAGATTTTTGCTGCATTGAAACTGCCTCTTAATGAGAAGATGAAATATGTTCAGAAGTTGATTTCTCTTCACCTCCGCCCTATCGCTTTGGCGCAAGAGGAAGTAACAGACTCAGCTGTAAGACGTTTGCTCTTTGATGCCGGTGACGATATTGACGATTTGATGATTCTTTGCGATGCTGATATCACTTCTAAAAACGAAGAAAAGAAAGCTAAGTATCATAATAATTTTCAATTAGTTAGAAAAAAGCTCAAGGAACTTGAGGAAAAAGACCACCTTAGAAATTGGCAGCCACCAGTCAATGGCGAGGTTATTATGATGACATTTGGTATTACCGAAGGTAGAAATGTTGGTATCATCAAGACAGCCATTCGTGAAGCTGTTTTAGATGGCATTATCGGAAATAACTTCAAAGAGGCTTATGAGTTTATGAAAGCTGAAGGCAAAAAACTTGGACTCACTGTTGTTCAAGAAGTTAATAAACCGGTAGAAGTAAAATCAAATGGTCCTGTTCCAAATAAAATAGAGAAATGATGAAGGATAAATATCTTGTAGTAATAGCAGGTCCGACAGCCTCGGGAAAGACAGCTACTGCCATAAAAGTCGCTAAGGCCCTCAGCACAGAGATCATCTCTGCCGACAGCCGTCAGTTTTATAAGGAGTTACCCATTGGCACAGCAGCGCCGACTCCAGAAGAACAAGCTGAGGTTCAACATCATATGATTCACAATCTTAATGTTGAAGATAAATATGACGTGGCTGATTATGAACAAGATGTCCTTGATTTATTGAAGAAACTATTTGTAAATCACGATACTGTGGTTTTGACAGGCGGCTCTGGACTTTTTATCGACGCTGTCTGTAAAGGCCTCGACTCTATTCCAGATATTTCTGAAGACGTAAGAAACAAAGTTGATGAATTATACAAAAAAGGTGGTTTGATTGCATTGCAAAATGAGGTTGAACGCCTTGATCCTGAATATTATAACATAGTCGATAAATATAATCCTCGTCGTTTGCAACGTGCTGTAGAGGTGTGCTATCAAACAGGATTGACATATACTTCTTTTAGAAAAAACACTGTCAAACAGCGTGATTTTAAGATCATTAAGGTAGCTTTACTTTGGGAAAGAGCGGATCTCATAAATCGTATCAACAAAAGAGTTGAGATTATGGTTAGTGAAGGATTGCTTGACGAAGCGAAGTCAATGTATCCGAAACGTCATTTAAATAGTTTGAATACAGTTGGTTACAAAGAGGTGTTTGAGTATTTTGACGGCAAGGTCTCTCTTAATGAAGCTATTGAAAACATAAAAATTAACACTCGTCAATATGCGAAAAGGCAGATGACTTGGTTGAGAAAAAACAATGATTATAAATGGTTTACCGTTGACGAACAGGAAGATATGTTAAAATATATCAATGCTGTTATCGGTGGTGAGAGTGATATTCAATAAGTCCTTCGATTGGATTTTTAACTATTCTGCTTATCTTCAATCCTTGATTTTCAAGACGTTCATTTAATATGTCTTGGAAATAATATGCTATTGATCCGACAAATCCCATTTCCAAATCTTTTGATGTTTCATATCTTAAGATGAAATATTCTATGAATTCGTCAAAGCATTTTGAGCAGATTGCTTTTATGTAATCGTGCTCTTTGTTTTCGTATGCGAATTTTGAAAATGAAGCTAAATATCTGGAAGTCTGTGTTTTGTGATAAATATTATCGATGACAGAAGCGATGTTTGTATCGTATTCTTTTTCAAACTTTTCAGATAATTCTATCGGCATTTTATTGTAAAAATAGTCGCGAAGCAACTGTTTCCCGATACGGTTGCCACTACCCTCATCTCCGATAATATATCCTAAAGAAACCGCCTTATTTATGATTTCCTTACCATCATAATGGCAAGAATGAGAACCTGTGCCTAAGATGCATGCGATGCCTTTTTTGTCTCCGAAAAGCGCGTGACATGCCGCCATCAAGTCATGGGTTACGTGTATTTCCGCATTGATGAAAATCGATCTGAATATCTCTTCGACGATGTTGCAATTCTCCTTATTTCCACATCCTGTTCCGTAGAAATAAACTTCTGTAATATCTTGAATATAAGTTTTATATGATACATTACTTAAAACTATACTTGATATTGTATTTTTATCGGTATAATTAGGATTAAAGCCTTCGGTATTAAATGTAATGACAACTTCTTTCCCATTTAAAATGACCCAATCGGCCTTTGTGGAACCGCAATCGATTATCAATTTCATTGTTAATTATTTTTCTGCAAACATACAAAAAAGGCTGTTCAAAACGAACAGCCCAAGCATGAAAAAGCATTATTTAAAAAAATCAGAAGTTATATTGTAGCATTACTTGTAATCTGTTTGCATCTCCCCAATTGTCATTTTGGTCGACACGTTTGCCGTAAAGGTATTCGGCACCCAATTGTACGTTAGGTCTTGCGTACCAGAAGAAGTTGGTTGCTAAGTAGTAACCTTCTTTGTACAAGTCTGTATCTTTATAATTATCAGGTATTTCAATGCCTACTTGACTGAATGTGCAAGATACGAATGTTCTTGGGTTGAAGTTGTATTGTAAGCCTGCGTAATATGCCATTGATGTTACATAATCCAATTTGCCGGCATCTTTCTCTTGTTTGTCAACAACGCCATTAGGCAAAAAGTCTAATTTCAAACCGCTTACGTCTTGTATGTATGTGGTGATACCGTTACCGTAAGTGGCTTGGTAATAGAATACCAGTTTATCTTTAATTGTAACTAAACCACTGAGTTGGCAAGCATAAGTTGAGATTATATTATTCTCATCCTTAATATTGTTACGATAGTTCACGTTGCGGATGATGCTGCTCAATCTGACGTGGCTGTTGTTGCCTTTTCCCCATGCGAATTGAATGTAAGATGGGAAGTCTGGAATGTACTGATTTGTAACGCTTTGATTATTAGATGTTGTAAAGTCTGTACTTGGCATTTCAAGACCGAGGCCTGCACTGAAACGGCCGTTTCTACCCCAATGGCTTCTAAAATTAAACACATTGTTAGTCTTGTAAGTCAAACCATTAGGACCTTCGCTGTCGATGGTTGGAGGAATAGCAGCAGCGTCTGTGAAGAGACTTGTTGTTCTACCGATAAGCAAACCACCATAAGTAACGTAAGCGTCTTGTATTTCAGGAGTATAGTTCTGACCGCTGAAATTCATATTGACGTATGCGCCGAATTTGGTCTTTTTATCGGAAAGAGAAACGAGGTTGTAGAATAAAGTCGTTTGATTAGCATTGAATTGCAACAATTCCTCATTGCCTGGAGCAGGATTGATTGGGATATTAGATGTTGTGAAGTAAGCTGGGTCGTTGATAGCGCCCTTGAAATCCATGGAGATAGTTCCTTTGACGTAGCCGCCGATACCCATCAGGTATTTCTGGTCTTTACTCATAAAGCCAAAAGAAGGTGTCTTAGGAGCGTTGAATCTTTCAGGAGCATTCTCTTCAAAGATAATGACATAAGTGCTGTCATGACCGATGTCGTTGTTGATAATCAATAACTCGCCATGATGATGGTTGTGTTTTTTTGTGAGGATAATTTCCTCTTGTGCGTTTGCAAAATGAGGCAAGGCAAACATTGCACAAAGGATTGCGTAAATGAATTTAGTTCGTTTCATATCTATTCGTTTTTCTCTCTAAACAACGAATAAAATCAATGGTTCAAGCGAATTTCACTTAATTCAAAACGAGGCAAGAATTTTTCTTTATTAAATATGAATAATGTGTTTTTTTTATTAGATTTGCATCTCATTTTATAATGAGCATGTAACTGAATTTATTTTTAACGAAAAAAGTAAACAGAATTATGAGAAAATGGCGCATTGAAGATTCAGCAGAA
>JAFYUH010000034.1 GCA_017549605.1 Bacteroidales bacterium
AAAGGTATATCCGGAAGTACGTAACAGACAGTTTAAGGCCGACTTCCGTTTCAGTGATGAACTGCCGGAAAACATACGCAGAGGTCAGACATATTATCTCAATCTGCAGCTTGGACAGCCCAGCGAAGCCATATTGATACCGAGAGGTTCATTCTTCCAGCATACAGGAGGACGATGGATTTACGTCATTGACGAGAGCGGCGAGAAAGCCTACAAGAGAGAGATACGCATCGGACGACAGAATCCTCAATATTACGAAGTACTCGAAGGACTCAAACCTGGAGAAAAAGTTATAACTTCGTCGTATGATAAATATGGAGACAATGAGGTGCTGGTGATCAATTAGGAACTGAGGAGTAGTTTGGTCGCTGAGCCTGTCGAAGCGACAATGTTGCCTTCGACAAGCTCAGGCACCGTAAATTGAAAACGGAAAATTGAAAATTAAATAAAATTTATAAATTGCAATGAGCTGTGAGCAATGAGCAAATCCCAAGCTCAAGGCTCAAAGCTCAAAGCAAAAAAAACTAAAAAGCTATGTATATCAAAAACTTCATCACATTATTACGCAGATATACGACATCGTCTTTGTTGAATGTCGTTGGCATGGCGATATCCTTCGCTTCAGTATATCTTATTTTGGTTCAAGTGAACCACGATCTGTCGTTTAACAGAGTGATACCCAATTCAGAAAACATTTATAGAATGGAATTACCAGATTGGTACGAAGATGGCAAATGGTCACAATATTGGAACAGACAGACTCCTGATGAATTATGTAGTTCTGTTCCAGAGATAGAAGCGGCAGGAAACATGGAGACTTGGCCAGTCCCTGAAAAATTTTTGACTTATGATTATTCTATCAAACGCAATCAGACCATCGATAATATAAGAATAAAGCTGTCGATGGCAGAACGTGAAGGACTTGAAGTATTTCCTTTTGAATTTATTGAAGGAGGCTTGGAAAATTTTGTTTCTCAATATGACTTTATCATCTCAGAGGAAGTGGCTAAAAAATTCAATCTAAAAGTCGGAGATGTCTTGAATTTAGGTTGTGGTCTCTCTACAGATGTTACTTATAATATTGTCGGTATCTTTAAGAATTTGCCTAAACCAAGTAATATAGCAATGTGCGAAGGCTGGGTTGCGATGAAACCACAGGATGAAGAACCAAGTAGTAACTGGGGATATTCTTATTATGTAAGATTAAAAAATGGTGCGTGTCCGGTTGAAGTGACTGAGAAAATGATAAACCAATTTGTTGAATCATGGCGAAAAGATGGCGGTTCTGAAGAAGAGATACAACAGACAATGAAACGTATCACACCTCGTCTTAATCCATTGTCGGAACTTTATTTTGCCGAAGATATTAGTTCGTCAGGTTTTAAGGGAAGCCGCTCAACTACTCGCACTTTGATAGCGATAGCAGTGCTTATACTTGTCATATCTTTCATCAACTTCGTCAATTTCTTCTTCGCCTTGATACCGACTCGTATCAAATCTATCAATACTTATAAGGTATTCGGCGCACCTACATCAAAACTGCGTTTTACAATAGTATTTGAAACTTTGGGCTTGATATTATTGTCAATATTGGGTGCGATGATAATCGTCTTTGCTTTTGCACAAACACCTTTGAGTGAATATATCTCCTGTTCTGTTTCATTGAGGGAAAATTGGGATTTGGCGTTTGCGATGATTGTTTTCTTGATGATATTTGCCGCGATGGTGAGTTTATATCCAGCTTTTTACATCACGAAATTCAACCCATCATTGGTTTTAAAAGGATCGTTCCATGCTACTAAATCTGGAAAAATATTACGTTATTCACTGGTAGGAATCCAGTATATAATTTCCATCTCATTGATAATTTGTTCTTTATTTATCCAAAGACAGCATAAACACATGCTAAAATATGAAATGGGATTTGATAAGGAAATGTTATATACCATTGAAGTTCCAATGTCCGCACTCGGAACATCAATAGAAATGGACTACACAAGACGTGATGCTTTGACTGACAAACTTAAACAAAATCCAAATATCATTGATGTCGCTTACGGTGATGGTACTTTTGTTAATTTTACACACATGGGATGGGGAAGAGAATATAAAGATCAGATAATAAATTTCAATTCATATCCTGTCTCTTGGAATTTCTTGCAGATGATGGGAATCAAGATTGAAGAAGGGCGTGATTTTATGCCGTCGGATGAAAATTTACTTACAGGTGCTTTTATCTTTAACAGAGAAGCTGCTGACAGGTTCGGCATTGACTTGGAATCGCAAATTAAAGCACATACCAACGAACTTACTCCTATAATCGGAATTTGTGAAAACTTTAATTACCAGCCTTTGCAATCTGCTATAGATCCTTTTGCGTTTGTTGTCTTCGGACAATATGGATGGCGTCATCCTAATCATGCATTCATACGTGTTACGGCAGGTACAGATTGTAAAGAACTTGGAAAATATGTCAAAGAAGTTATTTCTGAATTTGCTCCTAATGTATCTGTAGAGCAAAACGAACTTAAATTCTTCGATGATGAACTTGCGATACAATATCAGACTGAAGATAAATTGTCAACGCTTGTCACCATGTTTTCTGTTTTGTCAATCGTAATCTCTATCATCGGAGTATTCGGTTTGGTGTTGTTCGAGACGCAGTACAAACGTCATGAGATAGGAATACGCCGTGTTCACGGGGCATCGTCTGTTGGTATCATCAAGATGTTTAAC
>JAFYUH010000035.1 GCA_017549605.1 Bacteroidales bacterium
CACATCAGCGATTTTGTAATTATGTCTAAGCACAATTCTGAGTGATGCCCAACAAGCATCCAATTCTCTCTGATGATTGAGGAAATATGACAATTCACGTTTCCGACCAGTCTTCAACAAGGTTTCTATCCTACTGTCTTTCAATAGTCCTTGAATAAGAGCTTGAAACGGCATATCCGCTATTGAACCTCGTAAGCCATTTCTCTTAAGTATTGGCAATACCTCATAGTGTGGATATACATAACAGTCAGATAAGTAAGCATACACCTCATTATCGTATCGAAGTTCCAAATTGCCGTCACGAACAAAAGTGTCTCTGTAAAAACCCATAGTTCGTTTCAAGGCAGTCACAGCAGTTTTCCCTTGCTCATTTGTCCAGTATCGGGCAATCTCCATAACACTCTTTTGAGCAGGAGAACCTTTAACAGTCTTTACCTCCATCAAAAATATACGCTGTAATTGCAATCCGTCTTGAGTCGATACGATTGAGAAATAACTTTTATCAGTCATTGTGCGTAGCCTTGTGTCCTTGATTATCAGATTAGCATTACATTTAGGACAATGGACATATTTACTTGAGTGTTCTGTAGTCCATTGATTACCACAATCCATACAAGTCGTTTTACCACTTGCCGTTCTATAGGCAAAATGATTTATAGTCTTTTGATAAGCCCATTCTATTGGTGCTTCGGTGAGCTGTAGCAACTTTTCGTTAGCTGCTACAACCTCATATTGGAAACGTGTCTTGGGTCTCATAATCAGAAATCAAATAAAGATGGTTGTGGAGTACTGGGCTGTGGTTTTGTAACCTTTGGCTTATTGTTACGGTTCTGCATTATACGCATCTGTTCTGCTTGATATGCTTTGATAGCCTCCTGTCGTGCCTGCTCCTTTTCTTCAGCAGTAAGTTCTATCTGATGATTTACGACTACGCCACAACTTATCGGAGAGCCAACATTGATGTTATCCTCATCATAGTAGTGCGTTGCGAGAGAGTAGACTTCATCGTCAGTCATACCACAACAGCCACTTGCTTTGACTTGGTTCAGAATGAATGTGATGCAGTCATCGAGGTTCTTGTTCTCCTTTGCATAAGATACCGCAAATAAAGAGTCTGTACTGGCTCTGTTGTCCAAGTACGCCTTAATTGTCTTCTTGAAGTGTTCTGTTCCTTTCATATCGCTTAAACTTTAATTTTTTCTTTTCCCTTATTTTGAAACCTTTTGGCTTCATGTTCGGGTTGAGAATTTCAAGCGTTCAGAACAGCGAACAAGGTAGATAAGACAAGTAAATGGCCTAGGATTTAATGGAATACCCAAATCTGTGATTTGTGGAAGGTTGTTGTTAAATCCCACGCCTATTAGCAAAGCGATACTTGGCATTCGAACTGTCGCAGTAACTTTGCGTAGAAATTCCTAGCCGACAATGAATGCCTATTTTCTACAAAACACCGAACGGATATTCAACAATTCACCGAATGAACAAACCACAATATACCGAATAGAAGAATTATAATATACCGAATAAAAAAACAACAATCTGCCGAATAAATTCACCACAAATTACCGAATTTTCCTCAAATTGTTTGGTGATTAGAAATAGAAATGGTAATTTTGCCTCAAAATAATCGGTTATGGCAAAGTATAAACAGCGTATTTCGGATAGAATACTCAAGCGTAAGGTGCTCGGAAAAGGAGCGGTATTGATAGAAGGTCCAAAGTGGTGCGGTAAGACAACTACTGCCAAACAGTTGGCCAAGAGTGTTCTTGATCTGGGTGATTCTTCTGTTTTGAGACAAAGTGTTCAATTGATTGAGTTAAGTCCCAAAACTTTGTTGGAGGGAAAAACACCCAGATTGATTGACGAGTGGCAAGCCCTGCCTCCTATTTGGGATTCCATACGTAGTGAAGTAGATAAAAGAGGTGAACCCTCACAATTCATACTGACAGGCTCATCTGTCCTACCTGAGGCTGATGAAACAATTCATAGCGGCACAGGAAGATACGCATATATCAAGATGCGACCAATGAGCCTTTATGAATCTGGAGAGTCAAATGGTAAAGTGAGCCTGGCTGACTTATTTGATGATAAACCGTTCGAAACGCAAACGAACGATTTGACTATTGATGATATCACGTATCTGACTTGCCGTGGAGGATGGCCATGGGCTACATTGATTTCCAAAGAGGTGGCACTTGACCAAGCTTTTGATTATGTTGATTCTGTAGTCAATAAGGATATTCAACGTGTGGATGGTGTTAAGCGAAGTCCTGAGCGTGCTAAATTATTATTGCGTTCTTATGCCAGAAACATATCACAGCAAGTTCCGCTTTCAACCATAAGAAAAGATATGCTTGCCAACGATTCAAGCACCTTGGATGAAGATACAGTAACAGATTATATCAAAGCACTTAAAAAGCTATTTGTTATTGAGGATCTTGAAGCATGGAATCCTAATCTTCGTAGTAAAGCAGCCATCCGAACGACTGATACTCGTCATTTTGTTGACCC
The DNA here is from genome assembly GCA_017549605.1 of Bacteroidales bacterium. Classification (GTDB taxonomy): domain Bacteria; phylum Bacteroidota; class Bacteroidia; order Bacteroidales; family F082; genus Limimorpha. The sequence goes on from JAFYUH010000035.1 coordinate 2,512, forward strand.
CAGCATTGGAACCGCTTCATTAGGTCTTGGTCCAAAGGATTTGATTAACGATTTGAAGTCATTTGGATTTTTCTTTGAGGATATGGTTGTAAGAGACCTCCGTGTTTACGCTGAAGCTCTGGATGGTAAACTATATCACTATAGAGACAGTACCGGCCTTGAGTGTGATACTGTATTACACAGACGCAATGGCAGTTATGCGCTGATGGAAGTTAAACTTGGAGGTAAAGATCTAATTGATGAGGGGGCTGCCAATATGCTCAAACTCTCAAAAAGCATTGATACAGACAGGATGCCAGCACCATCATTTATGGCTGTCATTATCGGAGTCGGGCAATATGCATACCAAAGAGAGGATGGCGTATATGTGATTCCTATCGGATGTCTTAAAGACTAAAATAATTGAGAGTGTAAAATGAACTGTGTCAAGGCTGTTAGATAAATCGAAATTTTATGGTCACTTATTTTGATGCATGTGAGATTCTTGAAATGCTGTCTGAAGCATCTGTAAAGGTGTTTCTGGACGGCGGCTGGGGTGTCGATGCACTTATAGGCAGGGAAACAAGAACACATAACGACATCGATCTGTTCGTAGAGAAGAAAGACTTCAGTAAGGCCATATCCGTGATTACCTGGAAGGGATACAGAGAAGTTGTAATGGACTATACGACCGACAGCCATACTGTCTGGAAAGATGACAACGGAAGAAAAATCGATATGCATTGTTTCGAATATGTAGAAGATGGAAACCTATATGACGGATACATTTTTCAAAGCGAAACATTCTAAGGTAAAGGAAAAATCGGGAATATTGAGGTGTCCTG
>JAFYUH010000036.1 GCA_017549605.1 Bacteroidales bacterium
AAAACTCGAAGAGCTCTTCAAGAAAGACCGCGCCGAATACGAAAAGAAATGGGACGACATCAGCGTATTCATCGAATACGGCATGATAGCAGATCCTAAGTTCTTCGAGAGAGCAGAGAAATTCATGCTCTTCAAAGACACCGAAGGCGTTTACTACACTTTGGAAGAATACAAAAAGAAAATCGAAGAAAATCAGAAGAATAAAGATAACAGACTCGTTTATCTTTACGCAACAAATACCGACGAGCAATACAGCAACATCGAAAATGCAAAGAGCAAAGGCTACAACGTTCTTTTATTAGACGGCATCCTCGACTCACATTTCATCAGCACTTTGGAACAGAAATACGGCGACTGCTCATTCGCTCGCGTTGACTCTGCTTCTATCGACAAACTCATTGAAAAAGAAGAAGAATCGAAAGAGTCAAAACTCAATGACGAACAAAAAGAAACTATCAAGAAAGCTTTTGAAAACGTCATCGACAAAGCTTCTTTCAACGTTGAATTCAGCAACTTAAGCGAAAACGACGCACCTGTCGAGATAACACAAAACGAATTCATGCGTCGTATGAAAGAGATGAGTGCAATGAACGGAATGGCGATGTGGGGCGGAATGCCAGACAGCTACACCCTCATGCTCAACGCTAACAATCCTGTCATCGCAGGACTCGTCGACAAAAACGAAGAAGAACAAAACAACACAATCAAACAATTATACGACTTGGCTCGTCTTTCAAAGAACCTCCTCAAAGGCAAGGATTTGAATGAGTTTGTTAAGAGAAGTTTTAACGAAATTTAAAAACAGTACAGACGTGTCAATGATGTCTTTTGCTTAAGACAATCCGCATCTATATACAAATTACATCATTGACGCGTCTCTACTCGTTGCTCACAGCAATAAAAAAGGAGAAAATATGAAAAAGAAGAACACAATCATCCTGATTGTTGGCGTTGTTGCCTTGATAATATTTTGGTTCATCGGCAAATACAACGGTTTAGTTGTTAAAGAAGAGAATGTAAACTCAAAATGGGCTCAGGTTGAAAACGTATATCAACGTCGTGCCGACCTCATCCCAAACTTAGTAGCGACCGTAAAAGGTTACGCTGAACATGAACAACAAGTTCTTACTGATGTAGTGTCTGCACGTTCAAAAGCTACTTCTGTAAACTTCAATGCCGACAATTTGACAGAGGAAAACATCAAAGCGTTCCAAGCTGCACAAGACCAGTTGTCAAGCGCATTATCAAGACTTTTGGTCACTGTAGAAAAATATCCTGACTTGAAAGCGAACCAAAATTTCATGGAATTACAAGCACAGCTTGAAGGAACAGAAAACCGTATCAGCGTAGAGAGAAAGAACTTCAACGATGCTGTAAAAGATTACAACAGCAGTTTACGTAGATTCCCTACTAACATAGTAGCCAATATGTTTGGCTTCGAAAAGAAAGCATATTTCGAATCAGCAGCTGGTTCTGAAGTAGCACCTAAGGTAGAATTTTAAATAATCTATAACGATGACATCAAGAACATTCTTTTCAAATGAAGAGCAGCGCAATATTGTAGCTGCCATCAAGGAAGCGGAACTCAACACATCCGGCGAGATCAGAGTGCATATTGAGAATCATTGTAAAGAAGAGGCTCTGGAGCGCGCGGCAGAAGTGTTTTACGATTTAAAGATGGATCGTACTGCCGCGCGCAACGGCATCCTTTTCTACCTAGCAGTCAAAGACCATAAATTTGCGATAATAGGTGACAAAGGCATCAACAGAAATGTGGAGCATGACTTTTGGAATGACATCAAAGATGAGATGATCGCCAAGTTCAAAGACGACAGATTCGCTGAAGGTCTCATCGCAGGAATACTCAAATGCGGCGAGAAACTCAAGACATACTTCCTTCATCAGAGCGATGACGTCAATGAACTGAGTGATGAAATCTCTTTCAGTTAGGAGTTAGGAATTAGGAATTAGGAGTTAGGAGTTTTCGCGTAGAGGCGCACGGACGTGCGACTTTCAGTAGAGATTGTTGACACGTCTAAACAATAAACAATTTAAATGATGACAGTAAACAAAAATATTAGTGACAATTTCGTGTCATTTAGTGGACAAAAATATCGTGGACTAAAGTTCTCCACATTATTTTTATTGTTATTCGTGACTTTTGTATGTCACGCTCAGCGGATTCCTGACCGTCCGTCGCCTCCACGACTCGTTAACGACTACACCAATACATTGACAGCTAGTCAGGTGAATAGCCTAGAATATAAACTCAGAAACTATAACGACACCACATCAACCCAGATTGCTGTAGTATTTATCAACGACCTACAAGGCACTACAGCAGCTGACTTCGCATATCAGATCGGAGAGAAATGGGGCGTCGGCACAAAAGAAAATAACGGCATCGTCATTCTTGTAAAGCCAAAGAATGAAACCAAAGGCGAAGTATTCATCAGTGTAGGTTACGGACTTGAGCAATACGTTCCCGACGCATTGGCGAAACGTATCATCGAAACACAGATGATACCAGCATTCAGATATAACGACTATTACGGCGGCGTCAATAATGCCATAGACTCCATAATAAAACTAGCGTCAGGCGGTTTCTCATCAGACAACAACGAGGACGAAGACGCAGCATTTGCGGCATTGATAATAATCATCATCGGAATGATTGTGATGATTCTATACATCACTCTCATCGGGAAGGCCAGCACTACCATTTCTTCCAAAAGAGATAGTTCTTCTTTCTGGAAAACACTGTTCTGGTTAAGTCTCTTAAACAACACCTCTCATCGTCATCATAATCATCATAACCATTGGAACGACTTCTCTGGTGGTTCTGGAGGTTTTGGAGGAGGTGGTTTCGGCGGATTCGGCGGCGGCAGCTTCGGTGGTGGCGGCGCTGGAGGAAGCTGGTGAAAATTAGGAATTAGGAGTTAGGAATTAGGAATTAGGAGTTTTTGTAGAGACGTGTCAATGTTACCTTAAAAAACAAACACTCATTGATGCGTCTAATCAGTTAGGAGTTATTTCCCCTTTAGTCATTTCTCATTCGTCATTAGACTTTTGCCATTAGCCATTTTTTTATATATTTGCATTATGAATTAATTGTAAATTATGGATTCCAAAAGCGTCATATCAGCAAACAATGTCTCAATCTTTCAACATAACAAATGTATTTTGAAAGATGTCAATTTCGAAATCAACGAAGGTGAATTCGTATATCTCATCGGCAAGACCGGCAGTGGAAAATCATCATTGTTAAAGACATTATACGCTGACCTTCCTGCCAAAGAAGGCGAGTTCAACATTGCTGGATATGACCTTCGCAAGATAAAGAGAAATGAAATTCCTATGCTGAGAAGAAAGATAGGCATTGTGTTTCAAGACTTTCAACTTCTATATGACCGCAGCGTAGAAGATAATCTCTCTTTCGTATTAGACGCCACAGGATGGAAAGACAAAGTTGCCATCTCAAAGAGAATCGATGAGGTTCTTATGCAAGTAGGGCTTCCTCACAAACGCAAGTCGATGCCTCATCAGCTATCTGGAGGCGAACAGCAAAGCATCGCTATCGCGAGAGCACTTCTCAACGACCCTACTCTCATACTCGCCGACGAGCCGACTGGCAACCTCGACCCTGAGACCACAAACGACATCATGGATCTGCTCCGCGACATCAGCGCAAAAGGCAAGACAATCTTCATGGCAACACACAACTACAACCTCATCTTGAAATACCCTTCAAGAATCATCAAATGCGATGAAGGAACTGTAATTAATATGAGAATCAATTCATAATTCATAATTCATAATAAAAATAATTATGCATTATGAATTGTGCATTATGCATTAATTTGAAGGTACTTTCTCAGTGTTTCTTCCGAGAAGGTTTCATATTTTCTGAAATATTCATGAAAAATCGGCAATGACTCCAAGTCGCTGCGTAAGACTTTGTGTGTATTGAAGATACTTCTGAAAAGCCAATTCATGAAATCGGAATTCAACAGATCAACAAGCTGCGAATACGTTACCGGAAAATCTTCATTCAAGACAAAGAGATTGGCGCTGTTGAGAATATAACGCTGCTCCGTATCGTAAAAGCATACTATCTTATTCGAGATAAAACGATAGATGACCTTCTCCGGAGCCTTATACAAATCCATATCTGCAACCTGACGACTACCTTCCAGATTTTCATCAATATATAAAGAAGGTGCTGCCAAGTCATTCTTCAAAATATCCTTTCCTCTATAAATAGGCACCAAGCCCTCAGCTCTTTCTTTACGACATAACTTCTCATTATTTCCAGTAATGACGCCCAATCCCCACTTAGCATTGTCTTTCAAGCTGATATGTGGCATTGAAAACACAGCACGTATTATATCGTTTTCCTTTTCTTCAATATGGAAATTAAAAATACACTTAGGGATATCTGAAAAACTATTCTGTGAACGCAAATGTTTTTTAACATTATAGATCTCACATGAAATCATTTGTTGACTGTTGACTGTTGACTGTTGACTGTTGGCAACAAACGCCATAGCCTTAGTCATTAAGCCTTTGAAAGCGTTTCCATAATCAACGAAACGATCAATCTGTAAAGTCATCAACGACTTGCGAGCATCTTCGAAAGAAGTGATATTAAAGAAAGAATCCGGCAACAGCATCCCGATTTTGCCATTTTCCTTTAACACTTTCAAGGAAGCAAAATAAAACAAAGAGGATGTGTCGATGCTGTTTCCTGCATCATATATCAATGAGAAACGTTCTCTCTCATTTCTTTTCAGTTTCTTTCCCCAAGGAGGATTGGTAAAGATATAATCGAACCTTTGGCTTTTGGCTTTTGGCTTTTGGTTTAGGAAATCCGCACAGATGATATTCTTGCTATCGTAGCCGCTGATTTCCTTTATCCTCTTCTTTGTAATTGCGACAGCATTCTCATCTGTGTCAAAGCCATAAATATTTTTAGGCGAGATGCCCTTTTTTATCGCTTCAATAATAAAGTTGCCAGAACCGCAGCAAGGATCCAAAAACAGTTTGCCTTCTGTTTCATCAATAGATTTTAACATATCCTCGACTATATGCTGAGGCGTATAATAAATTCCCTCCTTGTTTTTATATGATTCCGATAATGAGGATTCATACTTAGAAGAGATATCGTCGCCCGACATAGATGTTCTCAAATCCTTCTTTATCTCTTCCGACAAAGACTTATGGTTATGCAAGTCTTTATATTGTTTATTTGCACGAGAAGACAGTTTCTTGCTATTCAAGAAATTATCTCTAAAGTCATCTATATTCTTTTGAGTGAGAATATTATTGGTAGTCTGCAAAGAACCGTCCTTTATCCAATTATGAATGCTGACAGCAGAGACATTCAACTGCTCTGCTGCATCTTTTATTGTAATCTTTTTCAATTCAGGATTCATAACACTCATAGCCCACAGCTCACAGCTCACAACTAATTTTCAGCTATCAACTCCAACAACAGATCTGTAGCCTCTTCGATATTGTAGAATTTCTTCATATTCTTTCTACGGCGTTCTATCTGATGCGCATCGAATCTTCTTGGCATAAGCTCATCGACAGCAAATCTGATAGCATTCTGATCATTGACAACATAACACAAACCATTGACATCCAAACCGTCAACCATCTTGTCGTTGACAAGACAGAAACGTCCGTTGTATAACACGTTCAACAGTTTAAGTTTAAGTCCTGTAGCTTGTTCTGTCACCAATATATTGATATGAGCATGACGTATCAAGTCGAACAATGTCTGATCATCCGGACTGTCAATAAGTTCCACGTTATGAACCTCCTCTATCATCTTCACCAGATGCTGAGGCGGGTTCATGCCGGCGATCTTCAGTTTTACGTCAATCTTCCTAAATGTATCGACAAGATATTCAGCAGCAGAATAATTCTCCGCGATAGAAAGGTTGCCATGATACAAGACATAATCGCTGCTGCCTTCTATAATATCAACCTCTGTATAAGCATTATACGCTGTCATCTTATGAACATTCTTATATTTTTCGGAGAAATATTCATAATCTTTTTGCGATATCGCCAATATAGCCTTAGCTTTATGCAATATAGGTTCGAAGTCCTTTAACTTTGTAACCTCTTGTTTAAGATACATTTTCTTCTTAGAGTCGACTTCTGCCTTAGCAAGATGCTCATAATTTTCATGTTCTATATTATGCGCTCTTACTATAATATTTCTGTCTTGGAACTCCTCATGAGTCAATATTCCGCAGCAATGCAAACCTTCCAGAAGAATAGGATAATCGTCTTTCAAGAGATTGTTTCTCAACTCTTCGCAATCGCGTGTACACACTATATATGGCACCGAATTAAAGAGTTTGCTAACCTTACCATCTCTCTTATAATAGTTTACAGTATGACAGAAACTCTCCAGATATTCTGAGTGTTCGCGTCCATATTCAAAACAATGCAAATGAATCTTGACGCCACGTTCTGAAAGCGCCTTTATTCTAAAAAAAATGTCAATAACAGCTCCATAGTTTGCTGGATATGGTATATTGAAACTGACGATATGCAGATGTTTATCAGATGTATTGCTCATAAATTTTCATCAAAGTTTTTTCTTCGTTTTCCCAACATAACTCTTGAGCAGCGAAGTTTAGATTATTTTTCCATGTTTTCAAAGTCTCCTCATCAGCAATGACTTCCTTGATTTTTTGCGCTATATGCTTAGGATCATGTTCTTCAATGAAAGTCCCGATATTATAGTCTCTGATGATACGTTCTATCTCCGTGAGATGCGACGCGATTATCGGCACATTGGCCTGGATATAGTCGAACAGTTTGTTTGGCAGACTGAAGCGATAGTTCAGATTAGTGTCCTTATCCAATGTAAAACCGACTTCTGCCAAACGTGTTATCGCCATCATATCTTTATAAGGCATGCGAGGGAAGAAACGCACTCTGTCTTCAAAATGGTTTTCCGCCACTTTTTGCTTGAGAATCGGGAGCACGTCGCCGCCGCCTATTATCAGCAGCATACAGTCATCGAGATATTGCATCGCATCGACGAGTTCTTCCGAACCTCTGTGAATGTTTATCCCTGAACCTTGTAGTATGAGGATATGTTTGTCGGCTGGAAGATTCAAAGCTTCCTTAGATGCTGGTTCTGGCAACATCTTACGCATAGGTATATTTCTAATGACATGAACCTTAATGCCATATTTATCTCGGAAAAGATCTGCTATAGATTCGTTGACGGTGATCATCTCCTTCATCTTAGGCAAGACGAACTCTTCTATAGCACGCCAGACTTTCTGTACCTTCGGGCGACTCACGAGTTCCGGAACCTCTGTGAAATACTCATGGCTGTCATAGATGAGTTTGATTCTCTTTATCTTTGAAATAAGAAACGAAGGCAATAATGTATCCAAGTCGTTAGACAACAGACAGTCGGCACGATGGAAAAGCAGAAACAGAAATAGTCTGATATTATATTCTGCATAAAAAAGAGGCCCTTTTTCAAAGATAAGCCTCATCCTATGCGAAGCATACGGGCGCTCATCCATGTCTGGACTTTTCCTTTGTTTACGACCAACCAACAACACTTCAAAGCCTGCCTTCTGAAGTGTCAGACACGACTTGTTAACTCTCTGATCTGTCACTAAGTCGTTGATTACCGATACAATTACGCGTTTCAATTTCATTCTTTTTTTGAGATTATAAAATTAAATCTTTTATGTCTTACTTTTGCAAAAAAAACTTAATTTTGAAAAAAATATTTTTATGAAAGGACAACGGACAACAGACAACAGACAACAGACATTATCCAATAATATTATCAGAAATCAATATTCATTATTGGATTTAAACACCATGGGATTTAAAGTCGTTGCCAAGAACTTTTATGAAATCAACTCTTTGAAAGACATAGACCAACTTATTGAAAACAATGTTTTTTGCAATGAAAAAACATTGATCTTAGGTGGTGGTAGCAACATACTTTTCAGTGACGAATATTTTGACGGCACTGTAATACACTCCAATTTAAAAGGAATAACCATAAACCCTGAGGATGATTCTGAATCTTCAGACCCTCAGATCCTCAAATCCTCAAATCCTGAATTCCTAATAGTCAGATGTATGTCGGGAGAAGTGTGGAAAGACTTCGTCGATTTCACTATAGACAACAATCTCTATGGTTTGGAAAATCTCGTCGACATTCCTGGCAGCGTCGGCGCTTCACCTGTACAAAACATCGGAGCTTATGGCGTAGAGGTAAAAGACTGCATCGATTGCGTGTACACCATCGACTTGACAAATGGCGACAGAGTCATATTCAGAAATGAGGAATGTCATTTTGCATATCGCGACAGCATATTCAAGAGAGAAGAAAACAAGAAATATTTTATCGTAGCCATTGACTTCAAGTTAAGGTGCAATGGACAATTAAACTTGGAATACGGCAATATCAAAGATTATTTAGAAAAGAACGACATTGTCTCTCCTACCCTTTCTGATGTCGCCAAGGCGATAAAAAACATCAGAGCCGAAAAGCTTCCTGAAGTCGGCGTTGTGGGCAGTGTCGGCAGCTTCTTCCAGAACCCTATCGTTGACGAAGACATTTTCAGAAGACTTAAAGAACTATATCCTGAGATGCCTTCATATCCTAACGAAAACGGAGTGAAGATACCAGCAGGCTGGCTCATCGACAAGGCTGGATGGAAATCGTATAAAGAAAATCATGTCGGAGTCTGGGACAAACAAGCCTTGGTATTAGTACATTACGGCGGCGGCAAACCTGAAGAGATCTTAAACCTCATGAAGAAAATCCAAGACAGCGTCAAAGAGAAATTCGGTATAGAGATCAAACCGGAGGTTAATATTGTTTGAACTCTGAGCTAAGTACAGACGTGTCAATGATATACTTTTTATTAAAATTAGATTACTTTATTTATAAATACATCATTGACGCGTCTCTACAATCTGACCGCTGATAGCCAATAAAAAAATCCGAGAAATTATTTTCTCGGATTTTTTGTTAATTGTCAATTGTTAATTGTTAATTGTTAATTGCTCATTCCTTAACAAAGCGTTTGGTAACGACTTCATCATTTGTCTTTATTCTTACGAAATAAATTCCAGTATTCAATCTTGAAACATCAATTGATGACTGTTGTCCGTTGTCTGTTAACTGTTGTCTACCATAAACATCATAAACAATCACTTCTTCAATCTCTGTTTCAGCATTGATATAAAGAATATCATTGACAGGATTTGGATAGATACGGAATGATGAAGATATTTCTTCTACACCATCTTCATTTTCGTCTTTAACTATTGATATAATATGAGATGCTTCTTCGCCGAATGCGCCATCGCCATCAAGAGCCACATTTCCTTTTTCATCTAATATTCTGTAATAGCCCTCACCATATTGACAGCAGATGCCATTCTTCTTTGAGTCTCTTATGATAAACTTAACGCATTCTCCAGCTGGAACATTGACTTTGATTTCATGTAACTCTGTTGCAGATGAGCCTTTCAAGTTTTCGTATGGACCGCCAGATGCCAGCACTGAATAGTATGAAGCGATCAATTCCCAAGTGATTTGTGTTCCATATTTATCCTGCATCAATTCTATAGTGATTTCAGTAACGTCAGACATTGTTTCAGCGACAGACCAACCTTCGTTATTTACAGTAATATCTTTACTTGTCTCGAATTTAACACCGTTAGCCTCAACAATCTTCACATTTACATTATGTATTCCTGTTGGAATATTGACATCAAGTTCAACATTAAGAGTTTCATATTTAGGGATTGAACCTTCCCATGTTCTTATCATAGCCTCACCATTATCGACAGCAACTTCGAACTTCAAAGATGTAAGTTCTTTCACACCGCTGTTATTCACAACAACATCCATTACCTTATCATTTGAACAAGATATATTTGCAGAAACACCCATTGATACTATTGAAGGATGGATGTCATCATTTGTGACAAACAATGTATGTAATTTGTTTGCGTTGAGTATAGGACGTGTCGCTGTACCGCCTGTTGATGATGTCTGATGTTTTTCGGTCACAAAAGCGAGGAATTCTATGTTATCAAGATTAACATTGAAACCTATTGTTTGAGGAATATCATAAGTATATGTCTTTGTGATAAGAGTTCCTGCAGTTGTTGGAGTTATAGCTTCGCCCAATGATGGAGTGATGGCATCGCGGAACACATGCATGTGACGATATTGACCGTTAACGATCTGTTCTGGATTTGCATCTGCTCCTGCTTGATATGAATCAATATTATCTTGCAACATAACCACATTAAGATAATTTGTTTCAGAAGCGCTGTTTGAAGTATAATAGGTCTCTACTGTTACAGTTGCCTTACGTGTCTGTTTATCGATAGTCACCTGACCTGCCACATTACATTCAGCGACTTGTCCAAGCTGCTGCTGAAGGTTTGCGCCCCATTCATTACGTGAAAGTGACTTTTCTGTTGTTCTATTAACAAGACCTGAAGGGAAACTATTAACAATAAATCCTGAATGTATCGCATCAGCATCTGCTGTTATGAAATTAGAAGTAGCATAACCGCCAGCATGAAGGTTAACAATGAAGATTTTATCAGGATTAGTGGCTGCCAATTCTTTTGCCAATTTATGTCCTTCTGGACAATATTGACAATACGAACCTGTGAATTCTTCAAGGATTGCATTTCTGTTAGTAGGTGTTGTAGTCACAAAATTCTGAGCATTAAGACCTATAGTCAAAAGCATCAAAAACATAGCAGTGATAGAAATTCTTTTCATCGTTTAAGTATTTAGTTTATTGATTATTTCTTATGTGCAAATATAAAAAAAACTGCGGATTTCTCCACAGTTTTTTTATTGACTCCGACCTTTGACCTTTAGTCATTAGCCATTAGTCCTTAGTCTTAATTATTGTATTCTGCCAAAATTCCAGCTACCTTGTCTGGTGTCACGCGACCGTAAACCTTGTCGCCGATTGTCATAACTGGAGCCAAGCCGCAAGCGCCAACGCAACGCAAGCAGTTCAATGAGAACTTGCCGTCTGCTGTTGTGCCACCTACTTGTATTGCCAATTGGCGTTTCAATTCATCGATGACTTTCTCTGCACCGCGAACATAACAAGCTGTACCCAAACATACTGAAATTGGGTAACGACCTTTTGGTATCATTGTGAAGAATGAGTAGAAAGAAACGATGCCATATACTTTTGATACTGGAATATGCAATTCTTCTGCCACCAATTCTTGGACTTCAGCTGAAAGATAACCGAATTCACCTTGAACTTTATGAAGCACGTTGATAACTTCACCTGGTTCGTTGTTGAAAGATTTACAAATACCTTTCACGAAGTTTATCTTGGATTCTGATAATTTTATAACTGCCATAATATTTACATTTTAATCATTAAACAAATAACACTTTTCATTCGCCAATCTCGACATGGTCTGATTTGTCGAAGTAGTGTGTATGTAAAAGTTCATGTGATTTATGTCCACATGGTTCTCCAAGATATTCCTTATATAATTGGATGACTGAAGGATTTTCGTGTGACTTACGAATTGGTTTGTTACGATCTTCTTCGTATATCGCTTCAAGACGTTTCTTGATAATTTCACTGTTACCATGGTGGTAAGGCTGACCAGCACCGCCGATACATCCGCCAGGGCAAGCCATGACTTCGATAGCATGGAATTGTTCTTTGCCTTCGCGAACTCTTTCAAGCAATGTACGAGCGTTCTTCAAGCCGTGAGCGATACCGATATGGATTGGTGTTCCGTTGAAGTCGACCCATGCGTCACGGATGCCTTCAAGACCACGCAACTCTGTGAAGTCGATCTTTTCGAGTTTCTTGCCTGTAAACACTTCGTATGCTGTACGAGTTGCTGCTTCAATAACGCCGCCAGTAGCACCGAAGATGACAGCAGCACCTGTTGACTCGCCGAGTGGATTATCAAAGTCTGCGACTGGCATTTCTTTAAGATCTAAGTTGAACTGCTTGATCAAACGAGCCAACTCACGTGTTGAGAGAACGTAGTCAACATCTGGGTTACCGTTTACAGAAAACTCTTCACGTTTGCATTCGTATTTCTTAGCCAGACATGGCATGATAGAAACTACTACCAAGTCTTCGCGTTTGATGCCCATCTTCTCTGCCCAGTAGCTCTTAGCGATAGCGCCGAACATCTGTTGTGGAGATTTTGCTGTTGATGGAACGTCGAGCATATCAGGGAAGTTATGTTCGAAGAAGTTAACCCAACCTGGGCAGCATGATGTTAATATTGGGAGACGAACTGATTTGTCGCCTTTTGTAAATCTGTCGATACGTTGGAGCAACTCTGTACCTTCTTCCATGATTGTCAAGTCAGCTGCGAAGTCTGTATCGAATACATAGTCGAAGCCGAGCTGACGTAATACTGCTGCGAGTTGACCTGTAACGACAGTACCTGGTTCCATACCGAACTCTTCGCCTATAGCGACGCGTACTGCAGGAGCTGTCTGTACGATGACTGTTTTCTTAGGATTGTTGATTGCCATCATGACATTACGAGTATCATCAACTTCGCTCAAAGCGCCTACTGGACATACTTGAACACATTGACCGCACATTACGCATGGTGAGTCAACCAAATCCTGTTCGAATGCTGTAGCGACGACAGCTTGGAAACCGCGGTTCACTGCTGACAATGCACCAACGCTTTGGATGTTGTTACATACGTTTTCGCAACGACGGCACATGATACATTTGTCAACGTCACGGATGATTGAAGGTGACATGTCAACGCGATATGTTGATTGTTCGCCTTTGTAAGGTATTTCGCGGATACCGAGGTTTTGTGCTAATGTTTGCAATTCACATTGACCTGATTTAGCACATGTAAGGCAGTCTGTTGGGTGGTCAGAGAGAATTAGCTCAACGACAGTACGACGTGCGTTGATGACGCGTTGTGAGTGTGTCATAACTTCCATACCCTCTAAACACTCGGTGGCACATGCAGGAGGTAAGTTACGACGTAGTCTGCCATTGGAATCTCTAACTTCAACGACACAGACACGACAACCGCCTGGTTTGTTTTCAAAATTCATCCCTTCCAATTCAAAATAACATAAGGTAGGAATATGTATGCCGGCTTGACGAGCTGCCTTTAAGATAGTTGTACCTTCTGGAACTTCTACCGGTTTCTTGTCTATAGTGAGTTTTATCATTTTTATGTTCCTTTCTAAAATTACTTGATAGAGATTGCGCCGAACTTACATTTTTCATAACATGCACCGCACTTGATACACTTGAGGTTGTCGATGTGATGTGCAAGTTTCTTTTCTCCTTCGATAGCGTCTTGTGGACATACGCGTTTACATGCGCCACAACCGATACACTTAGTAGGATCTATTTCGTAGCTCATCAATGACTTACATACGCCAGCGCGACATTTCTTGTCAACGACGTGTTCTACATATTCATCCCAGAAGTTGTCTAATGTAGAAAGAACAGGATTTGGTGATGACTGTCCTAAACCGCACAAGGCTGTATCTTTGATAACTTCTGCGAGATTACGTAATTCTTGAAGGTCTTGCATTGTTCCGTTGCCTTTTGTAATCTTATCCAAGATTTCGAGCATACGTTTGTTACCTATACGGCATGGTGAACATTTACCGCAGCTTTCTTCACAAGTAAATTCAAGATAGAACTTAGCGATAGCTACCATACATGATGTCTCGTCCATAACGACAAGGCCGCCAGAACCCATCATTGAACCCGCTGCCATCAAACTTTCATAGTCGATAGGTGTGTCCAAGTGTTTGCTTGTCAAACAACCTCCTGAAGGTCCGCCGGTTTGAACAGCCTTGAACTGATGGTTATCTTTTATACCGCCGCCGATTTCATATATGATTTCACGAAGTGTTGTTCCCATTGGGACTTCAATCAAACCGACATTATTGATTTGACCTGCCAAAGCGAACACCTTTGTTCCTTTTGATTTTTCTGATCCTATGCTTGCAAACCAGTCGGCACCTTTAGTGATGATAATTGGAACGTTAGCGAATGTCTCAACGTTATTTACGTTAGTTGGTTTATTCAAATAACCAGACTCTACTAAATGTGGTGGTTTTAAAACAGGTTCACCGCGTTGGCCTTCCATTGAGCGAACAAGAGCTGTAGCTTCGCCACATACGAAAGCGCCTGCACCATAACGCAACTCGATATCAAAGTCAAAGCCGCTGCCAAAGATATCTGTTCCTAACATGCCACATTCTCTTGCCTGAGTCAATGCGATCTGCAGACGTTCAACTGCGAGAGGATATTCTGCACGGATATATACGAGACCTTTTGTTGCGCCGATAGCATAACCGCATATCGCCATAGCCTCGATGATTGAGTGAGGGTCGCCTTCCATGATGGAACGGTCCATAAATGCACCTGGGTCACCCTCATCGGCATTACAAACAACATATTTCTGATCTGCTTCATTCTTAGCGCAATGTTCCCATTTGATACCTGCAGGGAAACCAGCACCGCCTCTACCGCGGAGTCCTGACGCAATGACTTCAGAGATGACTTCTTGTGGAGTCATTTCTGTCAAGCATCTGCCAAGAGCTTCATATCCGTCACGTGCAATAAATTCATTTACATCTTCAGGATTAATGAAACCACAGTTACGCAATGCTATACGATGTTGTTTCTTGTAGAAATTCATGTGCTTGGAATCAGCGACATGTTCATTGGTTTCTGGATCTAAATAAAGAAGGTCTTTTACTTTACAACCTTGCACAATATGTTCGTCAACTATTCTTTGGACATCTTCTGGTTTTACCTGTGTATAGAATGTATTGTCAGGTATCATCTTAACGATAGGTCCTTTTTCGCAGAAACCGAAGCATCCTGTCTTGATAACCATAACTTCATCTTGCAAACCTTTTTCTTTCAATATGGTGTTGAAGTTTGCAACAATCTCGTCACTTGCTGATGACTTACATCCGGTACCACCGCAGCAAAGCACATGCATTTTGACTTTTGCAACTTCACTATCAGCCATGGCATCTTCAACTTGAGTCATCGCTTCCGAATTTTCACTCTTCTCGCGCAGCTCAAGATTTAACTGAAGCTTTTCTTTCATAGCTCTCAGTTCTGCTAATGATTTTATTTTTGCCATTTTTATTTAATGTTAGTTAATGAATGATGTGGCAAATTTAAAAAATCATTTCATTTTTTCAAATCTTTTTTCAAAAAAATCGCAAGAAAAAAAGACAATTAAAACAACGTACCTAACGCAACCTCCTACTATAAAAATTCAGAATCTCAAAACCTCAAAACCTCAAAAATTAAGTTCTGAGATTCTGAGATTCTGAGACTCTGAGTTTCTGAGTTTCTATCCTCTCTGGCTGAACTCGCAGCCGCAATATCTTTGATTGTAGAAATTATATTCTTTTATGATTTGTATCCTCCTCTCGCTCAGTCCGCCTTTTCTCCAGTTCTGCGTCCAATATGTCACGTCTGGATAATGACTTTGTGCAAAGAGTCCAGCCTCTTCTATCTGCTGCAGCGACTTCCATCGGCTTGACGCCAATGTTGTAGTTATTACGCTGATGCCTCTTTCGTGAGCATATTTAGCCGACTCCAGAAGTCGTAGCTTAAAGCATTTCAAGCAACGGCCTCCTCTCTCAGGTTCGTTTTCCAAACCTTTCATTTCAGCAAGCCATGCCTCATGATTATAATCAGCATCGACTATTTCAAGCCCCAGGCTCTCAGCATAACGCGTACATTCATCCTTTCTTATCAGATATTCCTCCTCTGGATAAATGTTGGGGTTACAATAAAAAATAAGAGGCATGATGCCATTCTGCATCATGCACTCTATTATTGCTGAAGAACAAGGAGCACAACATGTGTGAAGAAGAACTTGCTTAACTCCACCTGGTGCTTCTATATTCATACTTATTTCTTCATTACTTTTTGAACTGAAGTTGCACCCTTAGCTTGTAATTTTACGAAGTAGATACCTGATGCAAATTCGCTCATGTCAACTCTAACTGATTCGCTCATTTCTGATGAGAACATAACTCTGCCGTATACGTCAACAACTTCAACATAGTCAGCTTCGCTTGATTCTACCATTACATAATCTTGAGCTGGGTTTGGATATACGCTTGATTCAAAAGCAACTTCTTCTAAAGCTGTTGTGAAGTTACCTTCTTCATAACCTACGATGTAAGTTGTAACGTATACTAATGACATATCATCATTTTGTGCGTAATATTCAAATGATTTCAACAAGTTCTTATTTTCTTTTGGAAGTTGTGGATAATCATCTTCTGGATTTGCATAGTAGAAAACATTTTCTCCAGAAATATTTGTGTCATATGCGAATACTTTTCTTTCTTGAACTGTACCTGCAGCTGTTTTTGTTTCTGCTATGATGCAGTTGCCGTTTTCATCATATTCTTTATTTCTAACCATGTTTGCTGACCACATGCCTTCTTCATAAACGAATTCAGCTTCTCTTACAACATTGCCATTTTCATCATATTCGAATTCTGTCATGAAATTGTTTTCAAGATAGTATGTACCGAAGTTGTATTGTTGAATTGTTTCTGAAAGCTTAAGACCGTTTTCATCATATTCTATCAAACCTTTTTGATATTCTTCCAAGCCAAAGAATTCCAATGCCCAATCTGTCATTTTACCATCTTCGTCATAGTTATATCTATAGACGCCACCAAGTTGGAAGCCCCAACCATCATGGAAGTCATTGTAGTTTGTACGTGATGTTCTTAAGTTCATTTCATTGTATGTATAATCTACATAACATGCATATAACCATTCACCACCTATTTTTTGCCATGTAGCTAATCTTACGATATTACCTCTTTCATCATAGAATAAAGAGTCGATGCACTCTGTATTTGTTGTAAAGTCGATTTCATTTATACAAGCGATGTTTGTTGATTCTGCACTTGGATATACATAATCCCATGTTTCATAACCATCGTCTGAATAAACGCCAATCATACGCATTGTGTAATTTTGTGCAAATAAAGGTAAAGTAAACATTACCATTGCGAAAAGTAAAAATTTTCTCATAATAATTTAAGTTTAGTTATTTAATAAATTCAATTCTCGTATAGTGAGCGCAAAAATAAATATTTTTTTCATTCTGCAATCATAAAAAGACAAATAATTTTGGCACTTACATTTTAAGTATGCTCCTGTTGTTTACGCTTTAGTCTCCTCACCTCTCTTCTCTTCATTCTCTCCTCTTTCTTTTTAGAATAATGACTTAAAACCAAAACAAGAACAGCTCCAACAACAGCCATAATTAAAGCCAAAACAAACTCACCATTCATCGGCGGCAAATGGAAAGAGTAATCATACATTCCAGGCAACACTTCCTTCCATGGATAAACAACAGGCAGACTGCCAATCATAAATCCAGATAAAACAGACAATGTCTCATTTCTATATTCTTTCATCAACCATGACAACAGATAAGAAATCGAAATAATACTAATGACAGCTCCTATGACAAATGGCAGCAGCACCATAAAGCCTTGTCCGAATGTAGACAGTTTCGTAATAGCAGGCAAGGCTTGCGTAACAATAAGTTCATAATTACCCATGACCATCATAAGCTGCGATCCGGAAACGCCTGGAACTATCATTCCCAAAGAACCGACCACGCCACATAATATCATATAAAGGAAACTATCATTCGGATAAGGATTGCTTTTTATCGAAAGGTAGAAAGAGACCACCACAGCAATCAACATCAGGGCTATCATCTTTGGAGTCTTCTTCCCAATCATCCCCAAGACATATACAACTGAAGCAATGATCAAGCCAGCAAAGAAAGCATAAGCATAGGCCTCATATTGTTTGAATATCGCTTTTAAAGAAATCGCCGTGAGAATCATACCAGCCAAGATACCGACTAACAACGTAAACAAGAACTTAATGTCGGTTCGCTTGGCGAATTCAGAAAACTCACCTTTAAATAACAATTTGAACGCTTTCAAATTCAAAGATTTAATAGAATTTATAAAGCGTTCAAAAACTCCTATTATTAAGGAAACGGTACCGCTGGACACCGGAATCACGTTCACGATTCCCATAGCCATACCTTTAAAAAAGGTTGATATATATTGTTTTATTGTCATTGTTGTTGTTTTGTTGTTTTATCCTAAATTATAAAAATCCATTTCTTAAAACGCAACAACAATGCTTTTGTTATATAATTCTAGATTTTTTTTTTATAATTCATAATAAAAAATAAGGCGTGCCAAAGACACGCCCTAACTCCTAACTCCTAACTCCTAATTATATAACTTCTCCGTACAGATCGAAATAATCCGCCTTGACGAGTTTTACATTTACGAAGTCACCTACATTCAATTCGGCAGAGTCAACTGAAACAAGAACCTCATCATCGACTTCTGGAGAATCGTATTGTGTTCTGCCTATATAATAATCGCCTTCAATTCTGTCGACTAAGACTTTTTCTACAGTGCCAACTCTCTTTTCGTTTGTTTCCAAAGAGATATTCTGCTGGATCGCCATTATTGTATCGACGCGTTCTTGTTTGACTTCTTCTGGAACGTCATCTTCCATTTCATAAGCAGGTGTTCCTTCTTCTGGAGAATATGCGAAGACGCCAGCGCGTTCGAATTTCATTTCCTTAACAAAATCGCACAACTCTTCAAATTGCTCTTCTGTCTCGCCAGGGAAACCAACGATGAATGTAGTTCTGAAAGCAATACCAGGAACTCTATTACGAGCATTTGTAACGAAATGTATTGTCTGTTCCTTATCAACACCGCGTCTCATATTTTTCAAGATCGGAGTGCTGATATGCTGTAAAGGAAGGTCGATGTAATTACAGATTCTTGGTTCATTGTTCATCAAGTCGAGCAACTCATCAGGAAAACCCTGTGGATAACCGTAATGAAGTCTGATCCACTCGAACTCTTTTATCTCGAGAAGTCGTTTTACCAACTCAACGATATGATATTGTCCGTCGATATCACGACCATAATATGTCAAATCCTGAGCGATGAGGATAAGCTCCTTAACGCCTTTCTTTGCCAACAACTCTGCTTCTTTAATAAGGTCCGCCATTGGCACAGAGACATGTTCGCCACGTATCAATGGTATCGCGCAGAAAGCACAGCGTCTGTTGCAGCCTTCAGAAATCTTGAGATAAGCGTAATGATCAGGTGTTGAAAGGATTCTCTCGTGGTTATATCCCAACTCCTCACTCCTAACTCCTAATTCCTCACTTAAAATATCTTTTGCTATCATTTGAACAGACTCAACCCCGAAGAATCCGTCCACTTCGTGAATTTCTTCTTGCAAGTCTTTGCGATAGCGTTGTGACAGACAACCCGTCACATAAAGTTTCTTTATCTTCTTGGCTCTTCTAAGTTCAGCGTATTCTAATATGGTGTCTATTGATTCTTCTTTAGCGTCGCCGATGAATCCGCAAGTGTTAATGATAACGACATCGGATTTCTTGTCTGAGTCGTGAACTATGTCATAGCGGCTGCTGAGCGAGGCTGCGAGGCGTTCTGAGTCTACCTTATTCTTTGAACAGCCGAGCGTGACGATATTTACTATAGGTTTCTTCATCGTAGATTAGTTTCTTCCTTCGAAAAGGCTGTTAACGAAATCGTTTCTGTCAAATATCTGAAGGTGATCCATACCTTCTCCAACTCCGATATATTTTACAGGAATCTTGAATTGGTCTGAAATACCGATTACCACGCCGCCTTTAGCTGTACCGTCCAATTTTGTCAAAGCGAGCGCATTGACTTCAGTAGCTGCCATAAACTGACGAGCTTGTTCGATAGCGTTTTGTCCTGTTGATGCGTCAAGTACGAGAAGCACTTCATGTGGAGCATCACCGACGACCTTTTGACAAACTTTTCTAATTTTAGAAAGCTCGTTCATGAGGTTCACTTTATTATGGAGACGACCTGCTGTGTCAATTATAACGACATCAATATTTTGTTCAACAGCAGTCTTGACTGCATCGAAAGCAACAGAAGCTGGATCTGCATTCATTCCATGAGAAACGATAGGCACGCCGACGCGTTCTGACCAGATAGTGAGCTGATCAACAGCTGCAGCTCTGAAGGTATCAGAAGCACCGAGCAACACGCTCTTGCCTGCCTTTTTAAAATTATGGGCCAACTTACCAATGGTAGTTGTTTTGCCGACGCCATTGACGCCAACGACTAAAATAACGTATGGTTTCTTTCCTTCTGGTATATCGAAAGTGGTTCCGTCACCCGAATTGTTTTCTTGCAATAAAGCAGCGATTTCTTCTTTGAGGATTCGGTTTAATTCACTTGTTCCAAGATACTTATCTTTCGCAACACGTTCCTGGATACGTCCGATGATTTTCAAAGTTGTGTCGACGCCGACATCTGAAGTGACTAAAATCTCTTCAAGGTTATCAAGTACCTCATCATCAACCTTTGACTTTCCGATGATAGCCTTTGAAATTCTGTCGAACACACTGGTACGTGTCTTTTCTAAACCTTTGTCGAGTTCCTGTTTCTGTTCTTGCTCGACTTCCTTGTTTCTCTTAAAAAATGAAAATAAACCCATAATCTTACGCTTTTTTGCAAAAATAATAAAAAGTCTAAAGACTAATGACTAATGACTAAAGATTTTTTTAAAAGTCACCAAGACACCGAGTCACCAAATCGCCAAGAATCATTTTAAATTTCTTGGAGTCTCGATGTCTCGGCGTCTTGGTGACTTCAACTCAAAATACAAAAAGCTCCTTCGATTTCTCGAAGAAGCTATTGTATTGTGGTAGAAAAACTTTATTATTTCTTTGTTATGAATTCTTGAACTTGATCGTTAGGAACCATTGTTTCTTCGAAATAATAAGCACCTGTTTTTTCTGATTTTTTCATTCTAACAACCTTTGCATACTCTTTACCTAAAGTACGTAAGGTAGCAACAACTTTCTTTGCCATGGCTTAACTCTTATTTAATTTCTTTATGAACTGTCATTTTCTTCAAGATTGGGTTGTATTTCTTAAGTTCCAATCTTTCTGGTGTATTCTTCTTATTCTTTGTTGTAACGTAACGTGATGTACCAGGCATGCCACTTGCTTTGTGCTCTGTACATTCCAAAATTACTTGTACGCGTGCGTCTTTAGTCTTCTTTGCCATTTTTATCTCCTTTCAGAATTTGGATTGCAAAAATACACATTTATTTGATAAATGCCAATACTTTTTATCCAAATTTTTATTTTTATTATTCAACAGCCATCACGGCTGATTTTCAATTATTTACTAATTATTTGTTGATAATTTCGTTAACTTTAACCAAAAGTTCTGCTTCTTTTTGGATAGCTTTTGCTTCAATTTCAGCACCAGCTTGTACCATTTTTTCTGCAAACGCTCTATCTTTAATGCCTGCAGCATTGATTTTCACGTTCAAGAAAGCACCCATAACAGCGCTTCTGCAGCACATTGCACCGACACCAGCGTCTGATACTGATGCAGGATTACCGTCGTTAACCATAGCTTCAACCACTTCAAATGCAGAGAATGCGACTTGCATTGTCTTGAATGGAACTTCGATAGCGTATTTTGAAGCGTCTTCGATAGCTTGTTTACGTGCTTCTTTTTCTTCTTCAGTCTTCTTAGGCAAACCGAAAGCATCCATAATCTTGTTGAATGCGTTTGTATCTTCGTCAACTAAAGCGATGAGTTGATTCTTGACAGCCTGGCCTTTTTCTGCCCATTGTGAGAAGAATTCCCATCTGTCGTCCCAACCTGGTTTGTGTGATGACAAGTTAGCCACCATTGTTGCCAATGATGCGCCCAATGCACCCATGTAAGCTGAGATAGAACCGCCGCCTGGAGCTGGACTTTCACTTGCTGTTTCGTCAGCGAAAGCAGCACATGTCATGTCAACCAATTTCTTTTGTGAGTTGTCTTCAATCAAGAACTCGATAACTTTTTCCTTAGGATTGAAAGGTTTCAAATCGTCGAGGCCCATTGATTTGATAGCGATCTTCATGATTTCATCTTCGCTAACGCCTAATGAACGTTCTTGTTTAGCGAGATAGAAACGACCTGCGTCGAGGAGAACGCTCTTAGGAACGAGACCAACGATTTCGCAACCTGTTACGCGAACGCCGCGAGCCGCTGCCTTAGCGCATACTTCTTCAAAGCAAACGTGAACTGGAGTCTTAGCGATGTTGGTGATGTTCATTGATACCTGAGCAATACCATATTCTTCGATGAACCAGCCGATAGCTTTTGTTCCTGGCAATGAACCTGGAATCATGACTGGGTTGCCGTTTTCGTCCTTAACTGGTTTGTCAGTTACTTTAGGACCTGATCTCATTGGACGGCCTTTTTCTCTAACGTCGAAAGCGATAGCATTAGCGCGACGTGTAGATGTTGTGTTTAAGTTGTAGTTGATAGCGATTAAGAAATCACGAGCACCAACTGCTGTTGCACCTGTTGTAGCAACTCTTTCGTTGAAAACTGTTGGACCGAAGTCAGGTTTGCAACCTGAAGAGAATCTTTCTGACAATGCTTCGTATTCGCCTGCGCGGCAAACTGCGAGGTTGCGTCTTTCTGGTGAGAAAGCTGCATTTTCATAGCAGAATACAGGGATCTCTAACTCGTTACCGATTCTTTCACCAAGTTGACGTGCATACTCAACTACTTCTTCCATTGTGATACCTGCGACTGGAACTAAAGGACAAACGTCTGTAGCACCGAAACGTGGGTGATCACCATGGTGGTTACGCATATCAATGAGTTCGGCTGCCTTTTTCACAACGCGGAATGCTGCTTCACAAACGTTCTTAGGCTCGCCTACGAAAGTGATAACAGTTCTGTTTGTCGTTGCTCCTGGATCGACGTCTAATAACTTGACGCCCTCAACCTTCTCAATCTCAGCTGTAACTTGATTGATGATGTTCATATCGCGAC
>JAFYUH010000037.1 GCA_017549605.1 Bacteroidales bacterium
GGCGTAAGGTAAATGCTTGGTGCGGATATAATAGTCGTAGAATATGGCGACTATGGGGCTTTCGCCTTTGTCCGAGGTAATTGTGAATGGTGTTAAGGGCTTGCGCCCGCTGAATGTGTTGGCAGCTGCATAGATGTAGAATAGTTTTGCTTTAGTGTGGCCGTATTTGAAGGCTTTGCGGTAAGCCCATTCGCGTTCTTCGGAAGTGGCGGCTTTCTGACCGATGATGAAGTGTGCTGTGGCTGCTTCTTTCCTCCACTTACTGATTCGCCAGTTGGAGATGAGTATGACAATGATGGCAATGATGATTGCGATTGCTTCTTCCATATCTTTTTTCGTATGAAGTTATGGGAGAGTCGAGGGAACCGGCAAATTTATGTGGTGAAATGCTGGAAACTTTTTCTCTTTTTTATAATCATTGCACTTTTCTTATTCTTTTGAGGGGAGGTTAAAATTTATTTTAATGAAAATCAGCCACCGGTTTGTCGGTGGCTGAGGGGTTAGAAGAGGTTTTCGTTTGATGATACCTTCTTATCTTCTTTCTTTTGCTTTTCGAGTTCCTTCAGTTTTGCAGTTATCTCTTCTGCGACTTCTTCTCCACTTAGAAGGATATAGGAGTAGAAGGTCCTCTTGTCTTTATGACCAGATATGCTCATAATCTGTTCGTCTGATAAAGCGTGGAATCTATGTGTAAAAGAATTTGTTCAAGATGTTTGAGTCAATTAATAAAATTGCTAAATTTGCTATATCTTAAAGGTATTAAGATGGCTCAACCTTGAGTCAGTTATTAATTTAAATTTGTTACTATCATGGAGTATAAGAAGCCTGAAGTTGTAGCAAAGAGTAATGCTCAGATGGCGGATTGTAAGAAAGGGCCTTGTGGAAGACCATCTTGCTCAAAAAAGCCATCTGGAACACATTAATCTTAAGAAATGCGGTAGTTAATTGCTACCGCTTTACTTTTATTATCATTATGTACGTAAGTAAATACCCTTATATTATCTTTAGGGAATATCCTGATTACGGATATTTAACAGATAATCGGAATTTTGGATATGATACTCAGTCTAAGAGTATGATTAAAGTGGGTGATCGTGTTATTTCTAAGTCGGGTTGTGTCTTTTATTCTGTATTATCAGAGGTCCCGGAAGATGTATCAGTGATTGTGTCACGCCTAATGCCGATTTTTATAAATGCCCCATATGATATCATATATAATGATGCATGTGAGTTCTATGCAGAGTTGGCTCAAGGTGGATTTGTATTTTGTAACAATGAATACACTGAATGGAGTCGTGATTCTTATTTTTCATATGCTAATGCTGAGCCTGTAGAATTGTCTCAAGTGGTGAGTGATGATTTTGCTTATGAGGATGTGTTTGGCGAAACTCAACAACTAACTCGTGTGCAAGTTGATGTCTCAGGATTCTGTAATGAGAAATGTGTGCATTGTTATATTCCTGAGTCATGTAAGCGTGGACTAATGTCATTAGACTTATTTGCTCGAATTGTAGAACAATGTCGTGACAATAATGTGCTGAATATCACTATCAGTGGTGGTGAGCCAATGATTAATCCGAATTTGATTGATTTTTTGAAACTTTGTGGACAGAATAATTTTTCCGTCAATTTGCTAACCAATTTGACGCTGTTGTCAGATGAGATCTTGCATGTGTTGGTTGCAAATCCCTTAATCAGTGTTCAGACATCCTTGTATTCAATGAATGAGGATATTCATGATTCCATAACACGATTGTCAGGTAGTTTCAGGAAAACGATTCAAGCTATTCGGTTACTGCATCAGCATAATATTCCAATTCAAATCAATTGTCCTATTATGAAGCAGAATAAGGATGATTATTCTGATGTCATGACTTGGGCTCAATCTATGAATATAGAAGCAGACAGTGATTATATGTTGTTTGGATGTTATGATTGCTCTAAGAAGAATCTGAAGTGTAGGCTTTCTTTATCGGAAGTTGAAGCTGTTGTTACGAGCCAATGTGAGTCGGGTGCTTACGTGAACAAATTATTTGCTGAAGCATCGAACAAGCAGTTAGACGAAAACCAACCAATATGTTCGGTGTGTTCGGCATCAATATGTATCTCTAATCAAGGTAATGTATATCCTTGTGAAGGATGGCAAGGCTATAGTGTGGGAAGTATTTTGGAATCTTCTCTTTTGGATATTTGGAGATCTTCCGAAAGGGTCCTGATGTTAAGAAAACTCAAACTTGGAGATTTCCCACAGTGCGTGAGTTGCGATTACATACGTTATTGTTCACCTTGCCTTTATAGAAATGCAAATGAGAATTCGGGTGACTTTCATAAAGTAAGTCCATATTTTTGTAAGGTTGCTGAATTGCAGAAAAGGGTTGTCGAACAAGAAATCTGCAAAAGAAATAATTGATGAAAGCGAAGAAGGAAGGAATTATCCTAACTTCATAGCACTCAGATATATCTCATCTCAAATATTGGCAATATATACCCCATCCCCTATAGATTAGAAGATGGGGTAGAAATGCAATAGTCAGAATACTCTCGCAATAACGTCTTTTGTTTTGTCTCCCTTATTTCAGCAGCTTCAACTATACTGTCAAATATGATGGGTTACATCTTGTTGATAGCTTCATCTATTTTGGCTGATATCATCATTATCGTTTTCTTTTCGATTAGACGTTTTCTCTTTGCTCGAGACTTCAGCATAGCAGATATATTTATAAGCGAACTCTTGTCTTCTTTCATTTCGCTTCTGATATCTCCTCGAATTCGACAACCGTCAAGATAATATCTCCCAATCAGGAACCACATAAATTCAAGCCTGGATTCATTAGAGAAAGACAGAATCTTGTCCACAATTACTTCTGGCTTGACTTGATGAAATATACCCTCCATATTATAAGAGCACCGACGTGTAGGAGTAACAGCCTCAAACTTCTCAACAATCTGTTTCTGTGTAATCTCATTATTAAGGCCATACCAGACATTTGCTACATAGTCTCTTTCCGCAACTTTTATCTTGGCAAGATACTTTTCGCGTGCATATTCAATAATTTCTAGCATTTCAGTTGAATTTATTTCTTGAAACTCATATCCTTTTGAATCAAGATATATCTGTGAGAAATCATTGTTAAATGTATTATTGATATGTTCGATGGTTTTCTTTGCGACTTTCACAATGTGCTTCCTATCCAACTTTGCAAGCTGTCTCTTTTCAAGAGACAAAAGAATACCTGATAAATGAACAACCTCAAACACATACTGAAGTTCCTTGTTGTAGAAACGTTTTTTCTCTTTTGATAGAAGTTCAGAAAACTCTGCGTTTGACAGATGATAAGAGTTCCAAAGCTTTTCCCAATTGGTGAGATTTCTGGACTTAAGCATTCTGCATTCCGAAATAAGATATTCTGGTGATGTCAGGAATCCGTTTCGGATATATTCTATCAAGAATTTAAATGGTATCGTATATGATGAGCCATATATATGATACCGTTCTAGTATGGGATTGTATCTCTGTTCTAATTCCAATGATACTTTCTTTGCTTCATCACTAATGGTATATGACTGATAATAATCTATACCATTGTTGCCAAATCTTGTTTCTATGGATGCTATTACAACGTATGCAACGATATTTTTTACGAATTGGTCATAGTTGGGGTTTTCCTTAATGTTTTCAGGTAGTTGTTCGAAAAAACGCTTTATGTCTATCAAGCAATGACGGATTAATCTTAAATTCTCTCTTTTCGACGCAATAAACAAGTCGATTATAAGATCGCGGTTGTTATTTATGATTGAATTGGACAGTTTATCAATAAATTGCCCTGCGATATCCGCATAATTAACCTTTAAGGCAAAAGTCTGTCCAACCAGTTTCTCCTTGAAATTCTTATATTCTGTTGCTAAACCTTCTTTGTTAGCGACTTGATCCAATTTCTCCTCATCACATATAAGTATAACCTTAGAATTTGAGTGTTCGACTATGCTATTGATGAATCCGAATAACTCGTCAAGTGGTATCTTGCACCTTTCGACGTCATCCAATATCATGACTCTATTGCCTTCCAATGTGTCAGAGTCGCTTTTGAATACTTCAATAATTCCTTCCGCATCTAATAGATTGTTCATATCTTCCCCTGCACCATCCTTGTCTAGATCAAGGAATGATTTGGATGCAATCCTTAAAGCTGAAAGTATTACAGTTTTAGCAACTGTTGCTCCTTTTGAATATAAGATTGGATAAAGAACAGTCTTGACTTTGCGTATGACAGAATTAATGGAACTTAATCCGTTAAGACTTACATAGATTGGTTTCAGGTCAATAGAATTCTCGCTGACACTTTTATTTGAACTGCACCATTGATCTTTGATATTCTTTATAAAATAAGTTTTACCGCAACCCCACTTACCGGTTATCATTACAGCAAATTGTGGCGTTTGCATTTGTAAATATTCGTCTAGATATGAGATTAGTTGAGTGTTCATATGATTATGTGTAATATGTTAAAACAAAAATAACCAATTTATGATAAACGACCAATTTGTCTTTATATGTCGCTTTATTTGCCGTTGTTAAGTATGCTATATGTGCTGAATAATTGAAAATCAGCCACCAGTTAGCGGTGGCTTAGAGGTTAGAAAAGGTTTTCATTTGATGATACCTTCTTTTCTTCTTTCTTTTGTTTTTCGAGTTCCTTCAGTTTTGCAGTTATCTCTTCTGCGACTTCTTCTCCGCTGAGGAGGATATATGAGTAGAAGGTCCTTTTGTCTTTATGACCTGAGATGCTCATTATTTGCTCGTCAGAAAAGATGTGCAGTTTATATAGGTTGGTCAAGCAGCTGCGTCTTGCTGTGTGTGTGACTGCAAGCTGGTAACGTGGTTTGATTACATCTCCATCTTCGTCTCGTTCAAATACGGTCTTTCCTTTATCTTCGAGTTATTGTTCCCTCATATCCAGAATAGTCTTTTCATATTTCTTGAGTGAGGGGAGTGTGTCGGATAAACGCTCGAGTATCCTCTTTATGTATTTGTTTACAGTCTGGTCTGCAATCTCTGGGAATCCTTTTGAATACTTGTTTGCCAGATGCAACAGATTCTCATTTAGGATAGGGATGACTACTCTGGCACCAGTCTTCTTCTGAACGAGCTTGACGATCTTGATGCCGTTCTCTGTGGTGGTGAAGTTGCGTGTGCTTAGGTTGTTGTAGTCGCTGATTCGCTGTGCAGTATAGCATCCGGCAAGGAATACATCCCTTGCTTCTTCATATTTGCTTCCTTCCGGCAATTTCATCTCGTACAAGGCCTGTATTTCTTCGTCTGTCAGATAGATTTTCTTCTTCATGTTGTCGGAGTTCTCCTCTACCTGATAGAGAAATGTATGGCCGTCGTGCGAATGCAGGCCGTCTTTCTTTGCGTAGCGAATCAATGTCTGTGTAGCAGATACATATTTGTTTCTGCTGCTGACATTATATCCTTTACTTAGGAATGTCATGTAAAGGTCGCAAGTGGCTTGTTTTCTGAAACACTCCCAAATCAGCGGCATATTCATCGTTTCCTTGTAATAAGCAGAGAAATCCCTCATTACATTTAAAAGATTGCCATATTGTTTGATGGTTCCTTGAGAATAACGATTGCCCTTGTAGAGCCTCCTGCCGAGCCTCATCTCTTCTATCAGCCATTTGATGTACTGTTGAATGTCTGCCGGGACTTCTGAAGCTTCAGTTTCCATGTTTTCGATGTAGCTGCGGATGATGCTACGGGCATCGTCGGCTGAAAATGTGTCATGCTCAGTGATGCCGTCTTTGAGAAGCTCGACGATGCTGTCGAGACGAGCATTGATCTTTTTGCCTCTGTCATTCTCTTCTTTGGTGTAGCCTCCAACTCTGACACGGCCTGTGATGTCATCCCATCTTTCGATGGGAACTTTAATGTCGGTGTTGACTTGAAACTGGATTCTCCTGCCTTTTTCGCTCTTGGAGATGAAGAC
>JAFYUH010000038.1 GCA_017549605.1 Bacteroidales bacterium
CTGACCGCCCTCTCCTCACTACTTCATTGAAAGTTCATGAAGAAGTAAGAATGGGTCTCGTCACCGATGTTAAACAAGAACTCCGTAAATGCGGCGCCTTCCGTATCAACTATTCAACACGTAAAGGTGAAAAATAATCAAAGTTCTTGATGTAAAAAAAAGACAGCGTTTACACGCTGTCTTTTTTTTAACTCTGAACTCTAAACTTTGAACTTGGGACTTCGCATTTCTACAACATTTAAACTAAAATCATCATTGACTTTATAAATCCTCTGATTAGTATCAGCACTCTTCAGTCCGCCTTTTTCCTTATCATAACGTCCTAACTTGACGTAATCGAAATCTTCAATATTAGATGGAAATTCTTCTCTGCCGGAATACCAAGCAAATCTTAACTCGTATTTTCTCTTAATATATGCTGCCATGGCTTCCACGGCGTTTTTATCATTATCGCCGCCCATAAGGCACACACAGGTAATTCTTCCAAGATAAGACCTTAAAATAGCGTCAATCTCATCTGAAGTCAGTTCTGCGCCTATGTCTTCCCACAGATGCGGACTATGACAGCCATCGCATCTGTTAGGGCAACATGTTAGATTAATCGCAAGAGTAACCTCATCGGGAATCTCTTGAAATACGATGTCGTAGTTGTAATATTTAAGCATCGTGACGAATGTAATATCTTTGTGCTGCTTCTTTCTGTCTAGCCTCTGAGAAGTTGCTTATTCTCTTCATATAGCCGATAACACGTGTCAGATAATCCAAGTTCTCGCTTCCACAATGAGGACACTTCTTCAGATAACGTTTGTCTATCTTACCGCAATCGTTGCACACTGTATTAGGAATGTTGAAGGTAAAATAGTTACAGCCTTCTATAGAAGCAACTCTCAACAACTGACGATATTGTGCTTTTGTGAGATGTTCTTCCAAATTAAGATGCAAAGCTGAACCACCAGTAAGATGTTCAATATAATGTTTTCCGTGAAGTTTAAACTTATCCAAGATATTCAACGACTCATCTTCAACAATGAAGAAGTAACTGTTGTAACAATCGCGAGGAACAGCATATCCGTCTTCCTTATCCCATTTCGCATGTTTGACGCCGACATTCTCTGCAGGAATCATTTCACAATTGAAAAGAAGATCTTTTCTGCGATATTGTTTGTTATATCTTTCTATCAATCCTAAAACACCTTGTACAAAGTTTCTATAGTCATCATTGTCATTAATCTTTATGCCCATGAACTCTGCAGCCTCAACAATACCATTGATGCCTATTGTGAGATATTGGCGTGACAAAGCAATGTATCCTGAATCGAATAATGGCAACATTCCTTTTTCATGCAAATATTTCAAGTTCTCATTATATGCAATCTGAACCTTATGCATCAAGTCTATCACTTCCTCAACAAATTTTAGATGAGGTATGTTATTTCTCTTTTCATATTGGATACAACGGTTAAGATTTAATGTAAGAACGCTTTTTGAGCCAGTAGAGACGCCTCCAGCACCGAGAGTATAACTGAATCCATTGTCTTGGATTTCGTTTCTTAAACGGCAACAACTGCTCAATGAATCAGCATTGTCGCTTACGTATGTAAAGAATGAATGGCCTGCAGCATACATTTCTGCTGTGAGATCGCCATATTCTTCATCCAAGATATCACCATCTTTTGAAAGAAGCGCCATAGTCTCAACAGGGAAAGTAAGAACAGTCTTTGTTCTCTCTTCATTAAACCAGCGCATGAAACGTCTTTGTAACCAGTCTAAAGACTCCCAGTCCGGGCGTGAACCATCAGGAAAGCAGAACTCTCCGAAGAGACTTTGGAAATAATACTTATCGTAATATGAGATATTCCAGAATACAGATTGGAAGTTACGAGCTCCTGTTGGCTGGTTGATAGAATAAACGACTTGTTGGAAGCAGTCTGTGATAACCTTATCCAAAGTACGTTGTTTAAGAGAAAGGTCAACGACTTGATCAGCGCGTTTATAATAATCATTACCGTATTCAATACCGATGAAATAGTTCATATACATAAGGAATTCAGGTGTAGCACAGGCGCCGCTAAGCATGCTAGAGACCATGAAAACCATATTGATGAAACCACCGCAGAACGATTTAAGATTAGTTGGACGAGATGCGTTGCCGCCAATGTTCAAGGTTCCGTTAAGAAGCCAAGGATACATTGTGATACTAGCGCAATAGTTAGCCATGCTTGTCTCATCGTTCTTATAGATGAAGTGATTATTCAGGAGGTAAAGATATTTATCTGACAATTCTTTTCCGTACATCTCTTTGATCCTATCACAAAGCATACGACGGTTAAGACGGATGAAGTTAGATTTTGGGAGCTCGCCTATGAGAGTTGCGATGTTTTTCTTCTCGACATTGGCATTAGAATCGAATTTACTTCCTGTAGCAGCGTTTTTAGCGTTGCAGTAATTGACCAGGAAACGCATCTTATCAGATATCTCTCGGTCTTCATATTGACGTTGACGATAGAGTATATATGCCTTGGCCACTTCATAGTAGCGTTCAGCCATAAGAGAATGTTCCACCTGGTTTTGGATTTCCTCCACTGCGATTCCGTCATAAATATTAAGGCGGCACATTATATTGGTAAGGACGTCTTGTGTGGCGAAAGCTCCTACAGAAAGGAATGCTTTAGATACTGCGTTTTTAATCTTTTCGATAGAAAATGGTACTCTCTGACCATTTCTCTTGATGATAAAAGTTTCTTCGATCATAATAGTTGCTTATTATAAATTAATACAATGCAACTTTAAGGCAAGATAGAAAGCAGATGATAGATGTCTTCGCTCTTTCCCGAAAGTTACGAACTGATCTCTGGCAGGTCTTCTGGCTTCTCCGTCTCGAGCGACTTCCCAACTAATGTCAGTGTCTGATGCTCAGACATAATAATGGAGTTTACAGCTACGGGAACAGCTCCTGATTTTCACAGGATTCCCTATTAATCTCATAGAACCAAAGGTCGACACAAATATAAAAAAAAGAGCGGTCGTTAAACCGCTCTTTTAAAATTATTTTTCAAGTATTACTTCTTATTTAACAACAACTTTTGTTGTGTGGCTGAAGCCGTTAGCTTTTACTGTGCAGAAGTAAACACCGCTTGTAAGGTCGTTAACTAAGATTGTGTTATCACCTGTTGTCAAGTTTGCGTTAACAACTTTAACAGTTTGACCAGCGATATTTGAGAATGTAACTGTAGCGTTAGCGTCCATTGAAGAGCTGATGCATACATATTCTGAAGCTGGGTTAGGGAAGATGTTATAAACTGGGTTGATAGTTTCGTTCAAACCGATAGCTTCTCCTTCGTCTGTTAATTCACTTGTTGGGTTGAATTTGAAAACGTCAACTTTACTTGTTGTGATTTGGCTTTGTGATGTGTATGTACCTGTGTGGAAGCCTGGGATTTCGTCTGATAAGCATGAGAACCAGAATTCGTTTTCTTTTACAGGAGTACTTACAGCTGAGATAAATGTAGCTTCGTCAACCATGTGTACGAAGTCAGCATATAAGCTCTTGTAGATAACTGGCATTTGCCACCAGTAAGCTGAGTCAGCTGGTTTGTAGTTAACAAAGATTGATCTCATGTAGTATTGACCGAGATATTTTTCACGGTTCATATCTGGTGAAGAGTAAGCAATTGCTAAGTTACCTGCTGGGTCAACTGCGATTGAAGGATAAGCTGTAAGACCGAATAATACCATATAGTCACCAGCAACGCCTTGTTCTACACTACCTGTATATTGGTTTGCAAGGTCGAATTCATTGTAACCATTTGTTGCGTGAGGAGGCATCCATGCGCAGAAGTTTGTAACGTCCATTGAAATTGAGTTTTCAGGATCTGTTGGGCTTGGCCACCATAATCTCAAAGCGTGTTTGAGGCTGTCGTCTTGTGGTGAACGGATTGGGCTTAATTGAGGAACACCTTCTTCATCAACTTCCCAAGCTGTTGTGTCATTCCAGTAAGCAACACCGTCTGTCCAGATACCTGGATATAAGCTGTATGACAAGCCTAATGATTTGTGATCGTAGAGACCAACACCGAGAGCAACGTGTGTAACGCCGTCAGCACCGATAGCTACAGAAGCTTGTGTTGCACCATAGAGACCTGTAATTAATGAGTTTTCGTCTGTTTCCCAGTCTAAACCGTGGAGTGGGCTTTCCCATACCATTCTGCTTTCCCAGTTCAAACCACCGTCGTTTGATTCATAAACCATAACGTGTGAAGCGAAACCAGCGCAGTAAACAACAGCGATGTTTTCACCATTTGCTGATACAGCGTAGTCGTCAGCTGCATAAATGTCGATGTTTAATTCATCCATTTCAAGTGGTGAGAATTGGATTGTCCAATTTTCGAGGTCAGATGTACGGAGGTAGTATTGAGCTACGTGTTCTTCACCTGAAGCTGCTGCGAAAACGTGGAGAACTTCATTGTTTTCACCTGTTGTAACGATTCTTGCCCATGATAAAGTGTTGCCTGTACCGCCAACTACTTCGTCAACGCCTTCTGGATTTGGAATAGCGTGAGGACCGTCCCATTCACCGAAACCAGCTTTTTCTCTTACGTAGTAGCTGAGACCGTTTTTGTGTCCGTGGTTAACAAGGATTTCGCCTTCTGCACCGTAAGGAGCGATTGTAGGCCAACCTGTTCTAATGTCTGCACCTGTAGCATTAGCTTCAATACGTGCTGATGGAACACCACCCCATTTACCAACTTTACCGCTTTTTGCGTAGTTGTAACCTGTACCGCGATCTAAGAAACTTGCGTCGTATTCGCTAGCTGACCATGTTGTTGTAACAGCTACAGAACCGTCTTTAGCTTGGTACATACGGTTTGCTACGAAACTATTTGATTGTAAGTCATAAGTTGTGTACATTGATTCAGATTCCATGTAATCAACGCCTTCATTAACTACAACGCTTTGTGTACCTCTAGCTTCGAAGTTAGCCTTACCTGCTACTACGTCTGTTCCGAGAGCTTTTTTCTCGTATTTTACTGTAATAGGAGTAGGTAATGACTTAACTGCAGCTTGTTGTGCAAATGCACCAAGTCCCATAACGAGACCTAAAGAAAGTAAAAGAACTTTTTTCATTTTAATAATTATTAGTTAAGTGATTAAATTAATTGATTCTACTTTTCAGACTGCAAATATAATAAAAATACAAGTCATAAGGTAAAAAAACCATTTTTTTTAAAATTAATTTTCAGCAAAAGTAAATCTTGCAGGGTAAAGAATAAATAAGTATTTTTACCGAATAATTATTGAAAACCTTTTATATCATAATCTATCTTAAAATGAAAAAAATCACCTTATTAATTATTGCGATTAGTTTCTTTCTTTTCTCATGTTCAACACATAAAAACGAGAAACAAGATCTAGCTCAGTATGTCGATCCATTTATCGGAACCGGAGGTCATGGTCACACCTACCCTGGCGCCATCGCTCCTTTCGGAATGATACAAAACAGTCCCGATACTCGTATGGATTCATGGGACGGCTGCTCTGGCTACCACATCTCCGACAGCACCATATTAGGTTTCAGTCTCACCCACCTTACCGGAACGGGCTGTAACGATTACGGCGATTTCCGCTTCGCTCCTGTCACAGGAAGACCTTCTTGCAACTCTAAAGAATACAGTTCTTCTTTCAAACACGAAAATGAAACTGCAAAAGCCGGTTATTATTCCGTCGTCCTCGACAAATATAATACAAAAGTAGAACTCACTGCAGGAGAACGCGCTGCTATGCAACGTTACACATTCCCACAGACAAACGATGCTCATATCATCGTTGAACTTCAAGAGTCAAACACTTCTGCTGAGACTATTCACGAATCTTTCATCACAATAGAAAGTGACAACGCCATCAGCGGTTTCCGTCGTACAGGCCAATGGGCAAACAACCAATACCTCTACTTCTACGCTGAATTCTCAAAACCTTTCGTAGGTTTTGGCATCTGCTCTGACAACATCGAGCATCCTAACCTAAAACATGCAGAAGGCAAAGATCTTCAAGCTTGGCTCGACTTCGACGCAACAGACGGCAATCCTATCGTAATGTGCGTCGCTACTTCTGCTGTCGACGTTGAAGGTGCAAAGAAAAACCTCGCCGCTGAAATCCAAGATTTCGACTTCGACGCTTTGGCGGCAAAGACTTACCAACAATGGAACGATGAGTTAAACCGTATCAATATCAATACTGTCGTCAATGCTGAAGATAAAGATGTTTTCTACACTTCATTATATCACTGCTTCGTAGTGCCTAACCTCTTCTCTGACGTCGACGGTCGCTACCGCGCTCACGACAAGAAAGTCTATCAAAGCGACAGCCCTCGCTACACCATTTTCTCTTTATGGGATACTTTCAGAACAGAACATCCTTTGCTCACTCTCATCCAAAGAGAACGCAGCATCGATATCATCAATACCTTTATTAATAACTACGAGACAGGTGGTCTTCTTCCTGTATGGGAACTCGCCGCTAACGAGACTAACTGCATGATTGGTTACCATGCCATCCCTGTCATCGCCGACGCTTACTTCTGCGGTCTCGAAGGCATCGACTATGAAAAGGCTTTGGAAGCTATGGTCAAGAGCGCTCGCGAAGATCAGTTCGGATTGAGCTGCTACAAAGAATATGGTTTCATCCCTTCTAACTGCGAAGGCGAATCTGTTTCAAAGACTCTCGAATATGCTTACGATGACTGGTGCATCGCTAGACTCGCAGAGGCTCTCGGCAAAGATGACATCGCAAAGGAATTCTACCAAAGAGCTCAATATTACAAGAACTTATACGATCCTTCAACAAAGTTCTTCCGTGGCAAAAGAAACGGCTGCTTCGTAACTCCTTTCGACCCTACACAGGTCAACTTCATGCTCACAGAAGCTAACACATGGCAATATAACTTCTTCGTGCCACAAGATCTCAACACTCATATCGAAATGATGGGCGGAACTATTGCCTACACAAGAAAACTCAACGAACTCTTCAATTCTTCATCAGAGTTGTCAGGCCGCGTTCAGTCAGACATCACTGGTCTCATCGGACAATATGCTCACGGCAACGAACCTAGCCACCATATGGCATACATCTACAACTACTTAGGCAAGCCTTCACAAACACAAAAATTCGTCAACAAGATCATGTACGAATTATATACAGATCAAGCTGACGGCTTATGTGGCAACGAAGACTGCGGTCAGATGTCTGCATGGTATGTCATGAGTGCAATGGGATTCTACCCTGTAACACCAGCAAGCGGCTACTATGTAATAGGCGTGCCTCACTTTGAAGAAATGGTAGTCAATCTCGAAAACGGCAAGACATTCACCATCGTTGCAAACAACCTCTCAAGAGAAAATTGCTATATCGAATCTGTCAAGCTCAACGGCAAACCTTTAAAACGCAGCTACATCTACTTCGACGAGGTTCATAACGGCGGCAAGTTAGAATTCGAAATGACAAACAGCCGCAAGTCAACATGGGCAACAGAAACTGAAAACTGCCCTACACAAAAGATCGAAGGCCATATCATCGTGACAGCTCCTATCATTAAGGTTGCTTCTGACGTATTCTTCGAGACATTAAACATCGAATTAAGTCACTTAGACTCTGACGTCAAGATGTATTACACAACAGACGGCAGCACTCCTGATGAAAACAGCACATTATACACAGAACCATTTGTCATCGGCCAAAGCTCTGACGTAATGGTTATCGCTGTCAAAGACGGCAAGAGGAGCAATATCGTAGAAGGCAACTTCAAGAAAATCGCTGCTGGAAGAACTATCAAGATTGAAAACAGATACAACTCACAATATGAAGCCGGCGGCGACATCGCACTCATCGACTATCAGAGAGGCAGCAACAACTTCCGCGTCGGAACATGGCAAGGCTATCATGGCGTTGACCTCGTTGCTACTGTCGACTTAAGCGAGGTACAAGACATCAGCAGATTGGCTGGTAGTTTCTTGCAAGACCAGAAGTCATGGATCTTCATGCCAAAACAAGTCGAGTTCTTCGTATCTAACGACGGCAAGAACTTCAAGTCTGTCGGTGTCATGAACAACACCATCTCACAAGAGACAGACGAGCCTGTTCTTCACGAGTTCTCTCTCAACAAGAAATTATCTGCAAGATATATCAAGATGGTCGCTAAGAAAATCGACGCTTGTCCTGACTGGCACGTCGGAGCTGGCGAACCAGGCTGGATCTTCTGTGACGAAATCGTGATAGAAAATTAACAATTGACAATTTACAGTTAACAATTAGGGGACATTAAGTCCCCTTTTTTATTTCTCGCAAAGACACAAAGGAACGCAAAGTTTATATAAACACCAAAAGACTGTTGTCCGTAGTCCGTTGACTGTTGTCTTTTCTTTTTGGGCGTTCCGGCTATCGCCGTCGGGCTTTCCGCTCTATCTTTGCTCGCTTCTGTTTTCTCCTCGCTCAAAAAAAACCGAAGTCCATAGTCCGAAGTCTGAAGTCCGAAATCGCTTCGCAAAGGATGCCGCTCCAATCCCTAACGCAACGGGCTACGAGCAATGGGCCGTGAGCAATGAGCAAAACTGCTCATAAATCAATGAGCTTTGGGCAGTTTTACTCATAACTCATTGCTCACTACTCATAGCAAAAAGTTCAAAGTTCAATGTTCTTAATACATCTCCATTCCTTCGCCACCTTCGTAGCTATCACCGCCGCCTGATGATGGTGCTTGTGGCATTCTTCTCTTTTGTTGTTGGTTGATGCGATAGTTGAAGTTGAGTGTCACTGATGTGGTGCTCCATGAGCTTTCGCTGTATTGCCAGAAGTTGTCGCCCCATGACTCACCGCCATGTTGTCTGCTTCCAAAGACGTCGCGGATGTTGAGAGAAATGGTAGCATTTCTGTTTAATATATCGCGTGATGCAGCGAAGTCGCACCAGTAGTTGGCATCGCGATAGCCGAGAGGCTCTTCACGTGGTCCCATATAACGTCCTGTAATCTGGAAGTCGCATACTTTCTTGAATCTGAACTTAGCGACAAGACGTGCGAATGTGTTATAAGAATCTGTCACATAATGTCTGCCGTTCCAGTCGCCGACAGTGTTAGACTTGAAGAAGTTGATGCTTCCGTTGAGGTTCCACCATTTGAAGATATCCAATGAACCGACGAGTTCGAGACCGTAGTCATCGCTGATGCCAAAGTTCTCTGGACGGCTGTAAGAGACATCGCCTACAACAGTAGTGAAATGACGGATGACGTCTGTGCTGTGACGATAATATGCAGTGAAGTTGATATTACCTTTATCCCAGAAACGAAGATATGACATCTCGTAGCTGTCTGTATAAATAGGTTTCAAAGCAGGGTTACCCATTCTGATGTTACGGTCGTCGTTGAAAGAATGGAAAGGCGCCATCTGATGATACCAAGGACGACGGATACGACGTGCGTAACTTGCCTGGATCTGATCCACCTCTGTCAATGAATAGTTCAAGTGACCTGTTGGGAAGAAGTCAAAATATTTCTGGTCGTTTCTTTCTTCTGTATCTTTAAGATATGTGTCGATGATGGTGAGTTCTGAACGAAGACCGACTTGTCCTGAGAAACGGCCGAACTCTCTTCCGTAGATTGCATACAGAGCTGCAACCTGTTGGTTATAGTCGAAATCGTGAGTATAGTCTGTGAGGACAGCATCGTTTTCAGTCACCATCAGATTATTATTGATGAGCTGATTGGTATATTTACCGCCGAGTTCAACAACTGAGAATCCATAATGATGAACAAAGTCGACAGTAGCCTGAAGGTTCTGTTGGTTCTCTTGTGCATGTGTATGCTGATTGATGCTGAATGAAGGGATGTTAAGATCCATATCTTCCTGTGTCAAGAACTCAGCGTCTACGATGTCTGACCATTCTGTATCTGAGTTTGTGAAATAACGAACAGAAGCCTTGAGTGAGTTGTCTTTCGTTCCGAAATATTTATCGTAAGAAAGAGTGTATTCCATCATCGGTCTGTCGTTGAACCAGTTTTCAGTACGTCTTGAGAAGTTCTGCAATCCAGCATATGGGAAGTTATCGATATAAGTCACGCTTGGAGTGTTGTGGCCTTTTGACTGACGATACATTGTGCTGAATGTAAGGATGTCGTCATCTGTGAAATAATAGTCGAAGCCGCCGCGTAAGTTATGACCTTTTCTATTTCTGTTACGGTATGCGAGCTGCTCTGTTATCTGAGTAGCGTCATCATGATTCTTGAGTGTTGGGTCAAACATACAGTCTTCGAAATACTCTGTCATAGTGTAACCGTCGCTGATGTCGTCGCGATAGTTGAAGTTATAGTTAGCGAAGACGTTGAATTTCTTGAATCTATAGTTGAAGCTTGTACCGACACCTGTCTGGAATGGGAAGTCTTCTTTGATGAACTTCTCGCCCCATTGTACTGGGAAACCGCCGCGCAAGTCGACAGAAGCATTGAAGCCCTTACGTTTATCTTTTTTAAGAACGATATTGATGATACCTGCTGTACCTTCTGCATCATAACGTACTGATGGGTTTGTCACGACTTCAATCTTCTCAATCATATCAGCCTGGAGGCTGCGGAGAGCGTCTTGTGTGCTGACGCCTGCGAGACCAGAGACCTTGCCATCGACTAAGATTTGAACGCCACTGTCACCACGGAGGCTGACGTTGCCTTCCACGTCGACATTGACTGAAGGGATATTGTCGAGGACTTCGATAGCATTGCCGGCAGTGCTGCTCACATCCTTACCAACGTTGAAGACACGCTTGTCGAGAGTCATCGTCATGGTGCTTTTCTCAGCCACGACTTCAACTTCTTCAAGCAATGCTGAGTCTGGACGCATTACGATATTACCGAGATTTACCTTTTCTTTAAGGTTTATATTTATGGTCTTAGGCTCATAACCCATGAACTGTATCACCACATAATATTTTCCAGGTTTTGTCTTAAGAGAGAACTCTCCTTTCATATCAGTGATAACACCTGTTACCAATGTAGAATCTTGGGAATTAAAAAGACTAACAGTCGCATATTCAAGCGGTCCATCAGTCTCTACATCTATAACTTTACCTTTAATCTCAGGTTCAGCATGAGATACTACTTCTGTAGCGAAAATATTGTATGATAATGTTAATAAGGCAAGAAGTAAAAATAATGATGTTATTTTCTTCATAAAAATTTGATGTTGTATTCTAATTAGTTTAAAGTTTTATTCTATGAGTTGTGAGCTATGAGTTGTGAGCTATGAGTTGTGAGCAGTGATTCAAATAGCACAATGCTCATAGCTCATTGCCCATTGCAATTAAAATATCTTCGGCAAATTATCCGCCAAATCATGCATTCTTCCCATAGTGAAATAATGAATGAGAGGGAATCCTTGTCTCAACAGGTCTTCTGATTGTCTCAAGCACCAGTCCATACCTACTTTCTTGACGGCGTCTTTGTCATCAGCGACTTTCAATATCGCCTCTTCCAATTCCTTTGGCATGCTGATGCTGAATGTATTTGGAAGCGTCTCGAGATGTGAAGCCAACGACAATGGTTTCAGCGCTGGGATGATAGGCACGTTGATACCTGCTTTATCACACTTATCTATGAAAGAATAGAATTTGTCGTTGTCGAAGAACATCTGTGTCACTATATACGATGCGCCTTTATCGACTTTCTGTTTAAGATATTTAACATCTTCATCCAAGCTGTCGGCCTCCTGATGTTTTTCAGGATAAGCAGCTACGCCGAGGCAGAAATTCAATGGTGTAGGTTCTTTGACGAATTTGTCGTGATATATTCCTTTCGAGAGGTTTGCAATCTGCTCAACAAGACCAGACGCATTGCTATGTCCGAAAGGATTCACTCTGAATCTTGAGTCGAGAGGATCTTTGTCGGAACGTATCACGAAGATATTGTCAAGGTCCTCGTATGAGAAGTCGATGACGAAGTCTTCAAGCTGCAGTTTGGTATAAGCAGCCGATGCGAGATGAGG
Organism: Bacteroidales bacterium; assembly: GCA_017549605.1. Classification (GTDB taxonomy): domain Bacteria; phylum Bacteroidota; class Bacteroidia; order Bacteroidales; family F082; genus Limimorpha. The sequence goes on from JAFYUH010000038.1 coordinate 12,017, forward strand.
CACTACTTCGATACCTGTTCTTCTCTTGAGCGCTCCTGCCACAGCAGCTGTCGCCGTTCTCGGATGCGACTCCACCAAAGTAGTCACGTTATCATTGTTGACGAACTTCCTCACCGGAGCATGAAAGGTGATGTTTATAAACTGCGGTTTCAATGGTATGATTGGAAGCAGCGACTTCTCGATATCATCAAGACTCGTTCCTTTCACAGGAGGCAATATCTCTATCGAAAAGCCTTTCTTTCCAGTCGTTTGCAAAGAATTATAAATATCAATGACTTTCATCTTATATGTTGTTAGGTAATAACTCTTTTAATTTTTCCACAGACAATCCAACGCATTTTGAATAATGCTCAAGCTGTGCTTCATCGATGCGGCCTACTGAGAAATATTCGCCTCTTGAAGTGATCAATCCACATAACGACTCTTCAGGGGTTATCATGTAACTGTCGGTGAGTCTCATATTTGTATGCTGCTCAACTTCCAAAAATTCAAAGACGCGTTTCTTCAATGAATGGTCAGGACATGCTGGATAGCCGAAGCACATTCTTCTTCCTTGATATTGTTTTTCATCGAATGAGAATGGCGACTTGTCGAATCCCCAATATTCTGAACGTGTTATATAATGGATATATTCTCCTGCTGCTTCTGTGAGTCTGTCAGCAAGGAGTTTGACAATCAAGGCGTCGTATGGAGTCGCTGCCTCCGACATAAGTTTCGACAATCCTATGCCTGCCGACAACGCGAATACTCCAAGATAATCCTCGCTTCCAACAGTATCTGCTATAGAGACGCTGTCTTGCATCTTGGTCTGACGTCTCAACATTGGAAGTTCAGCGCTTCTTGTGCCGTCTGATATTCTGATGACATCATCGCCTAAATTGCTTGCCTTGACAACACCTAATCTTGCTTCTATAGAAAGGCTCTTGTCTGCTATTATCTTAGCCAAGACTTCATGTGCATGTTCAAACACCTGCTGTGCCTCAGCATTAGTTTCTAACAAGTCTGGATATTTTCCGTAGAACTGTAATGAGAAGAAGAAATAAGCCCAGTCTATGAATGGCAAGACTTCTTCTATCGCAGGTTTAATAGTGAAGACGCCTTCTCTGTTTGGCAGGTAAGCCTCATGTGATGGAACGTCGATTTCCAAAGAAGAATAATCTACAAGAGAAAGGTTCTCTGTCTTCTGACGGCGTATCGCCTCTTGTTCTTCATACAAGCTCAGACATGCCTGATGGTCGCTGAGTCTGTTGACAAGGTTGACGGTGTCTATCGCTGTCGTTGCCTTTGCCACTGGTCCGTTATATACAGGAGCCATCTTCAAGGCGGTATGAAGCTTTGATGTAGCAGCGCCACCAACGATGACTGGTATCGACAATCCTGCTTCGTTGAGTTGTTCCGACACTTTTATCATCTGAGTGAGCGATGGTGTGATGAGACCGCTCAAGCATACCGCCTGCGATGTCTTTGCCGACTCGACGATTTTTTCTGCCGGCACCTGAATGCCGAGGTCTTCAACCTCAAAGCCGGAGCTCTTCAATACTGTGCCGACAATATTTTTGCCTATATCGTGAACGTCGCCATATACTGTAGCGAGCGTGACTTTTTTCTTTGATGTGTCTGTAAATGTGACGGTTTTATTCAAGACATCCATCGCTGCGTTCATAGCAGAGGCTGCCTTAACCAATGATGGAAGGAACACCTTGCCTTCTTCGAAACGTTGTCCCAATGATGTCATCGCTGGCATCAAGATGTCATTGACGACACCTTGGAATGTTCCGCCTTCAGAGAGGATGAGCGCTGTAAGCTCAGCGGCTTTTGCAGTGTTGCCGTTCGCTACAGCATCAGACAGTTTCTCTTCTGTAGTAAGTTCTTTCTTCTCTTTCTTGACTTCAACGTCTTTAGAGACGAATCTTATCAAGTCAGAGCCGTCGCTTTCGCCTTCGATAGCCGCTTTGGCTGCAGCAAATGCTTCTGGTTCTATATTTTCTTCTGGAATTATCGCATTAGGATTTATGATTACGTAGTCGAGACCTTCACGTTTTGCGAGATGTACGAATACTGAATTCAAGAGGTTTCTCACAGCGGTATTGCCTCTGAAAGCAAATGAGAGGTTACTTACGCCGCCTGTGACATGTGTGCCTAAATTCTGGTTTATCCAACGTGTGGCAAGGATATAATCTCTGCCATAATATCTGTGAGCTTCAATGCCTGTGCATATAGTCAAGACGTTAGGGTCGATGAGAATGTCATCTGTATCAAAACCGACAGATTTTGCCAGCTTAACGATTCTATCAGCTATCTCTATCTTTCTTTCGTAAGTGTCAGCCTGGCCTTGTTCGTCTGCAAGCATCAAGATGATCTTGGTTCCGAGTCTGAAGAATTCTGTCGCTCTTCTGAGAAATTCCGTCTCGCCTTCTTTCAAAGATATTGAGTTTACGATAGGTTTCACCATCGAGCTTTTCACGCCCAACACCAAAGTGTCGAAGTCTGATGAGTCGATCATCGTTGGAGTGAATGCCACTGATGATGCCGACAACAACTCGATGAAGTCTTTCATCATTGATGGGTCGATATCTGGATGGTCGAAGCATACGTCGAGGACATCGGCCTTTGACTCTACTTGTGAAACAGCCACTGACACAGCGTCTTGAAGATTTTCGTTAACAAGCTCTCTGAATTTCTTAGAACCTGCCACGTTACATCTCTCACCGATTACGCTGAATTTCTTATGTATTTCCTGTTGAGGAACGACTCTTGGAGCGATATCCTTAACAGCCAATTTTATCGTTTGTATATGTTCTGGCGTTGTGCCGCAGCAACCGCCGATGAGGTTTATGCGACCTTCTTTTGCGAGGATGTTAGCTCTCTTATGGAAATCGATGCATGATTCGGTGTATTTTCCGTCGAGGTCAGGGAGACCGGCATTAGGATACAAGGAGATATGAGTAGGGATTTCTTGAAGTTTCAACACCAACTCGGCAGCTCTCTCGAATCCGAATCCGCAGTTCAATCCGAATGAAAGCGGTTTGGCATGTTTTATCATCTGCCATACGAGGTCTACGGTGTGACCTGATAACAGATTGCCTTGTTCTGTCAATGTCACCGACACCATCAAAGGCACGTCGTCGGTAGTGAGATTCAAATCCGATAGTGAAGCGAGGTAAGCATATACGGCAGCTCTTATGTTCTTGGCATCGAAGCAAGTCTCGACCAAAATGATATCGACGCCGCCTTTTATGAGTGATGAGATCTGCGCTTTGTAAGAATCCGCCATCTCATCGAATTCTATGGTTCTTAATGACAACGACTGTGATGTAGGTCCGACTGAGCCAGCAACAAAGACGTCGCGATTGAATTCAGCAGCTACTTCTTTAGCATTCTTGGCAGCCAAGACATTAAGATTGTCGATTTCTTCTTTTCCGAAGCCATGCTTCAAAAGTTCAAGATAAGAACAGTTGAAAGAGTTAGTGGAAATGATGTCGGAGCCCGATGCCACATAGGAGCGATGCACCTTCTTGACGAGTTCGCTGTTAGTCGCATTTAAAGGTTCGTAAGGAGATAACAAAGTGTTATCCATTCTCTGTATTTCAGTGCCGAAAGCACCATCCAAAACCACTATCTTTTCTGAAAGAATCGTTTCAAGCTGTTTTCTTGTAGATATTTGTCCCATAGAGTATATTGTCACAACATAATAAGTTATTGGAAACCATTATGTTATTCATTCATATTTATATATAAAAATAAATATGCAAAGATAGTAAAAAGTCAACAGACTACAGACAACAGACTACGGATTTTTTTGAACTTTGAACTCTGAACTCTGAACTTTGTCAATTTTCAATTTTCAACTTTCAACTTTAATTCGGGTCTACATCGATTTGAATTCTGACCGATTTGAAATCGTTATTATGTTTAAAATCTTCTATGGTCTTATTGATAAACTCCTTGACTTTTGTCGAGTTAAGGTCTTTATGTATTTTTATCAGCATCTGCTTGATATACTGATTCTTCACTCTTGACACCACAGGATATTCCGGTCCGAGGAGGTTTTCTCTGAACACCTGACGGAAAATCTTGGCGAGTGCATCTGCCGCCTTGTTAAGTTTCTGTTCATCAACATCTTTAAGTCTGACCATAACGAGTCGTGAGTATGGCGGATAGTTGAACTGACGTCGTATCGGCATCTGTTCTTCATAAAACCTCACATAATCGTGACTCATCACATTGAGTATCACTGGATGTTGCGGTTGATATGTCTGTATTATCACCTTACCTTTATCGCCTTTTCTTCCGGCACGACCGCTCACCTGTTCCATCAGCTGGAAGCTGCGTTCGTGCGCCCTGAAGTCAGGGAATGTCAGCATGTTATCGGCATTGAGAATTCCCACGACTTTCACCGAGTCGAAGTCGAGGCCTTTAGTCACCATCTGCGTTCCGACGAGTATGTTAGTCTCTTTATTCTGAAACTGTTCTAATATGTGCTGATAGCTGTTTTTCGTCCTCGTGGTGTCGAGGTCGAGGCGCGAGCTGTTAGCCTCAGGGAAGACCACTTTAAGGTCATCTTCGATGCGTTCCGTACCGAAGCCGTGCATCTTCAGATCCGTGCTGCGGCATGACGGACACTCCGTAGGCACGCTGGTCGTATAGCCACAGTAGTGGCACTTCAGTATATTCTGATTCTTATGGTATATCAGACTGACGTCGCAGTTGATACACTGAGGGATATAGTTACAATGGTCGCATTCTATCCTTAACGAGAAACCACGTCGGTTCTGGAACAAGATGACCTGGTTTTTCTCTTCGAGAGTCTTGTTCATAGCCTCGACGAGAGTGCTGCCGAAGTTAGCCTGCATGGTCTTACGACGAGTCTCCACCCTGAGGTCATCGACGATGATTTCTGGCATCTCGACACCGCCATAACGTTCTGATAATGTAACGAGATGATATTTATCCTGCCTTGCGTTATAATACGATTCGAAAGAAGGTGTTGCCGAGCCCAGCAAAAGGCGAGCGTGGAACATCTTCGACATAAGAGCGGCGAGGTCGCGAGCCGAATAACGCGGTGCTGGATCTATCTGCTTGAAAGAACTGTCGTGTTCCTCATCGACTATAATCAAGCCTAAGTCGGTGAAAGGCAAGAACACCGCCGAACGCGAACCGATGATGATTTGATATTTTGAGTCACCGAGTCGCCGAGTCGCCGAGTCACCAAGATTCAACTGTTGTCCGTTGTCTGTTGTCTGTTGACTTCTAAAGTTCAAAACCTGCTGCCATATCTCAACGCGTTCGTTGTTGTCATAACGCGAATGATATACTCCTACTCTATCACCGAAATATTTCTTCAGTCTATTGATAATCTGCTCTGTCAGCGCTATCTCCGGCAAAAGATAAAGCACCTGTTTGCCTTTATCGATAGCTTCTTGTATCAGTTTGATATAAATTTCAGTCTTGCCACTGGCAGTGACGCCGTGCAATAAAACCGGTTTCTCTTCCTCAAAACCTTTGTGTATATCATCAAATGCTTCTTGCTGTTTCTCCGTGAGATTGATAGTCGAGACATCTGTCAGCGCCTCGTATTCTTTCAAACGGCTCACTCTTTTCTGATAGCTTTCGAATACGCCTTTATCTATCAAAGCTGATAGTATAGACGTTGTCACGTTGGCTTTCTTCAATAATTCAGAAACTAACACGTCGTTATCTGCCGAACCTCCAAGCACAAAAAACGCCATCAACAGTTCCAGCTGTTTATATGCACGCTTCGAGAGATTATCCATCAGCTCATGCATCGCGTTTTCATCACGATATGCATCTGAAAGCCGCACATATCGTTCGTACTTAGCCTTATATTTCTGTTGAAGCTCTTCCTGCATCACGATGATCTTTTTCTCTATCATCGTCTTGACAAGAGGCATTATCTTTTTATAACCTATAATCTTACTTACCTCAGTGATAGTCAGCTGTGGCTGCACCTGAAGCGCTTCTACTATAAGATATTCATTATCGCTCAACGTCATGCTGTCGAGTTCAAAGTCGTCAGACAACATGATCTTCGACTCGCTGGAGAGTTTCAAGGCCGAAGGAAGAGCCACCTGCATAACATCGCCAAGATAACAGAGATAATATGACGATATCCAACGCCATAGTTTCAGCTGATTCTCATTTACCACCGGGTCGTCATCGAGTATGTCGAGAAGATATTTTATGCTGTTGCAGTCGGGAACTTCTTCAGTGAGAGACACTATCAATCCCGACATTATCTTAGTAGCGCCGAATTGCACCACGGCACGCTGTCCTACCATCGCCTTCTGATTCAACTCAAAAGGAACGCGATAGGTATAAGTGCCTGGTATCGGCAACGGCAGCAATATCTCTGCAAACAAAGTGATTCTCTCTTCCGACATAGTGAAATATTAATGTGATAAAACGGTCTTCACTCCTATCAGCTGATCATAGTTCTGTGTCGGATCGAAGAGGTATAGATATATTGTATATTCGTTTTTAGTCTCCCAGAAATCGCCTGCAATAGGCGTGACATCTGCTTTTGTCTGACCTTTATCCTTGACAGCATAGATATAGTCATAATATCCTTGTTTCAACAACAGACTTATGGCATATCCCTTACGGTCAAAGTCGTAGGTCATCTTGTTCTTTTCATCAAAGTTCCAGTCAGTTATAGCACCCATGATATACATATCCTGACCTGCCAATACTGGATACCAGTCGAGGAAGAATTCAACCATGACATAATCTGCTTCCGTTGCGGCAGCCATGTCATCGCGTTCCAGATAGATTACCTTTTCGCCAAATAAATCTTCGTCATCGACATAAGCATAAAGGTTACGTTTCTGGTCATTATACAATGTAACGACATAATAATCCTTCGCCATCTCTACGGTCTTTGTCTGTTCAGGACGATTGTTCAAGTTACTTGTATTGAATCTTCTATATTGATTTCCAGAGTTGAAAACAGTCTTTACATTATTTTCATAAGAAAGATAATCCGGATAGACGTAAGTCGGTTTCAATCCTGTCACCGCATTATCCCAGCGTCCGTTCTGCTGAATGGTGACATTGGAATATTGCTCAGCCAAAGAGTTGAAGATGTTTGGATAAGAAACCGTCATCTCAATCTGCTGTTTGTTAGTTCCAAGGTTCAAATCAAAAGGATAACGAGGAATATTGACATTGAAATTAGCCTTGTCGTCTACAATCATAAAACGACGTGTGAAGTAAATATTCTCTGGTGTGAGTTCGTTTTCAAAGACGATGAGCAGATAGTTTCCCGAGATTTTCGGAGTCATATCTTCAGTTGGAAAGACGAGGTCGTAATGAACATAATCGACCATAGTGTTTAAAGAAAACGAGTAATCTTCTATGTCATCGGATTCGAATCCGCTAAGATATTCTATCTGCTGTATGTCCGACTGCTGAGTCCAGTCGTTGTTGCAATGGATGAAGGTGTAATACATGTAAGGAGCGTCGTTGGCGAAGACGTCGAACTGCAGATGCAGTTTGCCCATCATATCGTTGAGATGTATGACAGGTTTTGCGAGCGAATCGCCGACAGGGTGAAGCAGAACGGTTTGTGTATTGTCGTTATAGTTGGTATCAGTAAAAGATTGAAGCTGCTGTGAGTTAGCAGGAATTATCAAGACTAAGGACAAAAGGCTAAAGACTAATGTCCTAAGTCTGTTGTCTGTTGTCTGTTGTCTGTTGACTTTATTCTTCATCGTTGTTGTTTTTAATTTTTCAAAAATAAGATTAATTCAATTCATAATGCTTAATGCATAATTCATAATGCATAATTATAACGAGAAATAATACAAATTGTTTTTAAAACAAGAAATCTAGAAATTCCTCTCACCAGACTCCATGTTCTGAAACCTTCACTTCCCCATTGTCATCGAGATAAATAAAATAAGCATCGACACTATAATCGCTTGACTCGATAATTTCTATCGCTTTTTCCAATCCAACCACCATACAAATCGAGGCGAGGCAGTCGGCCCACGCTGTGTTGTCGCATATTACAGTCGCGCTCAACAATGAATTTTCTGAAGGATATCCTGTCTTTGGATTCAGACTATGAGAATAACGTTTCCCGTTTCTCTCCACATATTTTCTATAATTGCCCGATGTCACTATGCTTTGATTATACAGCTCCACTATCTCCTGCACGATCCTGCCCGACTCTTTATTCTCAGCCGGTTTCTCTATTCCAACTTTCCAAAGATGACCATTAGGTTTGCGTCCTCTTGCCAAAATCTCGCCGCCCACATCAACCAAGAAATCATTGACATTTTTGGAAAGAAGAAAATCACCGATCACATCAGTAGTATATCCTTGAGCCACGGCGTTGAAATCCAATGTCATATTCGGATTTTCCTTCACGACTTTTCCGTTTTCAATCTTAATCTTACGATAGTCGACGAGTTGTTTCAAGGAATCTACTATTTCCGGCGTCATCTCCATTCCTTCTTTAAAATGGAATCCCCAAGCCTGGACGAGAGGTCCGACTGTAGGATCAAAGAGCCCGTCAGAAAGTTCAGCAGCTCTCATCGCATAGTTGAAGTTATCTATGAAGATTTTATTAAGGACGACAGATGTGTCGTTACGATTCACTCTTCTTATGACAGAGTTCTCATCCCATAACGACAGCGTGCTTTCTATTTCTTCAAATATGGAATCAAACTCAGCATGGAAGTCGCGATTCTGTTCATCGTAATACGTTATTGAATAATAAGAGCCTTGCGTCATTCCAAAAAACTGCTGTTTTTCAACGGTATTACAATTTGTCAACAGACAGCATAAAACGATGATATAGATTATTTTCTTCATTTTATTTATCAACATTTACAAAACACAAAGGTAAAATTAAATAGTCAAACAAAAAAGTGTTTCAAGAAAAAATCCTGAAACACTTTTTATGCTATCAGCCAGACGCATCAAAACATATCTTTATTCTTCATTGTGTTTTGATACGTCTCTACCGTGGTCTTTATTTTTCTTACAGCTTCCGTCGCCTTTGCCGCCGCATGTGCATTTAGCGTCTGGGTCGAGGGAGTGAGCGCACTTGCGTTCGAACTGTCCGTCTTTTTTCACAAACATCTTTATTCCGATGGCAACGAAGACCACTGCCATGATAACGAATGCCGGAATCAAAATCAGAAAGAATGTACCCATGTCTTATTCTGCTATGATGAGATAATAGTTTTTCTTGCCTTTTTGAACGAGGATATATTTATCGTTGAGCAAGTCTTCCTTACCGATGACTTTTGTATCAGCGACTTTTTCCTTATTGATAGCTACGCCGTTGCCTTGTAACATCTTACGAGCTTCACCTTTTGAAGGGAATACTGCTGTTTGTGTAAGGAAGTCGATGATTGACATTCCTGCTTCGATGTCTGCTTTTGCTACATTAGCTTGTGGCACGCCTTCGAAGATGCTTAACAATGTTGCTTCATCGAATTTATGGAGAGCTTCTGAAGTACCTTTTCCGAAGAGGATTTGTGTTGCTTCTTCTGCCATTTCCAAATCTTCTTTTGAGTGAACTATGATAGTAAGTTCGCGAGCGAGTGTACGTTGTAATTCACGGAGATGTGGTTCTGCCGCATGACGTTCGATGAGAGCGTCGATTTCTTCTTTGCTTAACAATGTGAAGATCTTGATATATTTAGCCGCATCGTCGTCTGAGCAGTTCATCCAGAATTGGTAGAATGCGTAAGGTGATGTCTTAGCTGGGTCGAGCCAGATGTTACCTTTTTCTGTCTTGCCGAACTTGCCGCCGTCAGCCTTGGTGATAAGAGGACATGTGAGTGCGTAAGCTGTCTCTTCTGAACCAAGTTTACGACGGATCAATTCTGTACCTGTTGTGATGTTACCCCATTGGTCAGAACCGCCGAGTTGGAGTTTACAGTTTTTATTTTGATATAAATACAAGAAGTCGTAACCTTGAACGAGCTGATAGCTGAACTCTGTGAATGACATTCCGTCGCCTTCGCCGTTGAAACGTTTCTTCACGCTGTCTTTAGCCATCATATAGTTTACTGTGATATGTTTGCCGATGTCACGGATGAAGTGAAGGAAAGAATATTCTTTCATCCATTCATAGTTGTTGACGAGCTCTGCCTTGTTAGGAGCGTCGCTTTCGAAGTCTAAGAACTTAGCAAGCTGTTTCTTGATACAAGCTTGGTTGTGGTTAAGAGTCTCATCATTGAGCAAGTTACGTTCTGCTGACTTGCCTGAAGGGTCGCCGATCATACCTGTTGCGCCTCCGAGGAGAGCGAGAGGTTTGTGACCTGCATGTTGAAGATGACGGAGCATCATGATACCACAAAGGTGTCCTATATGGAGAGAGTCGGCTGTTGGGTCAATGCCGAGATATGCTGTTGTCAATTCCTTATTCAATTGCTCTTCAGTACCTGGAGTCATGCTGTGAAGCATACCACGCCAACGTAATTCTTCTACGAAATTTTTATTCATCGATGTAAAATTTTAATTCTTGTTAAAGATGCAAAGATAGCAAAAGACTAAAGACTAAAGACCAAAGACTAAAGTTTTTTTTTGAACTCTGACACGGACTTTTGACACAGACTTTTGATATCCTCTACCCATAAATTAATGAGACGCAGCAATTACATATTGTTAATTTTTATGGTGTAATTGATACGTCTCTATCTTAATTCCTCAACATCTCAGTGTCTCGGTGACTTGGTGTCTCAGTGACTTTTATTCTGCTTGAAGCGCTAAACGGAAACCGATGCCGTAGCTTTGTCCGCCAGGAAGCAAGCAACTGCGAACTGTTGTTCTGCAATAAGTTGCGTCGCTGAGGCAGCATCCGCCACGTATTATGCAGTCGGTACCATTCGCAGGGCCTGTTGGATTGATTTGATGATCTTCGCTATAGTTGGCGAACAAATCATAACACCATTCCATAACATTGCCACACATATCGTAGATTCCTAATTCATTAGGTTTTTTTGTCTTGACTTCACGAGTCTTTTTACCTTCAGCAGCATACCAAGCGACTTCTGAGAGGTCATCGCTTCCGCTGTAATAATATCCCTCTGACTTATTGCCGCCTTTTGCTGCGAATTCCCATTCTGCTTCTGTAGGGAATCTGAACTTCATGCCTGTCAATTGGTTTAATTTCATCACAAAGCTTTGGCAGTTATACCATGTGACTTGTTCAACAGGTTTTTTGTCGCCGATGAAGTGACTTGGCTGTGTACCCATAACAGCTTCCCAGAGTTCTTGTGTCACCTCTGTCTCACCGATATAATAATCAGAAAGTGTCACCAAGTGTACTGGTGCTTCTCTGTCCCAAGCTTCGCTGTCGTAGTTAGGTTCGTTAGGATCAACCTTTTGAGCTCCCATTGCGAAAAGGCCGCCTTCAACAAAAACCATATCGAATGTAACTCCGTTTACTGTTATAGTCTTGTTTTCCGATGGCAACTCTTCTTCCTCTTCTTCTAATGTCTCGAAGCTCATTTCTTCTCCGTATGAAACACCAACACTGTTAACAGCATAAGCTCTTACATAATAAGTTTTCTGAGATGCTAAGTTGCTGAGCTCTGAAGTGAATGTTCCGATTCCTGTTCCATCGTTGGTTTTGTCATTATCTATCGTAGGATTTTGTATCGTATCCCAGCAAACGCCTCTAGATGTAACTTCTGCGCCACCATCGCTCTCAACATTATAAACGACACTAGCAGTATTGATTGTAACATCAGACACTTCTTGAGTAAAAACTGTAGGTGCTTCAGCATCTGGTTTACATCCAACCAAAACAGCACACAATAAAATCATTGTAAAATAAAAAAATCTTTTCATAATTTAAAATTTGATTAAAGATGCAAAGATAATTAAAAGTCAATAGTCAACAGACAACAGACAACAGTTTTTTTTGCTATGAGCTGTGAGCATTTTTACCATAAACTTTTCAATGATTTCAAACTCTAATTTGACTATATTTGCGCAAATAATTTATCAGCAACGAGCACTTTTCTCAAGGCTCATAACCCATAGCAAAAAATATTATGATTTTCATCACAGGCTGCACTGGTTTAGTAGGCTCGCATTTAGTCTCTGAGATTGTTAAAAGACAACGGACAACGGACAACGGACAACAGACTTTATCCTCAATCAAGTTACTCTGTCGCAAGAATAGCGATTTATCGTTATTGAAAGATGTGTTAAAACGTTACGGATTCAACGAAATGCCAAACAATATAGAGTTCGTTTACGGCGATGTCTTGGACTACGACATCCTCGAAGACGCCATGCAAGATACAGACGAGGTTTATCACTGCGCCGCCGTCGTCTCTTTCGACCCTAGCGACAAAGGCAGTCTGATGCGCGTCAATGTGGAAGGAACCAGAAATATGGTCAACGCAGCCTTGCATTGCGGAGTGAAGAAGTTCTGCCATGTCAGTTCCATCGCTGCATTAGGACGTGCACTCGAAGGCGAGAGCATCGATGAAGAGTCACCTTGGACACGCTCTAAAAACAACAGCGTCTACTCCAACTCAAAACACGAGGCCGAGATGGAAGTGTGGCGCGGCATTGCAGAAGGTCTCAACGCGACAATAGTGAACCCATCGCTTATCTTAGGCGCCGGCCGCTGGGATTCTAGCAGCTGCGAACTCTTCAACGTCATCGCCAAAGGATTCCCATTCTATACAACAGGCATCAACGGTTTCGTCGATGTGAAAGACGTTGCACGCGCAATGATAACATTAATGGAAAACAACAAATTCGGACAACGTTACTGTCTTAACGGAGCTCTTATCTCTTACCAAAACCTATTTAACTTGATGGCACAGAACTTCAAGGTCAAGGCTCCTTACATAAAAGTCGGCAAAGGCCTCAGCGAGATAGCATGGCGTATCTTCTGGATACTCGGCAAACTGCAAGGAAAGAAGCCGCTCATAACAAAAGAGACAGCTCGTACCGCAACAAGAAAATACTCCTATTCTTCAGCTAAGATAATCCGTGAGTTAGACTTCAAATTCACGCATATCGAAGAAAGCATCAAGGAAATCTGCGATGTATATAAAGCACAAAACCTCAGAAATTTCTGAGGTTTTGTGCTTTATATCGTAAACGTTTATTCAACGTCTTCGCCTTCGGATTTCATTTTCTTCATATCCTTATATTTTCCATCGAAAATATCGAACTTCACGAAACGGCAATCCAAAGAGCCATTATATACTTCTATCTTCTTAGATGGTTTCAAACCTATGAGTTTCAGCACTTCTTTGTTACTGCTTATCACCCATGCCTCATAACCTTTGAAATTATGTTTAAGTGCAGTGCCGATACCTTTATATAAATTGACGATATCTTTTTCTTCGAGGCGTTCTCCATAAGGAGGGTTGATGAGCAAGATACCAGGACCTTCTGGTGGTGTCATCTCAAACATATCTTGTTGACTCAAATTTATGTCGTGTGAAAGGTGAGCTCCTTTTATATTTGACATCGCAATTTGAACTGCTTTTGCTGAATGGTCAGAAGCCATGATTTCATAATCAAAGTCACGGATTTCTTCGTCAGCAGCGTTTCTCACCTCTTTCCATAATTTTTCATCGAAGTCGTGCCATTTCATGAAGCCGTAGCTTTCTCTGAAATAACCAGCAGGAATATTCATCGCTGCCATAGCTGCCTCGATAGGAATTGTAGCTGAACCACACATGCAGTCGACAAAGTTCTTGTCGTAGTTCCAGCCTGTGAGTTTGATAAGACCAGCGGCGAGCACCTCATTCATAGGAGCCTTGTCGACGGCTTTACGATATCCTCTCTTGTGCAAAGAATCGCCAGAACTGTCGAAAGAAAGAGTGACTTTCTCATTATCGATATGGATGTTGATTCTCAAATCTGGATTTTCTGTGTCAACAGAAGGACGTGCGCCGTATTTGTTGCGAAACTCGTCAGCGATAGCATCCTTGACCTTCAATGCTGCATATTGAGAGTGTGTGAAATAGTTGCCGCTCACGACAGCGTCAATAGCAAATGTCTCTTCAATGCCGAAAATCTCGTGCCACTTGATTTCAAAAATCTTTTTGTATAACATCAATTCGTTACGAGCAACGAATGTCTGAATTGGCTTCAAGATTCTCAAAGCTGTACGAAGACAGTAATTTGCTTTGTACATCAAAGCGTTATCAGCTTCAAAACTGACAGCACGATATAAGATATTGATATTTTCAGCGCCTAAAGCTCTCAATTCTTCTGCAAGAATCTCTTCAAAGCCTGGCAATGTTTTAGCTACTAAAGTAAAAGTATTTTCCACCGTTATTATTTTTTGCAAAAGTAAGTTTTTTTTCTGAGTTTCTGAGATATTGAATTTCTGATTTTTATAACTTTGTAAAAAATATATTTTATGACAATAGAAGAAGCTCAGAAAATCGTCGACAATTGGATCAAGACTCATGGCGTACGTTACTTCAACGAACTCACAAATATGACATTACTGACAGAAGAAGTAGGCGAACTCGCTCGCATCGTTGCTCGCACATACGGAGAACAGTCGTTCAAGAATTCCGACAAGGAATACAATATGGCCGACGAGATGGCAGACATCTTATGGGTTCTGATATGCCTCGCTAACCAAACGGGCATCGACCTTACTGAGGCTTTCAAGAAAAACCTGGAAAAGAAAACCACTCGCGACAAGGACAGACATAAGAATAATGAGAAATTAGGAGTTAGGAATTAGGAGTTTGTAGAGACGCGTCGAATACACCAATTGAAATAAACAAGATGTGTTTGACACGTCTAAAAAATTTAAATGACCAATGAGACATTTCCGTTTTATATTGATATTTTTGTTCTCTGCATTAAACTTATGTTTAAGCGGACAGAATCATATCAGCGGCATTGTCATAGATGAACTCTCTAAAGAAAAGCTGGCTTTCGTAAATATCATTGTCAACGAAAACGGGACTCTCGGAACAACAACCGACATTGACGGAAATTTCATTTTAAACAGCAAGGAAAAAATCAACACTCTGACTTTCTCTTTCGTTGGTTATGAAAAGAAACAGGTAACAGTCAAAGACGAGAATGAGATTTTCGTCAAACTGAAGCCTCAGAACATACAGTTATCTGAAATCGTCATCGACGGAAGAAACAACCCAGCGAACCGCATCATCGACAGCGTTTATAAATATAGAGATTCCAACAATCCCCAAAGTCTGGATTCCTACTATTATAAGATGTACGACAATATGGTTTTCACCATCGACACTTCTTGGAGAAATGTTCATAATGAAATTGGAGACAAACTAAGGAAAAACGACTTGTTGGCAATGGAGACCGTCTCCGAAAAATATTTCCTCAAACCCAACAAAAGCAAGAAAAACATTCTGGCCAACAAATTCTCCGGTTCTAAAAATCCAGTTTTCATCTACCTTATAGAAAGCATACAAGGCGTAGGTTTCTACGATGACTTGATAAACATTGACGCTAAGAATTATGTCAATCCTATCAGCAGAAACAGCAAAAACAAATACATCTTCGTATTGGAATCTGCATTGAAAGATGAAAGAAACGACAGTATTTTCGTCATTTCTTTCAGACCTTATAAAAACACAAGTTTTAATGCTTTAAAAGGAACCATCACCGTCAATTCCGACAATTGGGCTGTGCAAAACATCAAGGCATCTCCTTCAAAACAATCACCGATGTACAGCATCGAAATCCAGCAATTATACGAAAAAGTCAATGATGAGTTTTGGTTTCCAAAGCAATTAAACACCATTATTGCGACTTACGACAGAGAAAGTATCAAGAATGAAAAAATCGCAAGAGCGAACGATACAATTTCCAACCTCACTGTCTCTATGAATGGTGACATTAATATGCCGCTTTTAGGCATTGGCAAAAGCTATATCACGGATATCGAGATAAACAAAAACATCGACAAAAAGATTTTCGGTACCGCCGACTTCACCATAATCGAAAATGCAGCAAATGCTGATGATATAATAAAGTCATATCGTTATGAAAGACTCAGCGACGAACGTCTGGAAGCCACATACAAATTCGTAGATTCCATCTTTCAAGATGCCAACATAGACATCGACAAGCTAACTTCATCTTTAGCCTCGATACTCACCAATGAAATCCCTATCGGATGCGTCAATTTGAAGGTCAATGATATTATGGACTACAATATCGGCAACGGATATATGTTAGGTTTAGGATTAGGAACGAACAAGCATCTATCCAACTTCTTCTCTGTCGGAGGTTTCGGGAATTATTGGTTTAAAGCAAAAGAAGCCAACTACGGAGGCAATGTCGATTTTAAGATTTTAAATTCTAAAGACATGAGATTGAATATCTCATATTCTCATAAATTTGAAAGATTAGGCGATTATGACTTTGAAGATAAGACTTCATTTTTAAGTCAAAACAATTACAAAAACTTTTATGTAAATGCGACTTCATTAAACGATGTCATTTCCCTTGATTATTCAACATTTTTCAACAAATACATCAAAGGATTTATAGGTTTTGAAGTAGCAGACAAAATATACGGACAACAGATATATAGACTTAGTACAATTGATTTTAGATTACGCATTGCTTTCGGAGAGAAGTTCATTCAATCGAAAGACGGATTGAGCGTTGAAGGCAATGCAAATCCTGTGATATGTCTTTCTTATCAAAAGAACTTAAAGGATGTTTTTGGCAGTCCTTATGCCTTCGACAAGGCTGAGTTCTTATTTAGAGGAAAGAAAGACACCAGATATTTGGGCGAGACATCTGTGACAATGCAGATGGGTTTTGTCAACGGCATCGCTCCTGTAACAGAGCTGTTCAATCTCTACGGAACCAATTCTGGTAAATTTGAGGTATACTGTACAGAAAGTTTCAACACTATGCGTCCCGATGAGTTCTTCTGTGACAGATTCGGAGCATTGTATTTCTCACATAACTTCAAGAATTTATTAATCGATTTCAAGAAATTCCATCCTGAGATAATAGCTGTCACCAATATTGCCTTGGCAAATATCATAGAATCTCAGAACCTCAGAATCTCAGAATCTCAGAATCTCTATTGTGAAAGCGGCATTGTCATCGACAATATCATACATACAGGAATAAGTAAAATCGGGTTAGGGACATTCTATCGTTACGGTCCTTATTCTTATGACAACATAAAGGAAAACTTTGTCATCAAGATCTGTTTGGGATTCAGTTTATAAAACTTCTGAAATAAAAAAATCTCAGAAATTCTAAAAGTTCTGAGATTATGAAATCTTTAAATTTTGAGATTTTCATTCAACACGTCGATATGTCACCCACTCCTCATAATGTTCGTAGCCACCATAATTAGCGTCTAGCAAATCTCCAGAATCATCTACATAAAACACCATAGTATCGTCATCATTAAAACTTACTGTAAGATGGTCTGTATGGTCATATGACATTATCAATGATGACAATTTATCTCCCTTAAAGGTATATGGGAATGGAACACCTATGATTATATCATCTACTTCAGAACCACCATCTATTACTGACATAAACATTTTTGTAAAACGTAAAACAGCCCATTCCGGATGCTCTGGTGTTACGTCATATTCTTCTTCAAAAGTATAAGTCTCTGTTTTTGTACCATCTTCATTATAATAGTACCACCAACTACTTTCTTTATAATGAACCATCTCCCATTCACCGATGATTTGGTCTGCCATATCGGAGCTGTGATTACAGCTACTCATGAATATGGTGAACAATAAACCGAATAAAAAAGCTATTTTTTTCATAACTATTAAATTATTTTGTAATGAGTTTGTTTAAAACAAAAATCCCAAAAACACCACTCAATTTTGAGATTATGTGTCTTTGAGATTTTGATTTTTTAAAAAGCTATTTTCTTTTGGATTTCCAAAAACTCTTCTGTTGTAAGTTGGAGTTTAGGGCGTTTGAAATCTAAATCACCTTCTTTTTGCATTGGTACGAGGTGGATGTGAGCGTGAGGTACTTCAAGACCGATTACGGCCACACCTACTTTAGTACAAGGAATAGCTTCTTTAATTTTAACAGCTATTTGTTTAGCGAAGACCATCATTTCTGCGAGATCGTTATCTTCGATGTCGAAGATATAATCTGTTTCTTTCTTAGGGATAACGAGAGTATGACCTTTCATCAAAGGGTTGATATCCAAGAAAGCGAAGAACTTATCGTTTTCAGCTATTTTGTAGCAAGGTATTTCGCCATTGATAATTCTTGAAAAAATTGTTGCCATAACTTAACGTGTTATTTCAATAATTTCGAACATCACCTTGCCAGCAGGCACTTGTATTTCAACTTGGTCGCCTACAGATTTACCGAGTAAACCTTTAGCGATTGGAGAAGTTACAGATATTTTATGATTTTTAATATCAGCTTCTTTTTCAGGAACGAGAGTATAAGCCATGACAGCATTAGTTTTCAAGTTCTTTATTTTCACTGTTGAAAGCAACAAAGCCTTTGAAGTATCTATTTTAGATTCATCAATTATACGAGCACTCATAATGAGTTGTTGAAGTTCAACGATCTTCATTTCAAGATGTTGTTGAGCTTCTTTAGCAGCATCATATTCGGCATTTTCTGAAAGATCTCCCTTATCACGAGCTTCAGCAATTGCCTGAACGACTTTTGGACGTTCTACGAGAATAAGACGATCTAATTCGTCTCTTAATTTCTGAAGTCCAGCCTGTGTAAAATATTCAATTTCAGCCATAATATATGATTTATTAGATTAAGAAAAAAAGAAAGAGACCCTTGCCAAGGCAAGGGCCCTTTCGTTAAACATGTATGCAAAGATACGAATTATTTTTTAATAAGAGTCTATCTTTAGAAAATAATTCTTGCACCTATAGTGTGAGTACCATTCCAGTGAGCTGTTTGTTGGAATGAGTAGTCGATAGAGACTTTCATATTGTCGCTAAGAGGAGCTTGTACTGAAGCACCCATTGCGAGGCCTCTATTAACGTTTGTACAGTCATCTAATTCGATGTCACTCCAAATACCTTGCTCTAATGTATAAGCAGCACGGAGTTGTAAGTATTCTTTGAAAGAACCTTCAAGACCCAATGTTACTTGGTCTTTTGAGAAAGAGTTTGAAGTGAAGTTACCTGCTGCTGTAAGACGATAACCGTTTACGAAGTTAAAGTCGTATGCTGCAGCGATATTTAATTGTGTTGGTAATTCGAATTGGTCAGCACGGTGGATAACTGTGAGAGATGAACCCCAGAATGATTCAGGATTAGCTTTGAAAACAAGACCGTCGCCTTGATATTTCATGGTAGGTCCGATGTTTTTCAAAGTGATACCAAAGTGGATGTTATCTGTGATACCTGTTACATATTGGATACCTGCGTCTAAGCCAACACCTGTACCTGTCATATCAGAAATAGATTCGCTTATGATTTTGATTACGAAACCAGCGTGAATACTATTTGAGAATGACTTAGCAACAGCAACATTGATATTCATCAAACTTGGTTTGAATGTACCTAATGTCATATCTGGATTATCAACTTCTGTTCTGTAGATTTCGCCTGGGCTGAATGACATAACATAGAGACCAGCTACTACTGTTTCAGAAATACGTGATAAGAAACCGAATGAATATGCATTAACATCAGAACCTTTCAACCATTCTGTATATGAGAAGTTCAAGTCAATGGAGTTAGTTGCAGTGATACCTGCAACGTTACCCCACATAGCTTCAACACCATGTATTTTTGACATACCGGCATTAGCCCAACCAGCTGAAGATGCCCAAGGATTGATTAACAATTCTGTAGCGCCTGCTTGACCAGACCTATCCTTATTACCTGCGAATGCTGTTTGGCTATATCCTAATACTAAGATAGTCAAGCTTACTATAACGATAGATTTAAATAACTTTTTCATGATCGTACTTTTTATTTTTGTTCGCATAATAATTAGAATGTATTTAAGTCAACTTGACGCATAGCTGCATAGAACTTAACTGTTGTCTCATTGCCTGTTGTGTTATCCTTAACGTGAATGATATAGAAACCACTTGCGATAGGAGTATTGGCGAAGTTAGTTAAATCCCAGTCAATTGATGTAATATCATCAGAGTCTTTCTTGAACTGACGGATCTTAGCTCCATTAACTGTGTAGATTGTAACAACACACTTATCTGGAACGTTAGCAATCTTAACCTTGTGTGTAAGAGCATTGTCTTCGTATGATGAGAATGCGTAATATGGGTTAGGAACTACTGTTACCATTTCAAGATCGCTCTTTGCCTTTTCTGGATCGTTCATAACTGGACCACAACCTGTTGTTGAGAAGGTATAATATGGATTATAACCTTTATGGTTGATAGTGTCGAACAATTCTGTATCATTTTCAAGTGCGAAGTTACCATAACCTGATCTATAAGGTGTAGCTATACGAACTGAAATTGTTACAGGGTTACCATCTTGTAACCATTCTCTTCCTTCTACAGGCATTGGCATACCAGTCCAAAGTGGTTGTCCCCACAATGCTGTATAGAATACACCCTTGAGTGAAGATGATGGAGCCTTTTCAATTGCTGCCATTGTGTTGTACAAGTATGCACCAGCATCATAAGCAGGAGATTTGAAAGAGATCTGATATGTCTTGTTACCTAAAAGACCTGCGTCATTCATTGGGAAAATGTAAACGAAGTGTTTACCGCCCAAGACTGGTGTATTATCAATAGCATCAAACAAGACAGGATCTGAAAGCTGAGCGATTGGAGCTGACAATACTGTTGTTTCTCTCAATGCTGGTGGGTTGAACATCATATCACGACCATTCAAGTCAGGATAGTATGAATCTTCACCATAGCACATATTAAGACGAGCGCCTGTTTCAATGTCGATAGCATATCCTGGGAACCAACCCATACCGTTTGCAGCGATATAGTTAGGATCTTCTGGATTGTTACTTGGAGCCATTGTCATAGATTCACATGGGTTACCATCCTTATCGATAGATGGAGCTCTACGCAATGTGAATGAAGGTGCATTGCCTTCTGTCAATGATTCTTCTAAGCCCATTTCAATAACAGGACAACGTGTCCATTTTGATTTGTCTGATGTCAAAACGATATCTATAGAACCGATTCTTCTGAAGATAGAGTCAATTTTACAGTTAGCTTTATATAATGGAGCTGGTGCGAATTGACCGTAATTTCTTGAGAAGTTAGTTAAGATCAATGGTGCCCATGTACCTTCAGCAATACTTTCAAAAACTTCATCTGGGTCATATGGTAATGATGATCCACCTGTTGATGATGATACTAAGTAGTCATTATCTTTTGGATCTTCTTGGTTAGCATACAAACCTGAACGGATCCAGTTAAGTGCTGATGAAGGCATATTGTCATCATCTCTGATACCGCTTAACCATTTGTTTGAACTATCTGCATATTTAACTGATGTAGTGATCAAACCATTGTTTGTAGCAAGGATTCTTTGAATTGTTTTTGGCAATGGAGGATCATCGCTACTATCAAGATATTGACCTACTGGTATTGGACCTAATAACCATGGTTGGTAGATACTTACAGAAATACCTCTTTCGATGAAAATATTTTCTGTTTGTAATTCTGAAGTGTTTTCAGCTTCAAATACTTCACCTGTATTTAAGTCTTTCAAGAACCATTTAAATGCAATCTTTGATGCAGTGTCACCAATAACAGCATTATCGCCAGTTACATGGTTGATAACTTTTCTTTCATATTCATCAAACCATAATGCATAATCTGTTGATACAACATTTAATGGGTCAACAACTTTGATATCGATAGGACCATAACCTGCTTTGTATGTTGGGTGATATGCAACTGGATAATCTGCATCACCGAATTTAGAGTTGCTGCCAGCTGGACCTTTGCTCAAAATTTCGTCAATTGTTTCTTGAGACAATTCAAGTTGGTTACCACCGTTACCAATACCTGCCCAACGTGTGACTTGTAATTTGTCACCATAGTTAGAATTGATAATAGTACCATTAATTGTCTTATGAGGAACTGCTGAATACATTCTAATATTCTTACGACCTGCTAAGTAAGGTGTCTTTTGACCATACAAACCGATTGGGTTGTTAGCATCGATTTCATAATCTTGATAATTATTATAAGCGTAAGAAATTGCCATATAATAATATGTCTTATGGTTAATCAAGTTAACGTCACCAGTTGTTGTGAAAGCGTCTTGTGTAAGAACGAATGTGCTCTTGATACCATTGTCAGCACCTTCAACCATTAATGTTGGAACTGAAGCTTGCAAACCATCATCATAGACATAGTTGATGATTGAAGAAACGCCATTATTAACGTCGCATTGGTAAACTATACGAGCTTTGCTGATGTCATTGAGTTCATCAACGTTAACATCTTTGTTTGCCAATTGATATACGATATAACCTTCGAAACGATAAGTTGAGTCATTACGTTGTGTTGAGTCTGTTGCGAGTGGTCCGCAGATTTGAGGGTCAACTTCTGTATATGATTCACCAACATTGTTTGAGTTCTCTGAATTTGAGATGAAAACGATGAATTTTCTATCAAGTTCACGGAATGTGAGGTCTGGAGCATCTGGACCATCGAGAACGTCGAAACAGTTGTCGAACATAGCTTGACACTTATCGTCAACACGACGTAACAATTCTACTGAAGACCATGCTGTACCAGCTGAAGAACGTGCCCATGGCACACCGAATGTAATGTAGTTAACAGCACCTGGTTTCAATGTGAAAGGACCAGCTGATTGCATAAAACGACGGTCGTAAGGGTTGTTTGGACTACCGTTGTTACCAGTTTCTTCACTCCAATAACCGTTGAAGTCTGGAGTAACACCACCTGTACCCCAATCACATGGGTCAGAGTCGTATGGGAACATGAAGTCGCAAGCCAAGTCTGTTACACCTGGTGTTCCAGGAACAGCATTGCCACCGTATTGCATTTTAGCACCATCTTTCCAAATACCTCTAAGCATGTTGTAGTATTCAGCAGCTTTGCCAGGGTCACCATTAGCAGTTTGGTTGTTATCGTGATAAACGAAACGACGCATACCGAAACGTTCGTCATCGATGATACCATTGCCGAAGTTAACACCATTGATACTTTCGTCACAGTTTTCACCTGTAACAGGATCGTATTTAGGGTTGTCGATACCATCTGGATCCAAATATGGACCTTGGAAGAAGTCAACACCTACTGCTGGAGGGTTTGCACCGTAAGCTTCTGGTTCACCAGTACCGTCAATGTTCTTACCATTATAACCATAACCTAAACCACGGCTAACGTCACAACCGACGAAGTCGTCTCTTGAGAAACCAAGGTCAACGTCTGTCCATGGTGAGAAATAAGTATTTGTT
The DNA here is from genome assembly GCA_017549605.1 of Bacteroidales bacterium. Classification (GTDB taxonomy): domain Bacteria; phylum Bacteroidota; class Bacteroidia; order Bacteroidales; family F082; genus Limimorpha. The sequence continues at coordinate 35,396 of JAFYUH010000038.1, forward strand.
AAAGTATAAGTTGAACGGTTGATAATTTCGTAACTGTAGAATGTCATGTTATTGATTTCGTCATTAGTAGCGAAAGCAAATGCTTGAGCTCTAATTTCGAGACCGATAGCAGAACCACCTGTTTCAGTGTGAGCATTACCTTTATCATTGAAAACCCACCAGATGGTTTGGTCACCTTTGATAACTTGGTCAGCTAAGATAGAACCTTTTACAGAGCCTTCTCTTTCTTCATCCATTGTTGGAATTTGGCTGTGACAAAGTTCATTATCGATATCATAATAAGGATAATCACCATCTTCTGGACGATAGTCACCATCTTTATTTCTGTCATAGAATGGAGCGAGATAGTAGCTCATACCTCTTGCCTCATCACCATGAGCTGGCCAGTTAGCGATAGAAGAAGGAATTTCATAACCAGATACAGGAGCACCTGTAACAGGGTCACAATTAGCAATAAAATCATCTACTTCAGCGCGAGTGATTGTATACATCTTATCATATTCCATACATGTTACAGGATCGATAGATGCAGTACCATCTATAGTAAGAGGTCCTGTCCAGAAATCGTTACCTGTTTGACGGAAACGGATAGCAGCACACTTTAACTGTTGGTTGATGTCAAGACCAGCGATCCAAAGTGAACCTGCATACAATGATGTTGATGAACTGTTAGCAGGGATATAATATTTAGCTCCTGTACCGCCAGGAAGATCCCACCACATATCACCACCAGCGTTAACACGCACTCTCGCATTGTTGATATTCAACCATGCAAATGTAGAAGACGGTGTACAACCTGCAGTTGTACCTCTAAGAGTACGAGATTTCGGGTCAGCCATTTTGACTTTCTCGGCTCTTATTTCTGTCACACTCAAAAAGAGGAATGCAACAATTAATAAACGAACTATAGTCTTCATATTCAGTAATTATTTATTCTTTTAGAAGTTAAAGATTACACCAAATCTAATCTGACGTGGTTGTGAATAGTTATAAGGTGAATTTACATACAAGCTGTAAAGATCTCTATAAGCTTGAGGATCTCTTTGTGTATTGATTTCACGTTGCCATTCTGGAGCTGACAAATAACCATCATCATCAGGGTTACCTGTTGCAGCATAAACGCCCATGATATTTCTTGAATTCAAAAGATTCAATACTTGGAAATAAACGTTCATATATGCATTACGTCCGCCTTCACCATCTTTACCACCGAGTTTCATGTTGATGTCTTTGTCAACACGGAGGTCAAAACGGAATGACCATGGAAGACGTGAACCATACATTGAACCTTTCAATATGTTATTTGATCCAGAAATTGGTGATTGAATATTTTCAGATGCTGTATATGGAGTACCTGAACCACCATTAACTGTCAAACTTGCACCTGTGTTTTCCAACCAATTGATTGATTTCTTACCTGATTTTTCACGATTTGTAACAGGTCCATTGTAATCTCTTCCTTCACCGAAACGATAGTCAAGAACAATATTGAATTGGTGACGACGGTCCCATGGCATTGGGAATGTTGAACGTAAGTTAGGTACACCAGCTGCGATCAAAGATGCCATTGTTGATGTACTTGCACCTGTTGCATTTGAGAATTGCAATGTATAACTTGCACGCAAACGAACGTTACCTGTTCTACGTAAGTCGTATGATGCTGTAAGACCCTTAACAGTACTAAAGTCTAAGTTACTATATGATGTGTAATCTTTAGGATATGCACCTGTGTAACGATATAACTGAATCATGTTACGGATTTCACGGTAGTATCCAGTGATTGTCATTGATGATGAGTTAGTTAACTTTTGAGTAAAACCTAATTCATAGTCGATTGTTTGTGATGGCTTCAATGATGGATTAGCGATAGCACCACTGATTTGATCGAAGTAATAGTAACTATAAATATTAGTGAAGTTATTTGATGGACGTTGTGTCAAAACATCGTAGTGAGCAAAGAACAATGCTTCGTCAGAGATTGGGAATGAGAATGAAATACGAGGCATTACACTCCATTGTGGATCATAATCTTTGAAAGAAGTTGTATTTACTCTACGTTGTGATGGGTCTGTCAACCATGGAGAGATACCGCTACCTTTATCCAATGTTGTAGGGTTGTTGATTTCTCTACCGTCTGCTCCGTACCATACATTGTTGTTACGGTAACCAACGACTTCTGTAATTTCATCTACTTTATTTACGTAAAGAGCGAAATCATCACCGATATTTTCTGGAACAACTACTTCTGTACCATTTTGAAGAGTGATAACGCCATTCTTAGCTACATCACCTACTGTTTGGTAATCATAGAGGATATAAGGGTCTTTGATAACTTTTTGGTTAGCGTCGAAACGGTCAACACGAACACCAACGTTGAAGATAAGATCTTTGAAAGCGAATTTATCTTGGATGTAACCTGCCATATAGATAGGTTGGAATGAACCTACTGGACGTGTATAGTTACCGTTTTCATCAACTTCTGTGAAGAAATCTTCGAATGTTGGCTGACCTTTAATCTTGTTACCTTTATAGTCATAACCATAGTATGATACGTATGAATTACCGTCTTGTGTCAATTCATCTGGTGTGAACATGCTGATATCAAAACCGTCTGCTAATGTTGCAGTGTGTAATTCACCATTCTTATCAAAGTATTGGATTGTATTATCATTGAAGTCGTATGAGTCAATGTTGATCCATTCTAAACCATTAACATCAAGACCTAAAGCTTCACGAAGATTCTTGTCGAATTGATATTGTGATGCTTCGTCATATTTTCTATAGTAACGGATTGTATCAACGAAACCATCATAGCTAACAACTTCTGGATTAGCGATGTCTAACTGTTGGATGTGGAAGTTAGCCAAGTTTCTCATCAAGTACCACATACGGTATCCGCTGATACCATAAGATCTGCTATTACGTTGTTCGTATTGGAAACCGAGTTTGAGCTCGTGGTTACCAATTGTCATAGCACCTGAGAGGTTAACATTGAATTTATCTGACTCACCGAATCCATAGTTTGTTTGGATGCTACCAGGAACAGCATACATACCATAGACTGCAGATGGACCATCACCATTCAAGAGAGCACCACCGAGTTGGAGGTCTGTGAAGTTTTGATAGTGTCCGTATGGATCTGCATATAAGTCATAATATAAAGAGGTATAATTTGCAAGCAATGGATTCTTGTCTGATGCTTGGAATTGTACCAATGTATCATAATCCCATGATGTGGTTGCCCATACATTATTATAATACTTTGTTGCGCCTGTTGCTGGATCTGTTACAGCGATTGTTGTGTCAGCGTAACCATATGAAGGAGTTTTGTAGATGGTATATTTACCAAGGTAACCATAATCCCAAATATTATCCCAATGGTCAGGATCGCCATATTCGCTATTGTAACGTTCATAGTCAACTTGCAAGCTGTAGTAGAAGTTCTTAATCAAAGATGTACTTTCTTGTGGAGATGGGAATCTTTGAGTGAAACGTCCATAAACACGCCATGTGCTATATGTGCTAACAGCATTCTTGTCATAGTTAAAGTAAGCGCTGCTTCTGTTATAAGAATGGCCTTTACCTGTGTTAAATGTACCACCGAATGTCAAGTTAACAGTTTCTGTTGTACGAACGTTGATGTTACCAGCAAAGTTTGCACTCCAACCTGATGTGTTTTGTGAGTTCTTGATATACTCCATTGAACCCATTCTTGTGTATTCACCATTGAGGTAAGTACCAGCACCTGTTCCTGACACACGGATAGGATTTGCTTTGATGTATTCCAACCATTCGTCTGTAGCTTTGTAATGTCCTACAGCTGACAAAGCGCCGTCACGGTTGTAGTTAAGTTCTCCTGACAAGAAGAAACCGAGCAATGCTGTTTCGCTTTGTTTGCCCTTGATCAAAGGACCTTGAACGTTGAAACCAGCTCTACTGTGACCGTAGCCGTCTAATAATTCTGATGTTTCCAATTCAACACCAGCACCAAAAGTTCTAGAAGGGCCTTTTGTTGTCATGTTGATGATACCACCTGTAGCATCACCATACATAGCTGGGAGACCAGAGAGAAGAACTTCGACTTGGTCGATAGCTGATTGTGGAACAGATGCAGAACCGATAACGCGAACACCGTCAACATAGTAAGTAGCACCATCACGAGCACCACGCATGTTACCGGCTTCACCGTCGCTAGAGAAAACACCACCAACACTAGCTGCAACAGCTGATGCAGAACGTTGAGGCATCTTAGCAATTTCTTCTGCAGTAATAGTAGCACCACCTGAAGTGTTATCCTTTGAAATCAAAGGCACCTTGTAGTCTACAATTTCAACAGCATCCAACATTTCTGTTTGCATGCTCATACGTACATCCTGGAAAGTAATCTTGTTAGCAGGAATAACAATACCTTTCATAACGAAAGTATTGTAACCAACGAAGGTTGCTTTCAAGTC
>JAFYUH010000039.1 GCA_017549605.1 Bacteroidales bacterium
GATACTTTGTTTATCCATATTTCAATAGAGAAACTGATGCTTTTTATATAGATTGGCAGAGGTTAAGGCGCCTGATAAACGGGTACGGAACTATTGAAAAATAATCGCACAAATATTTGATAATCAATAAATTAAATTTGCATAACTCCCTTATTTTTCGTAACTTAGCAGTATGAAAAGTAAGGGAGAAATAGCAAATATGCAGTCTGTCATTGAAGGTCTGATGCGACAGTTGGAGGGTAAGGATCACATGATTCAGCACCTTCTTGATAAGGTTGATGAGCTTGAATCAATCATCAAGGACTTGTCGAACAACATTGAGAAAATGACAGGCGTAATCTCTACATATGAGCGACGTCTTTTCGGCACAAGCAGCGAGAAATCACACAAGGGAAAGAAAAAGTCAAACAATGATGAGAACCTTACTGAAGGAGGAGAAAACAATTCTGACAATAATGAAGATGAATTGGAGGAGGAAGAAGATGGAGAGGGGATAGCTGCGTGTAAGAAGAAGTCCTACACGCACCCACACAAGAGAGATTACAGCGACATACCTGCCGAAGAAGTCATTGAGCTCTATCCATCCGAAGATGAAATGAAAGGAGCCAGATTCGTCAAGAAGACCAGCTCATATAGATTTCTATACATTCCGGGCAGGCTTGTCAAGATTCAATATGACAGATATATCTATTGCAAGGATGGTCACCTTATCACCCCAAAGCTTCCATATGTTCCGGAAGACCTTGAGAAAAGGCATACAACTCCTGAGCTTATAGCCTCTCTTCTAGTAAATAAATACCTATATCACATTCCAATTGAACGCCAGATGGATATGCTTAACGGAGGAGAAATCAAGGTAGCTAAAACAACACTTCATAATTGGCTTACAGCAGGAATTGACTCTATAGATGCTGCATATGAAGCAATTCGCGAGAAAGTTCTCTCTGACAACAGGCTTCATATCGATGAGACAACAATGCCTGTAGTTGACAGTGAGAATCACTGCACAAAAAAAGGATATGACTGGGGATTCATCAGCCCAACCAACAGATTGATGTTCTTTACTAGAATGAATGGGTCGAGAGGTATGGAAGTTTTGGACAAACAGTTGAAAGACTACAAGGGCTTATATATACAGCATGACGGATATGGAGCATACGTAAATGTTGGCGAAAGGCTAGGCAAGAAAATCATCAATATACCATGCCTGGCACATATGAAAAGGAAGTTTGTTGATAGCTTGAGCTGCCACAGAAGAAAGGCAGAGGAAGCACTTGATATTATTGATGAGATCTTTCATAACGAGAAAGCATACAAGGAACAAAAACTGGAGCCATATCTTATTGAGGCCAAAAGAGAGATCGAACTTCGACCTCTTCTTGACAAGTTGAAATCGTGGGTAAAACGTGAGCGCTACTCAAAAGACTTCTTTGCAGAAAGCAATATCGGGAAAGCAGTAACTTATACATTAGAAAGGATAAATGGCCTTTATGTGGTCATAAAGAATGGGTTGTTGGATGTGTCTAACAACATGGCAGAGCGTACCATGAGAGGTCATGCGATGGGAAGAAATAACTACCTATTCTGCCAGAATGAGCAGAGTGCAGAAAGAACCTGCAAGATCTATTCAATCATAGAAAGCTGCAAACTTTGCAGGATTGATCCATACAGATACATCTGCGAGATATTGAGCAGAAAACCTGAGGTAGGAGAGTCCTGGGATAACTTGCTGCCATCAAATATCAAATTCGCTTAACAAGTCCGGTATATCCACGGACTTTTTTTGTGCGTAAGTCCCTCATATTGTAGGATTTCAGCGCAGAATAATTTAAATTTACACCGACAAATCGCAATTTAACCATCAATGAAGGTAATCGACAACATAGCAGTCATAACGGAAGTATCAGAGCCTGTCTGTGATGCGGAATCGATCATGGATACCATCCTGTCTTTGAAATACGAGACCGGAGCCTCGGCATTCGCCTTCGACAAGGCTTGTTTCTATGAGGCATTTTTCCGCTTGTCATCAGGAATCGCCGGAGAGGTGATTCAGAAGTTCGTCAATTACGGAATCAGGGCAGCGGTGTTCGGAGACTTTTCAAAGTACACTAGCAAACCGTTGCGTGACTTTATATACGAAAGCAATAAAGGGCGGCATTTCGGATTTCTGCCCACGGAAGCAGAAGCAGTTGAATGGTTGAAGAGGTAATGAACCTGAATAGTTCAAATTCCAATTTAGTTATGAAGAAGTTCATCATTTCCATTTTAATTGTCTTGCTGTTGTTCGTGGCATTTTTCTTAATGCTGATATTGACTGATACACCGATGAATTTGTCATTGATCGGTTCAGGAGCCGCGACGCTGATTGCATGTCCATATTTGGGATTAACCATTATGGGCAAGCCGTTAAAGGCCGCTTCTACTAATATGGATAAATTAACTGGTTGGAAGAAAGTCGGTTTCTTCGTAGGGATGCTGATTGTCACTCTATCTGTAAACGGCGCCCTTCTTGAAACAAATGATGCAACAATAGAAACTCTTCCGTTTACTTTCTATGGTATCGCATTTATCGTAGCAGTATTCGTGGGCTTCTTTACAAGGAAATTATTCATCAGTTTAGATACAGAAGATACCAAATAAATTCATGTTTTTCAGCCGACGAATAAATTTCATCCTTGGTTTATGCATTCTTGTGGGATGTGCTCCTTCACAACAAGAATGCGGACAATTAATCATTATGAATTGCACAGGAACGACACTTTCCGTGCAATTAAATATGGTTTGTCCAACTAACTGGTATTGTTCTTCAAATTTTTCGATTGCTCCCGATGAGTTTTGTAAGATAGCAGAAACCGAGAATTATCCTGCAGAATCTGGTTCGATTGCTATCGACAAATTCTTCACCAACTACAATGACGCAGCCATCACAGTATGTGCGACTATTGAAGGAAAAGAGATTACTAGAACATGGAGATATGCAGATCGGAACAACGACCAAAGGACACCTTTTGATTTGTCAGACTGCAATCTTGAAAGTGGAGAAGATTCTCGAAAGAATTATACCACGATGAATTATTGTTTTATGATACGTGAAGAGGATTTAACTATTGCAGACTAAATTCGTATTTATCTAACAGTCTTGACGTAGTGCAGGTTAATATGAAAGTTTACACAACCAAACACATATTATCTACTATTGGAGTTACACTCTTAAGTGTTCCATTTGGCTTTCTATTTGGATGGCAGTTCGGGGTGCTGATTGCTTGTGCTTTCATCTGTTATTCCTTGGCGGTCTTCTTCAAGAATCCGACACACCCAGTCCTAATGTTCGGCTATCCAGATTGGATGGACACTAAAACCGTGTGGAAAATTATCGGATGCAATTCTCTTATAATTATCGGCATTTCCATAGGATGCACAGCTTTGTCTGATGTATCTAATATAGTAGCCAAAGTCATAATAATTTCCGTCGATTGTATTCTTTGCCTCATAAGCGGCTATCTGACTCGAAAGATCTGGATCAAAAATATGCATAAATAACAATATCATATTTGATACACTTAGAAGAATGAAAACGATTAAATTAATCTTGATACTTATATCAGTGATCATATGCTGCTCGTGTGAGAAAGAGTCACATTGGCTTTGCCATACTTACGGCGGAGGTTATGAGACAACTCGAATAATACTTGAGTTTACTGAGGATAGGACTGAATGTGAGGTTACTGAGTGCGATATTGCAGCAGACCCCCTTGGAAGTCATAAAACATATAGGGCATATCTGAATGAAGAAGAGAAGTCCTTTATGCTTAATGAAGGTGATTATGACTCAAGAGTAATATATCGCGGAAAGGTTATAGACTTTGATCACGCGACATTGACTTGGTATGAGAATGACAAAGAGATATCTATAA
>JAFYUH010000040.1 GCA_017549605.1 Bacteroidales bacterium
AGGAATTGTAGCGATTTTTTTATAAGATAATTAATTATAAAAATTCAACGTTCTTGGTTAAAAAGTAATTGGAACGACGTATGAGCAGCGAACTTCTTTGCCACGTTGCTTGCCTGGATTCCATTTAGGCATAGATTGAACAACTCGAATCGCTTCTTCGTCGCATCCGCTGCCGAGTCCTCTCATAACTTTGACATCACTTAAAGAACCATCGCGTTCAACAATGAATGTGACCATTACTTTTCCATGAACACCATTTGCCTTAGCTGCTTCAGGATATTGACGGTTTTCTTGAATGAATTTCAGCATCTCAGCCTGTCCGCCAGGGAATTGAGCCATTTCCTCAACCATTTTGTAAACAGCGTTGTCGCTATCATCTGATTGCGAATAAGCATTGACAGATACGAATGCCATAAAGAACATAATTAAAAACAACTTTTTCATAACTGTAAATTTTATTGGTTTAACAATATGAAATTTTTCATGTATTTTTTTCACTTAAATATTCCTACGATAAGAAATATTATCATGAAAATAATAGTAAATACTATATATATCAACTGACTTACTAATGGAGTTACGCCGATGTATGTCAATATTATCGCTATTGATACAAAGAAGATAAACTTGCCTGTTCCTACTATGAAACCTCTGATGAAACGACTTATTGGCGATGCCACCTTATATGCAAATTCAGGCATATCTTCTTTACAATATCTCATGCTGAAAAACATGGCAAACAGCAACGACAACAACAACAGTGATCCAGTTTTGTTATTGAACTTGTCAATGATCCAATGAGTCCAAATAGCGTAGAATTCCGAGTCGTAGAGTGTATATAATAAAGGTGCCAAGAAGATGACGCATAGCACTATCGCTAGGTTGGCGCCAAGACGCGACATCAACGCCATTCGTTCTTCTAATTGTGTCTGCATCCTCGCCTCTTTAGAACCCGCCTGCGGAAACTTGTTGACTTTCTGCAGCACGCTCCACGCCTTTCCATACTGACGAAGAGAGGCATATCTGTTGACCTTGTCTTTCAAATCATCCATATGATCCGACACTGGCGATGTCACTGTTATCAATTTCCAGTCGGAACCAAGCAGCATACAGCTGTATCTCTTTCTGTCGACTTCATAGACCACGGTCTTCGCTTCACATTCGCATGACTCCAAAAGATTGAAACATACTGCGGTATGTGTAAGATGCTCTATTCTGTTAGGCAATTTCGACAACATACTTCCAACAATAGGGCGTGATGCCAAATCGTTTTTGTCAAAGTTCTCTTTGTCTACATTCATCTTCTCCATCACACGCCATGGAGTGCTGCTGTTGAACAACTTTATAATCTTTGGGATTTCGTCAGAAGGGACCTGTGCAGGGAAACGATAATCCACATAAGTCTTGGTATAATGACTGCAGTGCAACTGCCAGAAACGTACAAGATTTCTGTCACCGCCACAAGTGTCGCATGTTACTTTGCCTGTAGCGTGACATGTAGGACAAGGTTCTTCTTTATATGATTTAACTTCATGGTATCCACTAGCCATACAAGCAGAGCAGTTGACTCTCTTAACTTTATCTACGTAACGAGACTTCAATCCTTCATAGGTATTGTAATACTCGAGTTCTCTCACTGTAGTTTGAACAGATCCTCTGCCTCCACATTTCGGACAAGGTTGTTTGATTGTGCATGGGACTAAAATTGTGCCTTTGCCGCCACATCTTCCGCAAGTGACCTTGCCAGTAGCATGACATGTGTGACATCCGTCAATATATTGTGATCCTGGAACTAAATACGATTTTTCATTGTTGGAAAATTCTTTAGGAGGTGACGCCAAGGACCAGCGGTTTATCTGCGACTCGCCGCTTATAGTCCTAGGTGGGAATGTCCTTCCGCCAATTCTTTCGTATGTATTGTGGAGCATACGGTTATCATATTGTGTCTTAAGCAATCCACGATATATAGGAGTGTCCCATACTTCTACTATCTTCAGTTGGTTGCCTAAATTGTTACGATTATAACCTTCTATTGACTTTGCCCAATCGTTGAACAACTGACGAAAACGATTTTCTTCCACTTTGGAGAAACTAATCTTTTTTGAATCTCTATAATTTGCCATAATCAATCCTCCTTAATATGCTGTTGCGTCGTTGTCAAAATCAAGTTTTCTTATCGCACTTAGTCCAAATCGGATAGAGACTATAATCGCCACGACTATCATAATCACTGCTATCAAAGGTAGAAACAACGAGAGACTGTTGGTGACATTGATCTCATCCTTATATTCGTCTAATGCCTTCCAACAATAAGAGACAATGGTAAATCCCTTGAACTCATCACCAGTCTTACCTGCTGCAAATTCTTTCTGATACAGGATTTCCGCATAATCCATCATCTTATCTTTCTCAGCTACAAAGCTCGATAGTGTGTAGTCTTTATAAGCTGCAATTACGTTTTCTTTTAAATTGACGGTTTTATCTGTCAAATCAAATTTACTTACTTGAAATCGATGAAATATTATCATCAATGCAAACACCAAAACCAGAAAGAATATTCTTTTGATTGCTTTCCAAAACATAGCTATAATTTTTTATGGTTTATTTCCCACAAATTTTAAAATTATTTTTCTAAAAAACAAAAAAAAAAAATAAAAGACGCACTTTCGTACGTCTTTACTCCTTTATATTATAGCTTTAACTATCTTCTCGATGCTGATGCCTTCTGCTTCGGCGGTGTAGTTTCTCACGAGGCGATGGCGTAAGATTGGCAGCGCCACCTCCTGAACGTCTTCGATGTCTGGAGAGAGTTTTCCTTTCAGCAAGGCATTCGCTTTAGCACCTATTATCAAATATTGTGATGCGCGAGGGCCTGCTCCCCAGCTGAGGTACCTGTTGCTCCACTCGTGAGCGCGCTCAGTACCAGGGCGCGTGCTCGACACCAGACCTACTGCATATTCATAGACGTTGTCTGCTACGGGCACACGACGTACGAGGTTCTGGAAATATAATATCTCCTCTGATGTCATCACCGGATTCACGTCTGTGACCTTTGCCGATGTGGTGTTCTTCACAACGGCGATTTCTTCTTCGTATGAAGGATAATCAAGTTGAAGGTTGAACATGAAACGGTCGAGCTGAGCCTCAGGAAGAGGATATGTTCCTTCTTGTTCTATTGGGTTCTGTGTCGCCAAAACGAAGAAAGGCTCCTGTAACTTATACGTCTTTCCCGACACTGTGACATGCTTTTCCTGCATTGCTTCAAGGAGAGCTGCCTGTGTCTTAGGCGGAGTTCTGTTGATCTCGTCAGCGAGGATGATATTAGAGAACACCGGTCCTTTGATGAACTTGAACTGACGTGAGTCGTCGATTATCTCTGTTCCGAGTATGTCTGACGGCATAAGGTCGGGAGTGAACTGGATACGGTTGAAAGAGAGTCCGAGGGCACGGCCTATGGTACTTACCAATAATGTCTTGGCGAGACCTGGCACGCCGACCAACAAGACATGACCTTGACAGAACACTGACAATATAGTGTTATGAATGATTTCATTTTGTCCGACTATGACCTTAGAAATCTCATTCTTCAGCTGTTCATATTTTTGTACGAGTGCCTTGGCACCTTCCACGTCTGACTGATACATCGTTTTGATTTTTGATTATTATTCAACAAAGTTCCATCCGAATCTGAAGTCGCAGTCTTTAAACTCATCGCAGACTTTGATATATGCCTTGCCTGACTTACTTTCGATCCAGTTGTTTATTATCTCTTCACGTTTCTTCTGCATCGCGAGGTCACGGATGACAGTGTAGTCGTCTCTCAAGTTTGCCTTATGAGGTTCTGTCTTCTTTTTCAGACATATCAGACGACAAGCGTCTTTATTGTCTTCTGTCTTCATTGGCACTGGAGCGCTAATCTCACCCACCTTCATTCTATTGACGACGCCAGCCACCTGTTGGTCGAGTTCTGAAGCGTCGAACAATGTTCCGCCGCTCATAGGATTTACTAGCACGCCACCATTTATTCTGTCTTTCTCGTCACTGAAACGACGTACTGCCTCATCGAAAGTGATGCTGTCGTTGTTGATGAGAGCAGCGATTGAATCGAGTTCATCGTAAGCCTCCTGCAATGCTTCTGGAGCCACCTTCACTGTCAGAAGGATATGACGCACGTTGACATAGTCGCCGCGACGTTCTATCATCTGTATGATATGGAAGCCGTATTCTGTCTCAACGACTTCTGATATCTCGCCATCGCGCAGGTTGAAAGCAGCTGCCTCGAACTCAGGAGCGAATTCGCCTCTGCCTGTGAATCCAAGCTCACCGCCTTTCTTGGCAGAACCTGGGTCTTCAGAATAAAGCAATGCCAAAGTAGAGAAACGCTCGCCATTGAGGATACGCTTGCGCATCTTGTACAGCTTGTCTTTTACTTCCAGCTTCTGCTCTAATGTGATCGGAGGGTTCTTGACAAGATGAGCGATCTCATATTTGGAATTAACCATAGGTATGCTGTCTTTTGACATCTCATTGTAATATCTCTTCACCTCAGAAGGAGTGACTTCAACATTTGCCAACAGCGCTTGCTGAACCTGCTCAACCAACATATTGTCCTTTCTCACACGGAAAAGCTCCTCTCTGATTTCAGGCATAGTCTTCTTATAATATTTCTCGAGATTATCTTGTGAGCCTAACTGTAAGATAAAATAGTTTATCCAACGATCTACGTCAGCATTCACCTGCTCATCAGTGACGGTGATACTATCCATCTCAGCCTGGTTAAGCATAAGCTTCTGGAACATGAGGTCTTCAAGAATCTCGCAACGAATAGATTTAGCGTCGCCTTTGATGCCACCTTGCAATCTGTATTGAAGATACTGAGCTTCAATATCTGACTGAAGAACGATATTCTGACCTACCACAGCCACTACTCTATCTATGACCTGTGCCTCTTGAGCTCTAGCCGAATTCATAAATAAAACAAAAAACAATACTGCAAAAAATGCTGCCATCTTGTTGTTAACTTGTCTCATATCTATCTTTTATTTTTATTTCTTATTTATTTGTCGTCTTTAATGAACATCAAACGCATTGTCTTGTATCGCCTTTGAATACAAGTCCTTATATAAATTTTCCAATAACTCTTTCTTTCTGTTGCTAAGGATGATATACTTAATTCTATCTGTTTCCATCTCACAAGGAGACTCCTCGCCAATAAGTCTGTAGGCACATATCTTCACGAGAGTATATGTCTCTTCATTATTGACGACAAAGAATTTCTTGTCATTCAAGAAAGACTTATTATCTTTTACTTTCAAATTATAGGTGTCGATGACCTCCTCAAAGTTATGCCATTCCTTGATATCCAAGTCGTAATCAAGAGCATATTGATCTGCCAATGAGGTAATCGAATCGATCATTAAGTTGTCATAATCGCGGAAGAGTTTTGTGAAGACCCATTTCTTTTTACTGTCGTTAGGAAGAGTGACATAGGCCAGCTGCACAATATCGCGATTCATTCTGAATTCAGCGCTGTTATTGCTGTAATATTCATAAATCTGGTCTTCTGTGACCTCGGTATCAAGTTTTTGGTTTATAAGTTCTGTCTCGTATTTATTTATCACCAAAGAGTTACGATACTCTTCCAATCTCTTCGAGAAATCCAGTTGTTCTGGAGTAAGGTTATTTTCTGCCTGACGTATCAGCAGCTGATTGCGAAGCCATTTGTCAATATACACCTTCGCTCTCATCACGCTATCGTTGTAACTGATACCTTCGTAAACGATATTCTCCAGATCAGCCTTATATAGTTTCTTTCCATATACAGAGACTATGACTTCACCTTTATCTTCGGCTTTCTTTCCCTGACATGACGAAAAGAACAGAATGAATACAAGACTGATCCAGAGTAAACGCATATTTATATTTTTTAATAATTATTCTTAACTTTTTTCAAAAGCTTTTGATTTACACTTACAGGATATTTTTCTTTAAGCTGTTGTAACCAAAGAGCTTCCAACTCAGCTTGATAACCTGATGTGATTAAGCCTTTTGCTTCTTTGAATGTCTTAGGTTCTGCTGGACGTACTTCGATAATCTTGATTATCTGAGTTGTGTTATCGACTGTAGATTCGAATGTATTCAAAGTGCCTTCTGCCCATTCCATTACATCAATGTTGACGTTATCGCCTTTTTGATAGAATGAAGCGCGAGCTGAAGCCTTAACGCCATTTTCCTTCAAATAAGTGCGTAAAGAATCTATTGCGATGTCGCCGCTGAGCATAGCTGTAAGTTCTTCAACATTTTCCTTATCGTTAGATGTAAGGATTATAGCCTTGACGCGATCGTTCCACATATAGAGGTTCTTGTTTCTTTCATAGTATTCGTTCAAGCCTGTAGTGTCTTCAACAGCTTTGTTCCATACTTGTTCTTCCATCAATGAGAACAACAAGATACCATCGTGATATTCTTGTACCAAAGTCTTGAATTCTGGATATTTGCTTTCCAAGCTTGCGTCTTCGTAAGCGAACACTTTAACTTTCAAGAATGCATCATAAAGTTCATAAGCGTATGCTGATGAAGAAAGGAAACCTTGTCTTCTTTGATGACCGACGATATAATCGACGAACTCTTCCAACTTGCATTCTTCTTTGCCAAGTGTGAAGATGACGCTCTTAGTATCTATCTCTTCTGGCTGATACATACCCATTGCCAATGTGCTGTCGATAGTAGCGATGAATTCATCTTTAACCTTAGTGTTTTCTTTAAAGCCATTGTCTTTCATGATGCGTTTCATTGCAATCTCTTCGCTGATCTTGCCGCGCATATCTCTTTCAACTCTTTCTTCCAATCTTGCTTTCTCTGTCTCGAAGTCAGCAGGAGTTGTTGTTCCAATGAGTCTGATGATATGGTATCCGAAGCTTGTCTTCACTGGTTCTGATATCTCACCAGCTTCAAGGCTCTTCACTGCTGTGATAAACTCTGGAACTATCTGATTGACTCTAAATGTACTGAGTACGCCATTATTAGCGATTGTACCTCTATCTTCTGAATATCTTCTTACGAAGTCTGACCATTGGCCTTTATCTTGAATGAGTTCATTGTAGATGTTATAAGCCTTGTTTCTCAAGATAGAATCTGTTTGTGTTGGGTCGTCTGGATCTGTCACCAAGAAGATGTGAGCTGCTCTTACGAGACCTAATGCTGGAGTCTTGCTGTTAACTTTGATGACATGATAGCCGAAGTCTGAGCGTATTGGCATTGAGATCTCACCTACTTCTGTAGTATATACGCCTGTTTCAAAAGGGTATACCATATCGAAAGCTGTGAAGTAACCCAATTCGCCGCGGTTTCCGACGTAAGCTTTTCTTACGCCAGGGATTTCTGCCATGTCGCGTGCTGAAGGGTCATCTGACATTTCCATAGCGACAGCGCCGAAGTCTTCACCTTTTAATATACGTTCGCGGACAGACATAGCTTTGTTGTAAGCTGCGAGTGTATCGACTGGCAATGCTTTAGCGTCACATTTGATGAGGATATGAGCAGCGTTTATATCGTACTGCATTCTGTCATAAGCTTCTCTCACCAATTCTTCTGTAATGTCATCATTAGAGAAATAAGGCTTTGCCAATTGGTCGCGATAGTTCTTCAACTCTCTTACGAAAGAAGGAACAGTGTCCATCTTAAGTGCTTCAGCTTCTGTAACCTTTAATTTAAAATCGATATACAAATCGAGATATTCTTCAACGTTTTTCTTGTCGATGACATCTGTCTTTACGTTGTTCTTCTCGTAAGTATCCATGAACTCTCTAGCAGAGATTTCTTTGTCACCGATAGTGATCAATGTCTTTTTAGTATAAGACTGAGCTGATAAAAGTGATGGCATCACCATAAGGAACGAAGCGATGAGCCATGTTTTGAATGTTTGTTTTCTTATCATATTTTCTTTCATTATTAAAAAAAATAACGAGTAAATCTAAACTATATTATCTGAACTTTGAACTTTGAGCCCTGAGCTTTGAGCTTTGAGCCAAGAACTAAGAACCTTGAACTTTGGACTAAAGAAGTTCAGAGTTCAAGGTTCAATGTTCAGAGTTTAATATTCATTAAGCTTTTGTGCTATAGTTTGGAGATTCTGCTGTGATTGTGATATCGTGTGGATGGCTTTCGCGCATACCTGAAGCAGTGATCTTAATGAACTGAGCCTTTTGCAAGTCGCTGATTGTTCTTGAGCCAGTGTAGCCCATACCAGCGCGGAGACCGCCAACTAATTGGTAAACGACTTCTGAGAGGCTGCCTTTGTAAGGAACGCGACCTACGATGCCTTCTGGAACGAGTTTCTTGATGTCGTCTTCCATATCTTGGAAGTAACGGTCTTTAGAACCATTTTGCATAGCTTCAAGAGAACCCATACCACGATATGTCTTGTATTTTCTACCTTCGAAGATGATTGTGTCACCTGGAGATTCGTCAACGCCAGCGAATAATGAGCCAGCCATGATTGATGAAGCACCAGCAGCGATAGCTTTAACGATGTCGCCTGTGAAACGGATACCGCCGTCAGCGATTACAGGGATGCCTGTGCCTTGGAGAGCTTGTGATACGTTATAAACTGCTGTGAGCTGTGGAACGCCGATACCAGCGATGATACGTGTTGTACAGATTGAACCTGGTCCGATACCGACTTTAATAGCGTCGATGCCTGTCTTAGCGAGCTCGCGAGCAGCGTCAGCTGTAGCGATGTTACCAACGACGATGTCGATGTTTTTGAATCTGCTACGTAATTCTTTAGCGACGTTGATAACGTTTTGTGAGTGACCGTGTGCTGTGTCGATGTTGATAGCGTCGACGCCAGCTGCTACCAATGCCTCAGCTCTTTCGATTGTGTTAGCAGCGATACCTACAGAAGCAGCTACGCGCAAACGGCCGAGAGAGTCCTTGCTTGCATTAGGACGAGCCTTGATCTTGATAATATCTTTATATGTGATAAGTCCGATGAGATGGTTGTCTTTATCGACAACTGGCAATTTTTCGATGCGGTGTTTTTGAAGGATCTCAGCAGCTGTTGCGAAGTCTGTGAATTCTGGAGCTGTAACGAGATTTTCTTTTGTCATGACTTCATAGATAGGACGTTTCATGTCTTGAACAAAACGGATGTCACGATTTGTAACGATACCGACTAAAACATTGTTTGCGTCAACAACAGGGATACCGCCGATATGGTTTTCGCTCATCATTCTGAGTGCTTCACCAACCATAGCGTTTTCTCTAATTGTAACAGGGTCGATGATCATGCCATTTTCAGCACGTTTAACCTTGCGAACTTCTGCAGCTTGACGTTCGATAGTCATATTCTTGTGGAGAACACCGATACCACCTTCTTGAGCGATAGCGATTGCCATAGCAGCTTCTGTAACTGTATCCATACCTGCTGTAACGATAGGTATGTTAATCTGAATGTTACGTGAGAAGTTTGTACTTAAATTGGTATCTCTAGGAATGATATTACTGTATGCTGGTACTAATAAAACGTCATCATAAGTGAGACCACCTTCGATAAATTTTACTGAATCTGACATAATGATTATTTTTTTGAAAATTATAAACTATATAAATTGGGCAAAGATAATCAAAAACTTTGAACT
>JAFYUH010000041.1 GCA_017549605.1 Bacteroidales bacterium
CAGAAACGCACCTTCTATCTTACCGGAAACACAATAATTACGAATTGTCCTTTCCGAGACACCATACTTAGAAGCGAAATCCTTAACTGACAAATATTTCATATCGGCAAACTTTTAATAAAAAACGAGTACAAAAATAGCATTTTTTTCCGATATCGGCAAGTTTATTTCAGTTAGGAATTGTTCGCAGGGACACCACAGGAGTGAGGTCTCAACTCGGTGTCTTGGTGTCTTGGTGACTCGGTGACTCGGTGAATTATAAAAACGAAGTGATAATATCTTTAATCACAACAAAACCAACTACCAAAGAATATACAACCTTTAACAATGTTCCTGCGACAAATCCTACGAAAGATCCTATCGCTGAACGCCATGCGAGTTTGTCGTCAACACCTGACATCTTCTCTCCTATATATGCTCCAACAAATGGACCAGCCAAAATGCCAACAAGTCCGAATGGTCCGATAACAACTCCTAAAATCGGCAAAACAACAACACCGACTATCAATCCTATTGTGCTTCCCCTCACTCCTGCTTTTGTTCCGCCAAATTTCTTGGTTCCCCATATCGGGACAAAATAGTCGACAATTGTTATCACTGCACATAAGACACCATATATAATTAATGTCTCATTTGAGTATGCTATGCCAGTAAAAAAATTCAGCAATAACATCGCAGCATAACTGATAGGTACGCCAGGAAGTCCAGGAACTACGTCACCGACAATTCCTACAATAATGAAAACGACTGCTAATAAATAGATTAAGTATTCCATAACTTTTAGATTTTATACTACATAATATTTTTTAACATACTACACATAAAATTTTAACATACTACAAAGATATATTTTATTTCAAAACGCCCGATTATTTTTATACTTTTGCTGAACCAACAAACCACAATTTTGTATGAAACGTCTTTTAATATCGGGCTTGCTAGCCTTATCTTTATTCACACCCACATACGCATGGGATTTACAGCTGCCAAGCGGAGGAAGAACAAACGCTCTTGGCAAATGTTCCGTGGCATTAAACGACTTCTGGTCGTGTCACAACAATCCAGCTGGATTTGCTTATCATAATAATGTCAGCATCGGATTTGCATATCAAAACAAATTCATGCTGAAAGAACTCGGATATAAAAATGCAGCCATTGTCTTTCCCCTAAATGTCGGCATCTTCTCTATCGACGCCTCTCAATTTGGCTATAGTCTATATAACGAAAACATCATAGGATTTGGTTTGGCTCGAAGCTTCGGACCTAATCTAAGAATAGGCCTTAAATTAGATTACCTGTTTCTCAAAATATCCGAAGGATATGACAACAAATCCACCGCTACATTCGAACTAGGATTGCAATATCAAATAAACGAATCTTTATGTCTAGGCGCATACGTCTTTAATCCTATAAATGTAAAATTAAAGACTCTCAATAAAGACAAGATACCTATAATCATGAGATTAGGTTTTTCTTATTTCGTAAGCGAAGAGTTTATGATAACAAGTGAAATTGAAGAAAACTTTGAATATAACTTTTCTTACAGATTAGGATTGGAATATGAGATATACAAGAACTTCTTCATCAGAAGCGGCTTTCAGCTAAAGCCCGAGTTATTCACATTCGGCATTGGATATGATTACGACAGATATATCATTGACGTATGCGCCCAGATGAATCAAGTGTTAGGTGTATCTCTAAATTGCAGTTTCGTCTTTAACATAAAAAGGAATGGATAGCGTTGGAGGAATATGTTATGAAAAGATTATTTCTTTTATTGATTATAAGTCTGTTACAGATCATCAATTATGCTCAGACCAATAATAACCTGATAATTGAGTATCTTGAGAAAATATCGGAAAACAGCGAAGAAGAATATTCCGATTACTCAGAATTATTGGAATCATATTGGAGTATAAAAGAAAATCCCATTAACATAAACAGCGACAATATTGACCAACTTGCAGAACTGAAATTCCTCAGCATTTTCCAGTTGGAAAACATCAAAGACTATAGAAAAAACTATGGCGACATACAATTCTTCGAAGAACTATATGAAATTGAGAATTTAGACAGCCTAAGCATAGAAATTATCAAACCTATAATATGCTTTGGCAAAGAAAACATTAACGAAAAGATAGAACTTAAAAACATATTCAAATATGGCAAAAACAAAATACTTCTTGAAGTAAATCAAAGTCTTAAGAAAAAGAAAGGATATATAGGCATTGATGATTCTTTACTTTATGACAAACCAAATTCCATATATTTAGGAAGTCCACAAAAATTATATTTACGATACAACTTCACATATAAAGACAATATTGAAGCAGGTCTCGTACTGGAGAAAGATCCTGGAGAGTATCTGTTCAGAAACAACATAAACGACTCCATAAGAAAAATGTTGGGCAACCAATGTTATTCAGGATTCGATTATTCTTCTTTTCATATTTACATTAGTTTTGGTTCTCTGAAGACCTTAGCCATTGGAGATTACAAGATCTCCTTTGGTCAGGGTCTGACGATGGGATCAGGAATGGCATTCGTTGCAAACGGCAGCAGTCTGTTAAGACGCAACAAAAAGATTACAGCCAGCAAATCTGCCAATGAGGCATACTATCTACGAGGCATTGCTGGAACCTACGAATACAAAGACTTAGAACTCAGTATTTTCTACTCAAACAAAAAGACTGATGCCAACGTCATAACATACGACACTTTAAACGGAACACCGCTGCAAATAAGCAGTTTACAGCAAAGCGGATTACATCGTACCTTTAACGAAATAATGGACAGAAAAACTGTCAGGCAACAACTATGCGGACTAAATCTAAGCTATCAAAAGTCTAATTTTCAAATTGGGTACACGCTTCATAAAACATATCTAAGCGCAGAATTAATTCCCAACAAAAACATTTATAATACATTCTATTTCAGAGGGAAAGAATTAATAAACCAAGGCATAGACTTTTACTACATTCTAAAAAAGACATTGTTATATGGAGAAATTGCGAGAAGCGACAACAATGGTTTAGCTGCACTTATAGGAACCACGATACAGCCTTCCGGGTTTATTGAATTTACAATCTTATATCGTAATTATGCTAAGGATTACCAATGTCTTTACAGCAACGCTTTCTCTTCCGGAAGCAACACCAGAAACGAGAAAGGTTGGTATTTCAGCAGCAACATGTCACTTGCACCCAACTGGCGATTCATCACAAGCATCGACTTCTACAAATCTGATTGGTTTAAAAACACGGCATACTCCCCTAGTCATGCTTATGAATTCGACTCTCAACTAAATTACGTTCCCGACAAAAACACTTTATTATCTTTCGAATACAGGAACAAAAGCAAAATGAAGAATTGCAAAAACAGCAATGTCTTCCAGAAATATCTGACAGAAGAAAAAAGCAATATGCTGCGTTTTCATATAACATATAACTTATCAGAAGCCATCGCTCTGAAAAACAGAATAGAATATCATTTTAATCATAATGATAATGGAACCAATAATTCATATTTGATATATCAAGACATTATATATAATCCTATGGATAAACCTTACAACATCGCTTTCAGATATGAGTTATTCAATGCGGAAAAAGGCAGCGTATATGCATACGAAAACGATGTGTTATACGCTTTTGCTGTCGGAGGATTATCCGGTAAAGGAATTCGTACATATCTGGTCGGAAAGATAAAAACATACGACAACATACAGATTTCCGGGAAAATAGGACTCACTTTTTACGATAACAAAAACGTCATCGGAAGCGGATTAGAATCGATCGATAGCAACTGGAATGGAGATGGGAAATTACAGATCATTTGGTCTATTTAAATCATCATATACAAATAAATATTTTTGAGAGAATTTCAATTCTTTAGCAATAAAGCGCTAGCTTATATCAGAAAAAAACATTATCTTTGTAACAATTAAAAAATTCAACAATATGGAATACACACAACAATCTAACAATCACAACAACAATGAATTAAAGAAGTACACCCCATTCTTAATAATCGGTGGTGTTGTTCTCTTATTAATAATCTTCTGGAGCCGTATTACAGTAACAATCCCAGCTGGTCACGGCGGAGTCTTATTCCGCTTATTTGGCGGTGGCGTTGACACTGAACACACATACCAAGAAGGCTTCCACTTCATAGCTCCTTGGAATACTATGTACGTTTACGAAACACGTCAACAAGAAACATCTGAAGAGATGAGTGCATTGTCATCTAACGGTCTGGAAATCAAAATTGAATTCTCAACATGGTATCAACCTAAATGGGAAGACTTAGGCGTCTTACACGCTAAGATCGGTACAAACTACCTCAACAGAGTCGTTATCCCAGCTATGCGTTCAGCAGCTAGAAGCGTTGTCGGACGTTACACACCAGAACAAATCTACTCTACAAAACGTGACGCTATCCAAGAAGAAATTTTTGAAGAAACAAAGAAACTTTTAGACGAGAAATACGTTCAACTTAACCAGGTTCTTATCCGTTCCGTGACCTTGCCTCCAACCATCAAATCAGCTATTGAAAGCAAGTTGAAACAAGAACAAGAAGCTCTTGAGTATGAGTTCAAACTTGACAAAGCAGCTCAAGAAGCAGAACGCCAACGTGTTGAAGCTGAAGGTAAGGCAAAAGCTAACAGCATCGTAAGCGCAAGTATCACAGACAAGATTCTCCGCGACAAAGGTATCGAAGCTACATTAAAACTTGCAGAATCTCCAAACTCAAAGGTTGTCATCATCGGCGGTAACGACGGAATGCCAATCATCTTGGGCGACGTAAAATAATTGAACTTTAGAATTAGGGCTTAGGTCTGCAGGAAACAACAATTCCTAATTCCTAACTCCTAATTCCTAACTTTAAAAGTATGGCGAAAGAGAAAACACAAAATAAAGTCCACATCAAAAACAGAAGAGTATCTTTTGAATATTTTGTCATTGATACTTATATGGCTGGCATTGTTCTCACAGGAACAGAAATCAAAAGTATAAGAGATGGCAAAGCAAGCTTAGCAGACTCTTACTGTACATTCAAAAACGGCGAGCTGTTCGTCGTTGGAATGCATATCGCAGAATATGCTTTCGGAACATACAACAACCATGACCCAAAACGCGAAAGAAAACTCCTTCTGACAAGAAGAGAACTCAACAAACTGAAAACAAAATCTAACGAAAAAGGATTTACAATAGTCCCTACAGATTTGTTTATCAACGATAAAGGCCTGGCAAAAGTAAACATCGCTCTTGCCAAAGGTAAACACTTCTACGACAAACGTGATAACCTTAAAGATAAGGACAATAAGAAAGAAATAGAAAGAGCAAAATATAAATACGATTAATTATGAAAAAATCACACCTAATACTGCTAACTATACTAAGCATATTCTCAATATGCAAGCTTAATGCACAAAATGCTACAAACAACAAAATCAATTGGATGACTTTTGAAGAGGCTGTAAAGCTCAACGAAACTAACCCTAAGAAAATCTTCATTGACGTTTTTACCGACTGGTGCGGATGGTGCACTAAAATGGACCAAACAACTTTTACAGACAAGAACGTCGTAGCATATATGAACGAAAACTTCTATGCTGTGAAATTCAATGCTGAGCAAGCCGAACCTATTGAATTCAGCGGTTATACATTCACAAACAAAAATCCTAACGGCGCAAGAAAAGGCACTCACGAACTTGCACAAGCCTTATTACAAGGCAAGATGTCTTATCCTTCTTACGTCTTCATGAATGAAAACAACCAGCTTATAACAACAGTTCCAGGATATATCGAAGCATATAACTTCTTGTATATCTTGAAATACTTCGGTTCTGACGCTTTCAAGACTCAAAGCTGGGAAGAATATTTCAAAAGAGCACAATAAACAATACGTCTTATCGTAACAACATATATCATAAGCAATCATGTATAAGTATATTTGGATATTAGTCTTAATTATATTCACATCTTTCACGTCGTGCAACAAACCTCCTAAATTCAGCGATGACGAATCACTCAAAATCGCATTTTCCACTGATACTGTAGCCTTTGACACAGTATTTACCACCATAGGTTCTTCTACACGACAACTTATGATATACAATAATAACGAGGAAAACCTAAAGATAAGTTCCATACGTTTGGAAGGCGGAAACCAATCGCAATTCAGCATCAATGTTGACGGACTGTCTGGATACAAATTCTCTGACTTAGAGATATATTCAAAAGACAGCATCTATGTCTTCATAAGAGTGACAGTCAACCCTAACGATCAAAACAATCCGTTCTTCATTGAAGACAGGCTTATTTTTGAGACCAACAATAACGAACAGACTGTAGCGCTCACAGCATACGGACAAAATGCAAATTACATCATTGCTGACCAAGAAATCAAAGGTTTCCCTAAATTCAAGATCATAGCTGACAGTCTTCAGGAAGTTCACTGGACTGCTGAGAGACCTTACGTCGTTTATGGTTACGCCTTGATCAATTCATACGGAACATTAGTCATTGAACCAGGCACACAAGTTCACTTCCATAATGGCGGTGGATTATGGTCTTACAGCGACGGACAGCTACGCGTTGAAGGAACACAAGAAAATCCAGTTGTTTTCCAAGGCGATAGACTCGAAGACTTTTACGCAGATGAACCTGGTCAATGGGATAGAATCTGGCTGATGGAAGCTCGCGAAGGTCACGGTCACTCCATCGAGCATGCAATAATCAAAAACGGCTTCATCGGAATACAAGCACAATGTTTCGAAAAAGTAAACAGGGCGCCTTTAAACATACATAACACAATCATTGACAATCACACTGGTATTGGCATATACACAAACTTATACCACATCAAAGCCAGCAACTTCGTGGTTTCAAACTGTGGCAACTACGCCTTAGCTCTCACAGGTGGCGGCGAATACATTTTCGAACAAGGAACCGTTGCAAACTATTGGAAGAAATCAACAAGGACAACACCTTCCCTATTCTTCAACAACACCTACCAAAACCCATTCGATGGAAATCTATATGCATACAATTTCAACTTCGAGATGAACAACTGCATAATGTATGGAAATCAAGAAGAAGAGTTTAAGACAGAATTTCACGCAGGTCCTGACACAACATATATTTTCAACAATAGCATCATCAAGACAAAAAGAATCGACAACGATACCAACTATTATCAATGTCTCTTTAATGTAAACCCTAAATTTGTCAATAAAGAATTCAACTATCATCTTGACACACTCTCTCCCGCAATAGGATTAGGTGATTCTAAATACGCAACAGGATTATTACAATATGATTTAGACGGAGTTGCAAGAGGAAACAATCCAGATGCCGGCGCTTATCAATATGTGCCTATCGTTGAAGAGTAGTTGAATAAACACATTTATTTCCAAGCATATCGGTCACAATAACTTCTAAAGTGTTGTGACCTTTTTTTATATGATCATCAATCTGATACATCAACAAATTATTCTTCGCATCATAATCCGCCAAAACCCATTTGCCATTTACATACATATCATATTTATTGATGCCAGATTCCTTGTCTTCAATCTCCAATCTCAGCGACCAGTTATCTGTTATAGAACCCTTGCCTTTAAAATTAAGAGGCTTTATCGTAGGCTTAACCGCATCTTTTGCAATAAGATATATTCCTAAAACATTGGTCTGAGCTTCGATATGATTGTCAACAGACTTATTACCTAAAAAAGAAAACTTACCATCTCTATCTACCGAAGCTATATATAATAATGTATCATCGACAAATTCATCACTGATCTTCATGCGAAGCTTAATCTTCTTATGCAAAGGAATCTCATCATTTCCAAGCTGATACGCATAATCAGAAAAAATATTTTCAATAGTATCTATTTGCGTTGCTTCTATTGCAATATCACGATAAAACGCATATTTAGGAATCTTAACCTCAAATCCACCGACTTTAATCTCAGAAGGTTTATCACCAGATACATTGTAACACGAACGCGAAATAACGTCTTTATGCTTATTCAACTTAGACTCTTTCCCTCCTATCAAAGTAAAACACAAAGTCGAGACATTGTTGTTATAATCTTTAACGACATACTTCATACTCAAGGTATCGCCTTCATTTACAGATACTATCCCATTCTTCTCATTATAAACGCTTAATTTATTAAACTCATCGATTTCGGTTCTGATGAAGCGCTCCTTATTTTTAATGTAATAAGAATAATCTATCAAACTATTGACATAACGAGTTTCAGAATAAGAATATTTATAAGAGAGGACTCTATAAATCAATGTATTATCTGCAAACAATTCAATAGAATAAGGTCCATTTTTATTAGAAGAGCCATCCGCCTGATCGAAAACATTTATTCCAAAAGCAATATTTCCATTAGCCGTAAATATTGGATTTTTAAGAGAATACGCATTATTTTCATTAACGACATCGAGGTAAAGAGCCTCATCATGATTGTTAACCATCGAATTTTCAAGAGGATATATTGCAAAACCCTTTATATTAGGCTTCATTGTATCCTTTATTTTCAAGCCAAAAAACAAAGGATTCACAGGTTCTTGTGTTTCCGTATAACGTATCTCGTAATGAAGGTGAGGTCCGCCAGAGCCACCGCTATTACCTGTAAATCCAAGGAAATCACCACGTTTAATCGGAAACTCATTTTCATCTAATATGATATTCTGTGTAAATGATTCATCCTCATATTGTTTAGCCTTAACATACTCCCCTATATTTTTATTAAACTTTGAAAGATGAGCGTAGACAGAAGTAAAGCCGTCATTATGAGTTATATATAAAACCTTACCATAACCAAACGGAGAAACACCTATTCTGCTCACATAACCGTCAGCGACTGCAAACACCTCCTTGCCCTCAACGCCTTGAGTCCGTATATCGACACCGGCGTGAAAAGCATTCGACCTTATCTCGGCAAAAGTTGCAGAGAGATAAACTGGTATTTTTACAGGATTAGGATATTGAGGGAAAGTCTCTGTTTGCGAAAACAAACAATTACACAATAACAATAAGATTATCAATATTTTATTTCTCATATTTTTCAATAATTTCAGAATAAATTTATTTCTACAAATTTAATAATAAATTCACTTTACGCTTTGAACATCCGACTGATTTTTGCTATCTTTGCGTATAATTTTTTCAAAAAAAAATGTTTGTAGCTTCATTTAAGGAATGACATTTAACTAATTAGATATCATAACATTATCTTTTTCATTAAGCAAATGTCTTCTTTATTTGTTTAACATAAATAACTAATAACAACGACACAATACTAAAACAACTAACAGCAAGTTATATTATACAATGAAAAAGAAAATAATTTTTATTATCAATCCTATCTCAGGACATCATAACAAGAATAATTTTCCACATCTTGTTGACAGACATATTGACAAAAGCCAATATGAATATAACATTGTTTTCACAGAATATCCAGGTCATGCTACTGAACTGACACAGAAAGCCATAGAAGAAGGATACGAATATATAGCAGCCGTTGGCGGCGATGGCACCATCAACGAAGTGGCTAAATGCCTTATTGGAAAAGAACAGATTTTAGTCATCATACCTTTAGGTTCAGGAAATGGACTCGCACGTCACCTTGAACTTCCTTTCAAACCAGAACATCTTATAACAGAGGTAATTAATAAAGGAAAAGTCTATAAGATAGACACTGCCGTAATGAACGACATTCCTTTTATAAGCATCGCTGGCATTGGTTTCGATGCATTGATCGCTGATTATTTTGCAAAAGACGAAAACAGAGGATTTTTAGGATACGCCAAATTAGTGACAGAACAATATCCTAATTACAAACAGAAAGAATACACCCTTATTCTTGATGATAAAACGACAATAGAATGCAAGCCTTTCTTTGTAACATTCGCTAATTCAAGCCAATTCGGTTATAATGCCGAAATATCACCTAAGGCCAGCGTTCAGGACGGATTCCTTGACGTATGCATATTTAAAAAGCCAAACATCCTGGAGGTTCCTATCGTTGCGACATATTTCTTAGCAAAGCAAATAGACAAAAGTAATTTCATAGACATTTACAAAGCCAAGAAAATCAAAGTTATACGCAAAGAAGAAGCCGTCGCTAATATCGATGGCGAGCCTATGCCTGTAAGCAAAGACATAACAGTAGAAATCAAACCATTAAGTCTAAATATATTATTAAATAGTTGATTATGTTTAACAAATACATTTTATTTCTTGAAAACATATTATCCAAATTAGGATTAAGCGAAGGAGCAAGCAATTTCATCTCTGAAGGCATCAGCCTCGTGACATTAGTATTAAGCACATTGCTCATCTACCACCTTGTATTATTTATCATACGAAAAACCATCTATTTTTTCATAGAAAAAAGCGCCAGCAAGAAAGATGACATACTGATAAAAAACAAGGTCTTCAAACGCTTATGTCTTCTCATCCCAGCATATTTGATAAGATACAACATTGAAGCTGCAATTCCTTCATTGTCAGCATTATCATCAACAATAATATTATTCACGAAGATATACGAAGTCTTTATCTACAGCAGAGTCTTAGATGCTATATTAAGTACTTTAAACGACATCTATGACACATACGAAATCTCTAAAAGCAAACCGATAAAAGGTTTCATCCAAGTGTTGAAAACCATAATTTACATCGTCTGCATATTATTGATTATCGCGATATTAACCAATAAAGAATTATCAAATATCTTAATCGGATTGGGAACTCTCTCCGCTGTATTGATGTTAGTCTTCAAAGATCCAATCTTAGGATTCGTAGGCGGTCTTCAGCTGACAATCAACGATATGCTCCGTATCGGTGACTGGATCGTGATGGAAAAGAGCAAGGCAGACGGCGAAGTCTTGGAAATAGGACTTACAACAGTCAAAGTTCAGAACTGGGACATGACTATTACAACAATCCCGACATATTCTTTGATTTCCGATTCATTCACCAACTGGAGAGGAATGGAAAACTCAGGCGGAAGACGTATCGCTCGTTCCTTTATCATTGATATTGACACCGTTAAATTCTGCACTCCGGAAATGTTAGAACGTTTCAAGAAATTCCAATTAGTGACACAATACATCATCGACAAAGAAAAGGAAATCGAGGAATATAACAAAGCTAACAATATCGATGACAGCAATTTAGTCAACGGAAGACGTCAGACCAACATCGGTATTTTCAGAGCATATCTAAACGCATATTTAGCAAACTGTCCTTTCATCAACAAAGGCATGACATTCATGGTCAGACAGTTATCTCCAACAGAAACAGGCGTTCCTATTCAGATATATGCCTTCAGCTCAAACAAAGCATGGATATCATACGAAAACATCCAAAGCGACATCTTTGACCACGTTTTCGCTGTCGTGACAATGTTCGATTTGAAGATATACCAAAAACCTTCAAGCAACAGTTTGGCGGTTTTACCGGAAATTTTGGAATAATAATAAGATTTAAGGGTATAAGGGTATGAGGGTATAAAGATCCTTAGTTCCTTAATTCCTTAATTCCTTAATTCCTAAATCAAGAAAGTCTCTCAATGAGTGAATCGCGGTAACTTGCTCCTACTGGGATTTTATTTCCTGCTACTGTAACATTCAATTTATCAATATCTTCAATATTTTTTATTGAAACGATAAATGATTTATGCGTACGGATAAACTGATCTCTTGGCAGCGTTTCTTCAAGGTTTCTCAAAGAATACAATGCTGTAATGCGTTTGGTTTTTGTATGGAACGTTACATATTCATGCTGACCTTCAATATAAAGCAGATCCTCAAAATTGACTTTATATAACTTATAATCAGCCTTTACCATTATATAATCATTAGGCGTATCTTGTTGTTGACCAGACACCTTATAACTGACCGCCTTGTTAATTGCCTGCAGGAATCTAGCATAGTCGAAAGGCTTAAGGAGATAATCAATCACACCTAAAGAAAAAGCGTCAACAGCATAGTCAGAATAGGCAGTTGTAAGGATGACTGCTGTTTTATTATTGTTAAACAACTTTAACATTTCCATACCGGAGATATCTGGCATCTGAATATCAAGCAAAAGAATATCAATCTGTTCCTTATTAAGCGCCTCCATCGCCTGCGTAGCATCAGCGCAAGTGTCTACCAATTTAAGATAATCTATCTTAGAGACATACTCTGTCAAAAGTTTTCTTGCAAGAAACTCATCATCAACGATAAGGACGTTATACATTCTTTTCATTATATTTATCTCCTATTTTAATTGTTACCACATATTTATTATCCTCTTGCTGAGCCTCAAAGGAATAGTTGTCGCCATAATACAAGCCCAATCTTTTTTTGACATTTTCCAAGCCTATTCCCTGCTGAGTCTTTTTATTAGGATCTGCAACAGACAACGACATTCCTTTTATAGAATTACGAGCTATGAAAATCAAGTCGTTATTTTCCTGGATAAGATAAAAATGCACGAAGCCATTAGGATCAGATACCAATCTGCTATGTTTAAAGCTATTCTCAACCAAAGGCTGCAATATCATAGGCGGTATCTTAAAATCCTTATTATCAATATTCTTTTCAAAGATGACATTAGACTTATTCTCCATGCTCATCTTTTGAAAATCAATAAAAGCATCTATATATTTGATTTCCTTTTCCAAAGATATCATATCGACCTGGCAGTCGACAATAACATAGCGAAGCATATCTGAAAGTTTCAAGACACTCTGCGGCGCATTGTCATCTTTGGTATAAACCATAGAGTATATGTTATTCAAGGCATTAAACAAGAAATGAGGCGTCATCTGCGATTTCAAAAGACGCAGCTCCATATCAAGTTTCTCGCTCTTCAGTTCATTCTTTATCCTTTTGTTCTCTTCTTCTTTACGCTGTAGAACAGAGATAACCGAAATAGCTATTGTAGCGGTATAAAGCACAAAACGTATCAATGTCGGAATGAACAAAGCCTTAGCGCCTTCCAAGACAGGCATCGCTATAGAGAAATGCTTGCTCATGATAATCAGCATAAACGACTCTATATAAGTCGTCATCACCGACATCACGATAATAATCATAAAGTTAACAAAATAGAACATTGCAAAATTTCCTTTTTGCAGCAACCTTATGACATACTTCGACTCAATGTCGCTTGTAAACAAAAGACATATTGTAAGCAATAAAGCATGCAGGAATGAGACCAACAAATTAGACCAAAATGAAAGGAAGAAAAAGAGAAATACAGCTAACCAAGCAATTATGACCTTCGCCTTAGTCCTAAAGAAGTTAAATATTTTGTTGTCCTTATCCATTATGAAATTAGTTTGCGGCAAAAATAAAACATCTCGTTTTGCCTTTTCAAAAAAATCACTAAATCACAATAAAATATCAATCAAGATCAATATCTGTTTCCGCGGAACATAACAAGGATAGAAACCAATACAGTATATATTTCCAGACGACCTATCAGCATCAAGAATGACATTGTCCATTTTCCCATATTAGACAATTCTGAGAATGAAGCTGAAGGGCCTGTACTTCCTATACCTGGGCCGCTGTTTCCGAGAGCCGAGACGCAGTTGAACATACTTTCCTGCAAATTGCTTCCGCTGATGATTAGCAACAAGACGCCGAGTATATATAACAACATAAATATTATCAAGAAGTTAATGACTCGTCTTGTCTTTTCATCATCGATAACTTCGTGAGACACCTTTACACTAAACAAGGCGTTTGGATGAAGGAGGCGTCTGAAGATATTATTGATTGATTTTATTGAAATCAGCTCACGAATGATTTTAATGCCGCCACTGGTAGAACCCGCACACGCACCGCTCGCCATCATAATGAACGTAGGGATGATGAAGAGTCCGCCCCATAAATCATAATCGAAGTTAGTCGCCTGGAAGCATGTCGATGTTATGATTGAAGTCACGTGGAACAATGCTGTTCTGAATCTATTTTCAAAACCTACAGGATAAGAATCCTCTTGTGTCAATATAGTATCAACTTCCGGTGCGAAATAGAATAATGCTATGATGATCGATGTCATGAGAACGACAGCGCCTATATACCAGTGCAACTCCTCATTTTCCCTAAATTCCTTGCCTTGTCCAGTGAAAAGGAAATAATAAAGAGAGAAGTTGACACCAGACGCAAACATAAACACTGAGGCCACATATTCTATATAATGAGAGTTAAAGTAACTGATACTAGCTTGGTGAGTACTGAATCCCCCACTCGACATTGTTGTAAGCGCATGGCATACAGCATCGAAGGTATTCATTGGTCCAAGCCAATACATAAATCCGCACAATATCGTCAAGATGATGTATATTCCGAGAAGTTTACGAGCTGTCACCACCATCTTCGGATGAAGTTTCCTAACGCCTATACCCGACATCTCTGCCGAGAACATCATGGTTTTATTAGAGTTACGATTTAACGAAGGCATAACGGCAAGGAACAACACGATGATACCCAAACCGCCCAGCCATTGCATTATGCTTCTCCAGAACAAAATTCCGTGTGGCTGCTCATCTATATTATTCAAAAGCGTAGAACCTGTGGTGGTAAAACCCGACATCGCTTCAAAGAAACCGTCGGTCACAGTCTTAACAGTGCCGTTAAGTAGGAATGGCAGCATGCCGAACAAAGCGAAGAAGATCCAGGTCAAAGTCACTATGATAAAGGAATCCTTCACTTCAAAGTTGTCGATATCACGTTTTCCCTTATTTCCAGACTTACGGCCTGCAGAAATAAAAATGAAGCCAGATATGGCCGTAATGATCGTTGAGACTGTCAATGCCAAGACATCGCCATCGCCGCATCTATAAAAATAGAACAGGGCGACCAAAGATGCCACCAACATAAACAAAGCCTCAAACAATAAAAAAAGACCTAAAACTCTTGCCTTCATTAAACTTTCACAATATTATTTTCGTCGGTAAAAGTACGACTTTTTTCGTATCGCCGAAATGGTTTTCAAAATACTTTTTTAGCTTAATATTTTTCAGCAGAAACAATGAATTATTCGACGTTTATGTTTGAACATTTTTAGTGAAGAATTTGTTATTATCTTCGACTAAAAATCACATATTTTCCTAGGTTTTTCAATAGTTCATTGAGCATGAAAAAAATTACATTGAACTGCATACATTTTTTGTTGAAATAAGCTTTTTTTATTGCAATTTATTCAATAATATTTCGTTTTTTTGCAGTTTGAAGAAAGTCACATTATTTTCATTAAAAACAAACAAAAAAATATTTATAAAATGTTCAAATTCAATCATTTATTATTAACAATCGTTTTTTGTGTCTGCGGCATGATTTCTCACGCTCAGAACAAAATAACATTAGATGAGGCGATAGAGATTGCGTTATCAGAAAGCAACACAATTAAAATTGCCGAAATGACCATTGAAAAAACCGGTTATGCACAAAAAGGAGCCTACTCTGCTTTGTATCCAAACATCAGCGCAAGCGGCAGCTATCAAAGGACATTGAAGAAGCAAGTCATGTCTATGGAATTTATGGGTGAGGAACAAAGTTTTCCAGTCGGTACAAACAACAACGTATCAGCCGGTTTGTCAGCAGCGATGCCACTCGTCAACGCACAGCTCTGGCAAAGCTTGAAGCTCTCAGCTTTAGATGTTGAGTTAGCAATAGAACAAGCTCGTTCTTCAAGAATCTCGATGGTTTCTCAAGTAAAACAAGCTTTCTATGCAGTCCTTTTAGCAAAAGAAGCTTATTCTGTTTACAAAGAAGTTTACGACAACGCACAAAAGAATTTCGAAGACGTTGAAAAGAAATACAAAGTTGGCAAAGCTTCAGAATTTGAATATTTAAGAGCTAAGGTAAATGCTAACAACGCAGAGCCAGAAGTATATAGCGCAGAAAACGCTGTAGTTTTGGCAATATGGCAACTCAAGGCCATCATGGGCGTTGATCTCGCAACAGAAATCGACGTTATTGGCGCATTATCAGATTATGCTAACGAAATGACAGTTTCATTGGCATCAAGCGAAACTGTAAGCTTCGAAAACAACACCAACTTATTGCAATTGCAATTGCAAGATGAAATGTTGAGCAGAACTATAAAAATGACCAAATACCAATACATCCCTACCCTTTCAGCTTCATTCTCTTACAACTATATGGCTATGGGTAATACCTTCGACATGAACTGGAATCCTTATTCAGTTGTTGCTTTAAGTCTCAACATCCCTATCTTCGACGGTTTTGCGAAACACAACAACATCAGACAATATCAAAAGACTCAAGATATCTTAAGACTTAACATCGAAGACGTTGAACGTAATCTCAACATCGCTTTGGAAAACTATCGCGACAAGATGAACACAAGCGTAAAGAGATATACAGCAGCTGAAACAACATTGGAAATGGCACAGAAGAGCTATAACATCTCTGAAAAGATGTACGAATTAGGCAAGGCCACATTAGTCGAGCTCAACGACGCTCAATTGGCATTGACACAGGCACAGCTCACAATGAGTCAAGCCATTTACCAATATATGACAAACAAAGCAGCCATCGACGAACTCATGGGCGTTGAATATGTAAGAGAAACAAAATAAGATAATCAATAAAATACAATATAGAAATGAGACGTTTTAATTCAATTTTAATCCTTTCATCTGCATTGATGTTGGCTTCATGCAGCCAAAAAGCAAGCAATCAACAAGCAGCTGTTACAGTTGATGTAACACCAAAGGTAACAGTAACAAAAGTTTACGCTGAGAATGTTCCTCAGTTAAGCACTTATCCAACAACTGTTGAAGCTGAAATCGTAAATAATATCACTCCACAATCAGCATCACGTATCAACCAGATCTTGGTTGAAGTCGGCGACCATGTAAAAGCCGGTCAAAAACTTGCTACTATGGATGCTATCAGCTTGGAAAAATTAAGACTTCAAATACAAAACGACTCCATTGAATAT
Source organism: Bacteroidales bacterium (assembly GCA_017549605.1). Taxonomy (GTDB): domain Bacteria; phylum Bacteroidota; class Bacteroidia; order Bacteroidales; family F082; genus Limimorpha. The sequence goes on from JAFYUH010000041.1 coordinate 16,999, forward strand.
GGACGTACAAAAGAATTGTATGAAATAGGCGCTGTTTCACAAGCCAATTATGAAACAATGACACTCGCTTACGAAGTTTCAAAGAAGACATATTCAAACTTATTGGAAAACACAATCTTGACAAGCCCAATCTCTGGCATCGTCACAGCACGTAACTACGACGAAGGCGATATGTACGCAATGGCACAGCCTCTCTTCGTCGTACAAAACATCACTCCTGTCAAGATGTTAATCAACATCAGCGAAAACAACTACTCAAAAATCAAGAAAGGCATGGATGTTGACATCGTTGCTGACGCTTTCCCAGGCGAGACATTCAAAGGTAAAGTAAACTTGGTTTACCCAACAATAGACGCACGTTCACACACATTCCCAGTAGAAATCGTCGTTGACAACAAAGACGAGAAATTACGTCCAGGTATGTTCGCCAGAGTAACTGTAAACTACGGCACAAACTATCGCGTTGTTGTTCCAGACAATGCAGTCCTCAAACAAGTCGGCGCTGACGAAAAATACGTTTTCGTATTGAATGAAGACGGCACAGTCACACACACACCTGTCAAACTTGGTACAAGAATGGGCAACAAATACGAAGTCATCAGCGGCATCGACGACGGCGCTACAATCGTAACAAGCGGACAAACAAGACTTAGAAACAACATTAAAGTTGATATCGTAAAATAATATAAGAAATGAGTTTATACAGAACATCAGTAAATAAACCTGTCACAGTAGCTCTCATATTCATTACGGTAGCTATCTTAGGTGTATTCTCTCTCATGAGATTATCAACAAACCTCTTCCCTGACATGGGAGAAAACACCATCATCGTTGTGACATCATATTCAGGCGCAAGTGCAGCCGACATCGAGACTAACGTCACCAAGCCTTTGGAGAACTCTCTTAACAGTGTTAGCAACTTGAAACACATGTCAACCACATCTAAAGAGAACATCTCCGTCATCTCATTGGAATTCGAATACGGCATCGACATCGCCGAAGCAACTAACGACGTTCGTGACAAATTAGACATTGCGACACAGGCACTTCCTGACGCTGTCAGCACTCCTACAATCTTCAAGTTCAGCATGGAAGACATGCCTATCATGTTGATGTCTGCTACAGCTGAAGAAAGCTTGAACGGTCTTGACAAAATTTTGGACGACAAAGTCGCTACTCCTTTGGCACGTGTCAACGGCGTTGGTACAATATCAGTATCCGGTGCTCCAAAACGTGAGATCCAAGTTTATGTAGATCCTGATAAATTGTCAGCTTACGGCATCACTGTAGAGTCAATCTCTTCTACCCTCGCCTACGAAAACAGAAACACTCCTGCCGGTACTATCGACATCGGTTCTAACACATACTCAGTACGTGTTGAGAAAGAGTTCAAGTCAGCAGAAGAAATGCTCAACGTCATCGTTGGTTCTTACAACAACGCTCCTATATATCTTAAGGACGTCGCTACTGTTAACGACGGCGAACAAGAACGTCTCCAGAAAGTTTTCAGCAACGGCCAACAAGGTGCGATGTTGACAATCCAAAAGCAGACAGACGCCAACACAGTTCAAGTTGTTAAAGGCATCAAGAAAGAACTTAAGAAGATCCAGAAAGACCTTCCTTCTGACGTTCAGCTCAATATCATCATCGACGGTTCCATAAACATCATCGATACAATCAACTCATTGAAAGACACAATCATGATTACCTTCTTGGTTGTTATGGCTGTCGTATTCATCTTCTTGGGAAGATGGAGAGCTACTGTCATCATCGTTCTTTCTATCCCTATCTCATTGGTTGCTTCTGTCATCTACCTCTTTGCAACAGGCAACACATTGAACATCATCTCCATGAGTGCTTTGACAATCGCCATCGGTATGGTTGTTGACGACGCTATCGTTGTTTTGGAAAACATCGCCTCACATATCGACAAGGGGGCGAAACCTAAAGAAGCTGCTGTTCACGCAACACAGGAAGTTTCTATCTCTGTTATCGCTTCAACATTGACAATGCTCGCAGTGTTCTTGCCTTTGACAATGGTTGACGGTATCATCGGTATCTTCTTCAAACAATTAGGTTGGATCGTAAGTATCATCATGATTGTTTCAACATCCGCAGCTTTGACACTCGTTCCTATGATGTGTTCAAAAATGTTGAAACAAAATCCAAGATCACACAGATGGCACAAGATATTATTCACACCTATTAATAAAGCTCTCGACGGTCTCAGCAAAGGCTACGGCCATGTCATCGCTTGGGCTGTAACACACCGTAAGTCTGTAGTATTTATCGCTTTGGCAATCTTCGTTGCTACTATCGCATTGACAATTCCAAACATGAAGACAGAATACCTCCCTTCTATGGACCAAGGTCGTCTCTCTATCAGCATCGAACTTCCTGTAGGTACAGGTGAAAACGTCACAGGCCAGCTCGCAAAAGAATTGCACGACAAATACAAAGCAGAGATTCCAGAAATCAAGATGCTCAACTACAGCTATGGCGTTGCTGACGAAGACAATGCTTTCGCATCTATGAACAACAACGGTACTCATATCATCTCTATGAATGCCGACTTAGGAAGAAAGTCTGAACGTAACAGAAGTACTCAACAAATCGCTGAATATATCCGCGAAGACCTTAAGGGCAACCCTATCATCAAGAAATACAATGTAGGTACCGGCATGGGTATGGGTGGCGCTGCTACAGTAAAACTCGAAATCTACGGTTACGATTTCACTACATCTGACAGAATCGCTAACGCTCTCAGAGAAGATCTCGTCAACACACCACAGTTCTCACAAGTTATCGTCAGCCGTGACGAATACACTCCAGAATATTATGTTGACTTCGACCGTGAAAAATTGAAACTCAACGGCATCGACATCACAACAGCTTCAACAATGGTTAGAAACCGTATCAACGGTTCTGTGATGACATTCTTCCGCGAAGACGGTGACGAATACAACATCCGCGTCCGTTACGCTCCAGAATTCCGTCAAGGCATTGATGACATCGAAAACATCATACTCTACGGCTCACAAGGTCAAAGCATCAGAGTCAAAGACGTCGCTAAAGTCGTTGAAGGCATGACACCTCCAAAAATCGAACGTAAAGACCGTGAACGTGTTGTAACAATCACAGGTATCCTCGCAACAGGATATGCTTTGAGTGAAGGTGTTGAAGTGGCACAAGAATTCATCGAAAAAGCTGAAATTCCAACAGAATTCATGGTTAAGATCGGCGGTGACTACGAAAACCAACAAGACTCATTCTCAGGATTGTTCTTATTGCTAGTCTTGATCATCATCTTGGTTTACGTCGTGATGGCTTCACAGTTCGAGTCATTGCTCGACCCATTCGTCATCATGTTCTCTGTTCCATTCGCTATCACTGGCGTTCTCATCGGCTTGGCTGTTCATGATATGGCATTAGGCGTTATGGCTATGATCGGTATCTTGATCCTCGTTGGTATCGTTGTTAAGAACGGTATCGTTCTCATCGACTACGCCATCTTATGTCACGACAGAGGCATGGACATCAACACAGCTGTAATAACAGCATCAAGACAACGTTTGCGCCCTATCTTGATGACAACATTGACAACAGTTCTCGGTATGGTTCCTATGGCTATAGGCACTGGCGAAGGCGCTGAGATGTGGAACGGTTTAGGTATCACAGTGGCATGGGGTCTTTCAATTTCAACATTGATCACCCTCATCCTCATCCCTACCCTCTACGCTGCATTCGTCTCAAGAAGAGAAAGACGTCATGCTAGAAAAGCTGTTAAGTTAAACGATGAAAATTAAGAAAGGATATCATTATGACTGGAATATTCATAGCTTATAACCAAGCATATTATACAGAGATAATCGAATTGCTGGAGAAGAATTACAGCAAGGGATTCACCAGATGGAACGAGATCAGCGGCCGTGGCAGCCGTGGCGGCGAGCCTCACATGGGAAGCCACACCTGGCCAACATTCAACGATGCGATATTGACTTTCGTTGAAGACGAATTCGTTGACAGCATCTTGAACGATCTCCACGAACTCGACACAAAGACTGAAGAACTCGGATTGAGAGCCTTCAGCTGGAAAATCGATAAGACTATTTGAATCTCAGAAATTCAGAAATTCAAAAACTCAAAAAAACTCAGAATTGAAAAGTTCTGAGTTTTTTTTATGAACCTTGAACCTTGAACTTTGAACTTTGAACCACAAACTCCTAATTAAAAAAGTCTATGGAACAAACGAAAAAGTAAGACTTGAACACCTAACCACTAACTAAAAAAAATCTTTAGCCATTAGACTTTTGTCTTTAGCCTTTTCTTATCTTTGTCGTATGAAGAAAAATCGCCGTCAATATGAGAATCGTGTAAAACAGAACACGATAATAATATTCCTGTTAGCAGCATTGCTATGCGGCGGCATGATTTACTACATAATAAACGCCAAACAATCCATCAGCAAACAAAGAGAGATAATCAGAAAGAACGAAGAAGTCCTGTCTCTCACCAACAAACTGATAGAGAAAATCAACAAGGCTCAGTCTTACGCCAACTTGTACACTCTGTCGGGAAACAACAATCATCTCAATAACTTCAAGATAATCACTGCCGAAATCCCTAAGCTAAACGACTCTATAATAAGTCGATGCGATGAGGATTTCAACACAAAGACTTTAAACGACATCATCGTACTCCTTCAGAAGAAAGAGAAAAACATCGAAGCCATAAGCGAACAGCTAAACACCTTCAACCCTTATCTGGAAATATATTCCATCATCAACAACTACCAGCATATACAAAACAACACAACGGTCAGCAAGACCATACAAGATACCATCATCTACAAATCTGAAAAGAAAAACTTCTTCAAACGCCTCAGCGAGGTGTTTTCTCCTGACAATTCTCTCGACAGCATCGTACTCGTTTCCAAGACAATAATCGATACGATATCTGAAAACGATGATGCGACCGCACTTCTGCTAAACGAACTGCAGATATCTACAGAAAAAGGAAGGAAGAACTACATCAAACAAATCGAGACTTTTGAAACCAAATACAACAACCTGACTCTTTACGACCAGGAAATAACAAAAGAGATTTCAGATCTGTTAATAAATCTTCACAGATATACCTTGAAAGCAGTTATCAAGGAAATACAGCGAAGCGAAATTATAATCAACAGAAACATCAACTTCTCAATATTGATTGCCGGCATAGCTTTATTGACAATACTTACATTTATCTTCTTCATTTTCTACGACATAAAAAAAGTCATCACAGCCCGCAAGGCGACTGAAGAAGCCAAGAGACGCACTGAAGAAATAATGGAAAGCCGACATAAACTGCTGCTTTCAGTCTCTCACGACATCAAGTCTCCCCTATCTTCAATATTAGGTTATCTTGAATTGATGGGAATGGATTCCGACGACAAGGAAGAAAAACGCGTTATCTCGTCAATGAAAAACTCTGCAGATCACATCTTGTCTTTGTTAACAAATCTTTTAAACTTCTCTAGATTAGACCAAGGCAAGGAAAGCATCATCGTCTCAGAATTCTGTATCAGCAAGTTATGCGATGAGCTTAATGAGATGTTCCTTCCTCTCGCTAAAAACAAACAGCTCGGATTCATATATAACAAAGAATCACAGGAGGAGATATTTGTAAAATCTGACGCTCTGAAAATCAAACAGATTCTAAGTAATATCTTGTCGAATGCAATAAAATATACTATTCAAGGCAATGTCTGCTTCAATGTCAGCAAGGATGAGAACAATATGATTTTCAACATCTCTGATGAAGGCATCGGCATTCCTCAAGATAAACTGGACGAAATATTCAAGCCTTTCTCACGCATCGACAATAACGAAAGTCTCATTGAAGGCAACGGCTTCGGTCTCTTCGTAGTGAAAGGTCTCATCGACTTACTCAATGGCGAAATAAGCGTCAGCTCTGAAGTCGGAAAAGGTTCTACTTTTACAATCAAAATTCCTGTTGAGTTTGTAGATGGAAAAGACACGAAAGAGGAAAGCATTGATATCAAAGAACTTAAATCTGGTCTTAATTTAAACGTCCTGGTCATTGATGACGATAAGACCTTATTGACCGTCATTGAATCAATGTTAAACAAACTAGAAATAAACTGCGGCAAATGCCATTCATCATTGGAATTCGATGAAGTCTTAAAGAATATTAACAGTTTCGATTTGATTCTTACAGACAGAGAGATGGGTGCTTTCAGCGGACTTGATGTCTTGAAGAAAGTAAAAGAAATTGCTCCAGAGAAAAAAGTCGTTCTGATGACAGCGCGTTCAGAATACAACAAGGACATCGCCATTGAAAAAGGCTTCGATGATTATCTAAAGAAACCATTTTCTCTCAACGACTTAGCCTTATTATTCAACACCAACTTCGATTCTGAAGCAAACCATAATTCAAGATATCAAAACGACTTCCCTGAATTATGCTCTATGTTCGACAATGATGACGACATCACGGAAATTCTCAATACATTCGTTGAAAGCACAGCAAATAACATCGTAGCTTTCAATGATATAATTGACAGCGACAAATTCTCGGACGCAGTCAAGTTATGTCATAAGATGCGTCCTATGTTCGTTCAGCTGAATCAGAATGAATACGCTGATTTTCTATTGAAAATGGATAAACTTAGAGACAAAGACTCAAGTTCATTTCCTGAATGGAAAGAAGAGTCTATTGCCTTTATGAATAAAGTCGATGAGTTCTTATCGTATCTTTCTGACAAATACGATATATAAATCATAATTCGATGCCATAAAGATGCATCTTGTTATACAGCGTTTTTCTATCAATCTGCAAAAGTTTGGCAGCTATCGTCTTATTGCCGCGAGCCTGTTTCAAGGCAGCCAAGATCTGCTCTTTTTCATTCGCCTTATTATTCAAGCTAAGGTTATCGCATGATGTAACTTCTTGCTGTACAACATTAACGATGTTTTGGTTCTTTATATCCTTAGGAAATTCCGGTAAGTTTTCTTTTCTTAAAACATTATCCTGCGCGAACAAGACCGAGCGGCGAATCACATTACGCAACTCACGGAGGTTTCCGCCCCAGTTCTGTTGTTTCAGTTTGTCTATCGCGTCAGCTGATATCGTATCGACATTCTTGCCAAGTTCATCATTAGCTTGATCTACAAAATGATAGCAGAACTCTTCGAGGTCTTCAATTCTCTCGCGTAATGGCGGCACGTTAACAGAAAATTCATTGATACGATGATACAAATCCTGACGAAATCTGCCCTCTTCTATCGCTTTCTCAAGATTTTCATTGGTAGCAGCAATTATTCTCACGTCCACTTTAATATCTGTCGCAGAACCTACAGGACGCACCTTCTGTTCCTGCAATGCTCTAAGAAGCTGTTTCTGCACCTCGTAAGAAAGATTTCCTACCTCATCCAAAAATACCGTTCCACCATTAGCTTCAACGAAGACACCAGTCTTGTCAGAAATAGCAGATGTGAAGGACCCTTTCTTATGACCGAACAACTCAGAAGGAGCCAGTTCCATTGAGAGGCTGCCACAATCAACAGCTACAAAAGGTTCTGATTTTCTGTTGCTATTCTCATGAATCATACGAGCGATATATTCTTTTCCTGAGCCGCTCTCGCCCAGAATCAGGACAGACATCTTAGTCGGTGCTACCAAGTCTATATGAGAATAAAGGCGTTGCATAACAGAGCTGCTGCCTTTAACGACCTTGTTTGTATTATTTTTCTGTTTGGATTTAGGTTTCACCTCTGGTTCTTTTTCAGCAGTCTTTGTTGGCTGAGACATCGCCATATCTATCTTCTGCTGAAGTATCGTTGGATTTATTGGTTTCTGCAGATAATCGGAAGCTCCGAGTTTCATCGCCAAGACAGCGGTCTGTACATCAGAATAGCTGGTCATTATTATCAATGGAGTCATTATGTTATTCTCGCGAAGCCATGTAAGAAAGATAATACCGTCTCCGTCAGGGAGTCTCAAATCACTAAGGATCAAGTCAAAGGAATTGTCTTGGAATTCTAGTTTAGCCTGTTCCACCTTCGACACCCATGTAGTTTCCCAAGAATTCTTGCTGAACCAAGTCTTGAGCATGGTTCCAAAGGTAACGTCATCTTCAAGTATTAAAATTCTTTTCATTATTATCTGCAATGCTTATTGCAAATTTAGCGAATATTTCGAAACGAAAGCAAGTGCTTAATAAAAAAAGAAAATCCGATATCTGGCGATACCGGATTTTTCCATAATATTGAAAACGAGCAGAAAAATTATTTGGTAGCGACGACCAAATATTTAGTTACACTCCAGAATAATTCTGGGTTTGTAATTTGTAATACTAATTGATTATCTTTTACAGCGATTGTGTATGATTCTGTTGGATGAGCTGAAAGAACTACAGCTTTCTTAGCAGCGAAAACGATTTCTGAAAGTTCGCGTTTGTCAGCTTGTGTGAAAGCGTTAGCTGGAACTTCTTGTCTCAAGATATATTTTGAAGTTAAGATACCGTTAGCTTTTAATTCTTTCTTTGTTGCGCCAACATAGTAAACTGTGTTCATAGCTGCGATTTGGTCAGCGATGATACGGCTTTGTTCATTTTTCTCAGCTGTAACTTTTGTAAGATCTTCGTTCAAGTTTGAAACTTGTGTGTTCAAACCAGCGATTTCTTGATCTTTTTGAGCGAGTTGTTCTTGCATAGCAACGATTGTAGCTTCTTTTTCAGCGATTTGTGCTTGTAATTTCTTGATTGTGCTACGGAGTTGTGCTCTGTCTTTATTTGATTTTTCGATAACGTTTGACAATGAATCTAATCTAGCGCGATTTACTGCCATTGTTTCTTTAATTTGAATCAATTCTGAGTTGAGTTGATCTCTTTGTGTGTTGTTTTCACCTTTGATTAACATTAAACCTTCTGCGTCACGAATTGCACTAAGATTATTTTCAACATCACTGATAATGCCGAGAGCTGCATTATATTCTTTTTCAATGTTTTGGTTTTCAACAACAACAGCTTCTTTTTCAGCTAATAATTGTTGGTACTTCTTTGATTTTTCTACGCATGAGCTTAACATGAAAGCTACTAATGCAACTGACAAAATTGTTAAAGTTTTTTTCATTATTTTAAGTTTTAATTAAGTTAGTGTTCAATTCAATATTATTTAATCTAATTTCATACCAAATCTGGATAATTGATGTAAATATTTCAATTTATTGATAATCAAATTAGAGTTTGCAAATTTAATAATTTTTTTTCAAATATGCAACGTGGAACGGTGTAGAATTTTTCCACATTTTTCCACACCACACCCCAGATTGTTTTTCCACACAAAATAAAGTCTTCATCAAAAAAAACATTCATTTTATGTATCTTTGAGGTAGTCCAAGCTAAATTATTTGAACATCAAATTATTGAGAATAACTTGTATAATAATGGGCAACGGATAAGAAATTGCAAACTGTTTTATTACACTATATTTATCATGCTTTCAAACAACTCTTTTCTA
>JAFYUH010000042.1 GCA_017549605.1 Bacteroidales bacterium
CTGTTGATGGTGTGCCTGGATAAGCGTAAACACCTGAAAGACCAGCGTCGATAGCGCCTTGTGCAATGGCTTCATCTCCAAGTAATAAAATCTTCTTCATTTTTTATTATTTGATATTGTTATTTAATTTTTTTACTGAAATTTCTAATTCTGCAAATGTAACAAATTCTTTTGTTATGACAAACACCTTTTATTAAAAAAAAACTTATGCTATGAGTTGAGAGCATTGCGCAACGAGCATTGAGATTTTAACTGAATGCTGACACAGACCTATGACTTTCAATTCTCAATTATCTCGGTGTCTCGGTGACTCAGTGTCTCAGTGACTTTCTTTTGGGCGTTCCGGCAAAGCCGTCGGGCTTTCCGCTCTATCTTTGCTCGCTTAATTTCTCCTCGCTCAAAAAATCCCGAAGTCCATAGTCCGAAGTCTGAAGTCCGAGCTTCGCAAAGGATGCCGCTCCAATCCCTAACGCTTTGGGCTATGAGCAATGAGCCGCGAGCTTTGGGCAAAAATGCTCACAACCCATAGCTCACGGCTCATAGCAAATTTTCAACTCAAAAAAGTCCTGAAAGGACGCCAGTCTCCAGGCAGGCGGTGGAGTGCGAAGCACGGAACCCCTGCTTTATAAGATTATACCATAATCAGAGTGCCGAAGGTACGACAGAAATTATTATTTGCGGCATAAAAGAGAAAAAACTCTTTCTATAATCAAAACTCTCAACTTTTTGTTATCTTTGAAGGTGATATAAATTAAACTTTTTAAAATTAAAATCGTTAAGATTATGTATGAAAATAAAAGACTTAGACGTAATATGTTCAATAAGGTGATTGGCGGAGTATGCTCTGGATTGGCTGATTATTTCGGTATTGACGTCGTTTTGGTTAGAGCTATATTCGTTGCTTCGTTCTTGTTTGCTGGAGTCGGCGGCGGATTGTATCTTATCTTATGGCTGTTGATGCCTACGATTTGATTTTGATTGTAAATTTTCAAATACAGAATAATTATGGAAAATAAACGACTTGAACGTAATCCGATGAATAAAGTAATCGGTGGCGTATGTTCCGGATTGGCTGAGTTTTTTGGATTAGACATAGCTCTCGTGAGAATAGCTTTCGTGATAGCATTCCTATTCGCCAGCTTCGGATTCTGGCTTTATATCATTCTATGGATAGTGCTTCCTGAAAGAAGTCAACAGCCAACTACCAATAGCCAATAGCCAACAGCCAATAGCCAACAGCCAGCAGTCTGAGTCGAAAGTGAAGTCGATTTTCGCTGGCGCTTTTGTTATTTTGATTGGTTTGCTGTTCCTCGTAAATAACTTCATCCCAATCAACTGGATGTGGAAGCTTTGGCCTCTGATTTTAGTGGCTATAGGCGTTGTGATGATTGTTACTGCGAGTAAGAGAAGGAGTTAGGAGTTGGGAGTTGGGGATGATTGTAGAGACGTGTCGACAATACCGATGAAATGAACAATATATTGTTGATGCGTCTAATCAATTAGGAGTTATAAAAATATGAATTATGGAAGATAATAAAAATAAAAGAGATGAGGGCCTCGTTGGAGGTATAATCCTTATTGCGATAGGAATCATCGCTTTGTTGGTGACGTTCTTCGATGTTGATATTGTTTGGTCTGAACTGGCTAAATTCTGGCCTGTGTTCATCATAATATTCGGCGTTTCTCTGTTGCCGTTAAATAAAGTGTTGAAGTCGGTCTCTGTGATTGTCATAATTTTAATTTCTTGCTTGATATATTGCAACGAGGTTAATGGAAATGAAAATACATCTGATGAAATGACTTCAGAGGTTTTGCTTGAAGAAGGAATTGAAACGCAGGAGTTTTTTGCACCGTTTAAAGATAATATAACAGAAGCCTCGGTTGAAATCAATTATGGCGCGGGTGTTTTGTACTTGAATTCTCCTGTCGCAGAATTGGTCAAGGCTCGTAATATGAGTGATAAGATTTCTCAAAATTTTTATCTGGAATATGAAGGCTCGCATGCGGAAATCTTATTCGATGTAGAAGATGATAATTATCAAGTCAATAATGTTGATGAAGTTAAGTCGAACCGTTTTGATATTTCTTTAAACGAAGCTCCGATTTATGATTTCGAGCTGAATCTTGGAGCATGTGAGATGAATTTCGATTTTAGTGAATATAAAGTTTCTGACATAGAAATAAATAGTGGAGCATCAAACATAGATATCAAATTAGGTGAGCTGTTTGATTCGACTCGAATAGTTATAAGCACAGGCGTTTCTAAAATAAGAATAGGAATTCCGAGTAATTCAGGCTGTAGAGTGGAATGTGAATCGGTCTTGTCTCTCAAAGATTTTGATGGATTTGTCAAAAAATCCTCTAATGTGTACGAGACATCGAACTATTCTTCAGCAGAAAACAATATCGAAATAGAATTCGAAGGTGC
>JAFYUH010000043.1 GCA_017549605.1 Bacteroidales bacterium
AGATGAGATGCATCGCCAAAGTGAAAAGAAAATTGTAACTTACAGAACGAAAAAATGACAACACGGCGCGCCGTGTTGTCATTTAGAAAACTTTAATTATTTTTGTATCAAATTCTGTAACGATTTTTCAGGACGACACAAATAGCTAATTATTGTTCTTTAACATTGTTCATACCAACTTCAACAGCTTGCATGTTCAATGGGATAAGTTTATGAGCACGTTCTGGAAGTGAGTGTTCGAGACCTTCTTTAACTTTATCCATTGAAATGATAGGTTTCAATTTAAGATAAGCACCGAGGATGATCATGTTGAACACTTTAGCGTTACCCATATCTGATGCCAATTGAGCGCCATCGATAGTGTAGACTTTAATGTCGGTACGAGTTGGTTTGTGAGTAATACCGTTTGGATCGTAAAGGAGAACGCCGCCAGGTTTTACTTTTGATTCGAATTTGTCGAGTGATTGTTGGTTGAGAATCACAGCTGTGTCGAAAGCGTTGATGATAGGTGAGCAAACGCGGTCATCGCTGATGATGACAGTTACGTTAGCTGTACCGCCACGCATTTCAGGACCGTAAGATGGCATCCAGCTGACTTCTTTGCCTTCCATGATACCACTATATGCAAGGATCTTACCCATTGACAAGACACCTTGTCCGCCGAAACCGGCAATAATAATTTCTTCTGTCATTGTTTTAAATTTTTTATTTTTCAACAATCTTACCGTCAACTTTAATGTCACCGAGAGGATAGAATGGGAGCATGTTTTCAACTAACCAATTGTTAGCTGCAACTGGTTCCATTTTCCAGTTTGAGTTACAGTTAGAAACGATTTCAACGAAGTTGACACCGCTCTTGCCGTTGATTTGGTTTTCAAAAGCTTTCTTGATAGCTGCTTTTGCTTTACGTACGCATGCTGGGTTGTAAACAGCTTGACGTGTAACGTATTTTGTACCTGGGAGTTGAGCGATAAGTTCAGTTATTCTTAATGGATAACCATTGCATGGGATGCCATCGAAGCCAGCGCCTGCTGGTAAAGTAGCTTTACGTCCGTAAGGAGTTGTAGCTGTCTTCATGCCTTCCAATGTTGTTGGAGCCATTTGACCACCTGTCATACCGTAGATACCGTTGTTAACGAAAATCATTGTGATGTTTTCACCGCGGTTGCAAGCGTGGATTGTTTCTGCTGTACCGATAGCTGCCAAGTCACCGTCACCTTGGTATGTGAAGATAACTTTGTTAGGCCATACGCGTTTAAGACCTGTTGCCAATGCTGGAGCACGACCGTGAGCTGCTTCTTGGAAGTCAACATCGAAATAATCGTATGCCATAACAGAGCAACCTACAGGAGCTACACCGATTGTATCTTCGTCGATGCCGAGTTCTTCGATAACTTCAGCGACGATGCGGTGGATTGTACCATGACCGCAACCTGGGCAATAGTGGAATGGTTTTTCGGTCAATAACTTAGATTTTTGATAAACTAAGTTTTCAGGTTTAATGATATCTTCTATTGACATGTTCTTATTCTCCTATAATTTGTTTTTTCATTGCTTCGAGAACTTCTTCAGGTGTGTGGATGATACCACCAACGCGACCGAAGTGTTCTGCTTTAACGCGACCGTTGACTGCTAATTTAACGTCTTCAATCATTTGACCGCAGCTTAATTCTACTGCTAAGAAGCCTTTTGTACCTCTGTCGATGAGGTTTTGGATAGCTTTTGAAGGGAATGGGAATAATGTGATAGGACGTAATAAACCAACTTTAAGACCTTCAGCGCGTGCCAATTGTACTGATTTTTGAGCGATACGAGCACTTGAACCGTAAGCTACGAATACATATTCTGCATCTTCGCATTCGATTTCTTCGAAACGTACTTCGTTTTCTTCAACTAATCTGTATTTTTCTTGGAGATGGCGGTTGTGAGCTTCCATTCTTGTTGAGTCTAAGTCTAATGATGTGATAACACGGTGTTGTGTACCTCTCTTACGACCTGTTGTTGCCCAAGGATAGTTAGCTTTGATTTCTTCTTCTGTCATACGTGGTTTTTGTTCAGGAAGAACAACTTTTTCCATCATTTGACCGATTGCACCGTCTGATAAGATGCAGCATGCCATACGATATTTGAATGCTAATTCGAAGCCTAATGCTACGAAGTCTGCCATTTCTTGTACTGAAGCTGGAGCTAATACGATGTTTTTGTAGTCACCATTACCACCGCCTTTACATGCTTGGAAGTAGTCAGCTTGTGATGGTTGGATTGTTCCTAAACCAGGACCGCCACGAACAACGTCTGCATAAACGCAAGGTACTTCAGCACCTGCTATATAAGCTATACCTTCTTGTTTCAAGCTGACGCCTGGACTTGATGATGATGTCATCACGCGTTTGCCAGATGCACCTGCTGCATAAACCATGTTGATAGCTGCTATTTCACTTTCTGCTTGTAAAACGACCATACCGGTACGTTCATAAGGGTTTTGTTCCATAAGATATTCAATCACTTCTGATTGTGGAGTGATAGGATATCCGTAATAAGCATCACAACCGTAGCGAATAGCTGCTTCGGCTAATGCTTCGTTACCCTTCATCAGTTTTAATTCTCCCATTATGTGTTAATTTTAAATGTTAGACAATTGATTTAAATTACAATTTGACTTTGTA
>JAFYUH010000044.1 GCA_017549605.1 Bacteroidales bacterium
AAGTTTACCCATGAATGTGCTGTATGTCATGCCGTATTCATGTGCTGCGGCATTGATACGGATAATCCATAATGAGCGGAAATCACGTTTCTTATTTCTTCTGTCGCGGTATGCGTATTGTAAACCCTTTTCGTAAGAGTTTTTAGCTACAGTCCAAACGTTTTTACGTGCGCTGAACTGGCCCTTTGTTTGTTTTAAAACTTTTTTGCGTCTTGCTCTTGAAGCAACTGCGTTAACTGATCTTGGCATTTTTTTAAATTTTATTCCGTTAGAGTGCCTCGCCCTTTCGAGAACTTTTCTACTCTAACAAGACGTTAAACAATTTTTTGAAATTACATGAGAAGCATTTCTTTCACAGCTTTCATATTAGCTGGCTCAACGATTGAAGAGTGACGTAAGTTACGTTTACGTTTAACTGACTTCTTTGTTAAGATGTGGCTTTTATAAGCGTGCTTTCTCTTGATTCTACCGGTGCCTGTTACTTTGAAACGTTTTTTGGCAGCGGATTTAGTTTTCATTTTTGGCATTGTAATATACTTTTTTTTAAAATGAGTGTCTATTTATTATTTCTTAGGAGCGATCATCATGAGCATTCTCTTACCTTCCAACTTAGGCATTGACTCTACCTTACCGTAGTCAGCCAAAGCTTGTGCAAACTTCAACAAGATAATCTCGCCTTGGTCTTTGTAAGCGATTGAACGTCCGTGGAAGAACACGTCAACTTTAACCTTAGCGCCGTCTTCCAAGAATCTCTTGGCGTGATTCAACTTGAACTCGAAGTCATGGTCGTCTGTTTGTGGTCCCAAACGGATTTCCTTGATAACGACTTTTGTTGTCTTTGCCTTGATTTCCTTTTGTTTCTTCTTTTGGTCGAAAAGGAATTTCTTATAATCCATCAACTTACAGACCGGTGGATTCGCATTAGGTGAAATCTCAACCAAATCAAGACCGTGCTCATCAGCAATTCTCAAAGCATCTTTGATTGAGTGAATCTCATTGTCAACGCCTTCACCAACAACTCTAACCATTGGTGAATTGATTCTCTCGTTGATACGATGCGGATCTTCGTTACGTTGTCCTCTCTGAGGACCTCTTCCGTTGTTAACAGGTAGTGCTATAATTTGTGTCTCCTATATTATTAATTATACAATATATATTTATCCAATATTTTGTTCGTCTTTAACTTGTTTCTCGATCATTGCGATGAACTCATCAACAGACATTGAACCAAGGTCGCCTTGACCGTGTTTTCTTACTGATACTGCTGTCTCGTTCATTTCTTTTTCACCAACGATGAGCATGTAAGGAACTTTCTTCATTTCAGCGTCACGAATCTTACGTCCGATCTTTTCGCTTCTCATGTCAATCAAAGTACGGATTTCATTTCTCTTCAACATTTCGTTGAGTTTTTCTGCATATTCGTGATATTTTTCACTTACAGGCAAAATCATTACTTGATCTGGTGTGAGCCACAATGGGAAGTCACCAGCGCAGTGTTCTAACAATACTGCTACGAAACGTTCCATTGAACCGAATGGTGCTCTGTGAACCATGACAGGACGATGTTTCTCGTTGTCTGAACCTATATAAGTAAGGTCGAAACGTTCTGGCAAGTTGTAGTCGACTTGGATTGTACCGAGTTGCCATCTTCTTCCGAGAGCATCCTTTACCATGAAGTCTAACTTAGGACCGTAGAAAGCTGCTTCACCGTATTCAACGACTGCAGGAAGTCCTTTTTCTTTACAAGCTTCAACGATAGCTGATTCTGCTCTTTCCCAGTTTTCGTCTGTACCTACATATTTTTCTGTATTGCTTGGGTCGCGTAAAGAAATCTGTGCTTCGAAGTTTTCAAATTTCAATGCCTTGAAGATGATTTCGATGATTTCCATCACGCGGATGAATTCGTCTTTAACTTGGTCTGGACGGCAGAAGATATGTGCGTCGTCTTGTGTAAATGAACGAACGCGTGTCAATCCGTGGAGCTCGCCGCTTTGTTCGTAACGATATACTGTACCAAATTCTGCAAGACGTAATGGAAGGTCTTTATATGAACGTGGCTGCCATTTGTAAATCATACAGTGATGAGGGCAGTTCATAGGTTTCAACAAATAAACCTCACCTTCTTCAGGTGTTGTGATTGGCTGGTAGCTGTCATGTCCGTAGTGATCCCAGTGACCTGATGTCTCATAAAGTTGTTTGTTACCGATATGAGGTGTCATGACTTGCTCATAACCATATTGTTTTTGAATCTTTGTCAAGAATTCTTGTAAGCGAAGACGCAATGCTGTACCTTTTGGCAACCACATTGGAAGGCCTTTACCGACCATTTCGCTGAACATGAAGAGTTCAAGTTCTTTACCGAGTTTACGGTGGTCGCGTTTCTTAGCTTCTTCAAGGAGAACGAGATATTCTTCAAGCTCTTTCTTCTTCAAGAATGTGATACCGTAGATACGTGTTAACTGTTTGCGTTTTTCGTCGCCGCGCCAGTAAGCACCTGCTATAGATAATAATTTGATAGCTTTGATGCAGCTTGTGTCAGGGATGTGTGGTCCGCGGCATAAGTCTGTGAATGTACCGGTTTTATAATATGTGATGGTTCCGTCTTCTAACTCGCTGATGAGCTCTTGTTTGTACTCGTCGCCTTTTTCTGTGAAGTGTGCCAAAGCTTCTGCTTTAGATACATCAACGCGTTCAAAAGCTTGTTTTTGTGATGCGAGTTCCATCATGCGTTTCTCGATCTTGGCGAGGTCTTCTTCTGTGATTGTGTTTGTGCCGAAATC
This sequence comes from Bacteroidales bacterium, assembly GCA_017549605.1. Lineage (GTDB taxonomy): Bacteria > Bacteroidota > Bacteroidia > Bacteroidales > F082 > Limimorpha. Next base: position 2,781 of record JAFYUH010000044.1, read on the forward strand.
GATGTCATAATAGAAACCATTCTCAATGCTTGGTCCGATACCGAATTTAACGCCGGTATAAAGTTGCTCGATAGCTTCTGCCATCAAGTGTGCTGATGAGTGCCATACAGTGGCCTTTCCTTCTGGGTCGTTCCATGTGAAGAGTTGGATTTCTGCATCTTCATTAACTGGACGCATAGCATCCCACATTACGCCATTAACTTTGGCTGACAACACATTACGAGCTAAACCTTCGCTTATGCTCTTTGCAATATCGAGAGGTGTTACACCTGCTTCAAATTGTCTGACTGACTTATCAGGAAATGTTATATTTATCATCTTTTTATACCTTCTAAAAAACGAGTGCAAAGATAATATTTTTTTCAATTCATAATGCATAATTCATAATGCATAATTATTTTTTTTGTTTGCTAAAAGTCGTTTTAACTATTGAGGTTAATAATTTAATAATTTCTCTACAATCACCCAATATTTTTTCAGATTCCAATAGAGTTAAATAATCCGATTCTATTAGTAATTCAATCCAATATTCAGTTTCACTTGCTTCTTTAAGCGCAATGTTCATTTTCGCACCAAAATCAGCCAAACTCTGACCTCGAATTGCTTCTTTTACATTAGCGCCAATAGAAGTACCACTCCTAAGTAATTGTTTTGAAATAACGTACTCAGATTTTTCCTTGCACAAGTATTGATACAACTTAATGCAACACACAGCAAAGCACTTGCTTTTAACAAGTATAACATTATCAGTTTTCATATAAATTTTGGTTTAATTTTAAGTTCTAAATAATTACTATATTTCTATAATTTTATTTTAAAGATTATGAATTATGCATTATGAATTAATCTTAACCTTTTTCAAATTAAGCATATTCGTCGGATTGCTTCCAAGGCCTTCGACATCTTTGTTGACGAATCTTAACACTTCATCGTAAAACAGAATCACAACCGGAGCTTCTGTCATCATAAGGCTGTCCATTTCACGATATATCTTCGCTCTTTCCTGAAGATCATTGCATGTCAATGATTTATGATATAGTTCATCGAATTTCTCATTAGAATAATGTGTATAGTTTGGACCTTGCGGAGTGAAGTTGTTCGTCGTGAACAGCGAGAGGTAATTCTCCGCATCTGGATAGTCTGCCACCCATGAAGAACGGAAGAACGGAAGATTTCCATTGGCGCGTTTTTCCCTCAAGGCCGCAGGCATCATCTCCTCCACCTTGCAGTTCAACCCAACTTCCGTCAATGCCGACTGCACAAACTTAGCGATGTCGATATAATCCTGTGTGGTATACAACTTCAACTCATAACCAACCAAAGCGTTATCCTTCAACAGTTGCTCCGCTTTTTTAGGATTATAAGGGTAACCTATTTCCGAGAATCCGAGAATCCGAGTCACCGATTCACCAAGCTTGGTGTCTTGGCGTCTTGGCGTCTTGGCGTCTTCATATCCTGGCAGTCCCGCTGGTATGATTCCTTGGTTTCCTGGTGTTCCGATGCCGTTACGAAGATAACGCAACATCTTCTCCCTATCGATGGAATAACTGACGGCTTGTCGCAACGCGAGACTTCTGTCTTTTCCCAAAGTGTCACCATCACCAAGGAAAAATGCGAGATATTCTGTGTTTAAATATGGTTCTCTTATCAGATAAATTTCGTCTTGATACTCATCGCGAAGCTGTCCGTCTCGCGTCAGCAGTTCGTCCTTATACCTAGCGTCGATTCCCGACATGAAGTGAAACTTGCCTTTTATAAACTCCATGAACGCAACTTGCTTGTCGATGAGAAAACTTATCGAGACAGCGTCTAAATAAGGAAGTCTTATTGAGTCACCGAGACTCCGAGACTCCGAGTCATCAAGATTACTTGGTGTCTTGGCGTCTTGGTGTCTTGGTGTCTTCTCAAATTCAAAATAGATTGGATTCTTCCTGAAAACCAACTTCACTCCTTCTTTCCAGTATTGGAATTTGAAAGGTCCCGTTCCAACCGGATGTCGTCCGAATTCTGTTCCATAATACTCGACAGCTTCTTGCGGAACGACAGAGGCATACGTCATAGATAATATTCCCAAAAACGCAGGAAAAGGTTGCGTCAATTTTATTTCTAAAATCGTATCATTAACAGCAGTTAAAGCGTACTCCAAAGACTGTTGTCCGTTGTCCGTTGTCCGTTGTCTTCTCTCAACATTAGAAAAAATCCAGCTGCCTGAGGAATTCAGTTTTCTATCTAAAACTCTATTAAATGAATATACAAAATCTTGAGCTACGACTTTTCGAGTCTTACTTAAGTCACCGAGACTCCGAGACTCCGAGTCACCGAGTAAAAGTCTTGGTGTCTTAACAAAACATTCATCTTCGTGAAAATAAACATCATCTCTCAAAACGAATGTGTATGTCATACCGTCCTCGCTGATGGCCCACGACTTGGCAATTGCAGGAACGACATTCATCTCGTCATCAAAAGCGACGAGACCGTTGAAGATCTGATTGCACGCCCAGATATGTGGAAGATCCTTGGCATAGATCGGGTCTAAAGTCAGAATGCCTGCCGACTCATTATATTTGAATATTTTAAGATTCTCGTTGTCGTTCTTCTTACTTCCACAAGAGAATAATATTAAGGCTATGAGCAGTGAGCAATGAGCAATGAGCGCAGTGGCAATTATTTTTTTATATCTTGATCTTATCATATACCAACTTGTTGTCTTGTAGTCTCGTTGTCTTATAGACTTTTTTTATCTTCTACAAAAATAGGAAAATTGAAAGTTGAAAACTGAAAGTTTAAAATTATTTTAAGATGTACTCCTAACTCCTAATTCCTAACTCCTAATTAAAAAAATTCCTATCTTTGCAAACCGATCTTTTATCACAAGATTTATAATTATGAACCAAGATATTAAAGTGCTGATTACCGGAACGTCTCAAGGCATTGGAAAAGCAATCGCTGAATATTTCCTCGAGATGGGTTACCGCGTTATAGGCATTGACAGACAAGGACAGTCGATAAACCATAACAGTTATGAACATCATCAATGTGACATAAGTGATTATGAATCTCTTCCTGAGATTGACAATGTCGGAATTTTGATAAACAACGCCGGCACTCAGAACGAAAACGACATCGACATCAACCTCAAGGCTTTGATCAAGGTGACGGAAAAATACGGCATCCAGAAACATATACGTTCCATCCTTAATATCGGTTCCGCAAGCGGACACACCGGTTCTGAATTTCCAGAATATTGCGCAAGCAAAGGCGGCGTGATAGCATATACCAAAAACGTCGCTCTACGTGTAGCTGCATTTGGCGCGACATGCAACAGCCTCGACCCAGGCGGCGTGCTGACACCTCTTAACGATTGTGTCGTCAACGACCCGAAACTTTGGGACGAAATCATGCAACAAACGCCGCTCAAAAGATGGGCAACAGCTCTGGAAATCGCACAATGGGCATACTTCCTGACAGTGACAAATACTTTCTGCACCGGACAAAGCATTATCGTAGACGGCGGAGAATCTATCAACTCTCATTTTGTATGGCCGAACTCTGAACTCTGAACTCTGAACACCGAACTATAAACTATAAACAAGTACAGACGTGTCAATGATGTCTTTTAATTCAGATGTCTCATATTTATATACAAATTACATCATTGACGCGTCTCTACAATAAACTTTAAACTTTAAAAAAATGAACAAGGTCTCGGAAAACCCTTTAAAAAACCGATCTAACAAGATTGACGCTTTTACAGTCATCGCAGTATTTTTCACTGTATGTTACATCGTCTCCAACATAATGGCCGTCAAAGTCATTGGAGTATTCGGATTATTTTATTTCGACGCTGGTACAATCACCTTCCCATTGGCGTATATGTTAGGCGACGTACTGACAGAAATCTGGGGATATCGTGTAGCGAGAAAGACAATCATACTCGCATTTCTATGCAACGTGTTTGTCGTGATTTGCACACAAATTGGCGTTTGGTTGCCTTCCCCTGATTACCTCGACACCACAGCCTCAGCGTATAACACCATTTACAACTACGTCCCACGCATCGTCTTGGCATCTCTCGTAGGATTCCTTCTTGGCGAAATCTCCAACGCCTGGATCATGGACAAGATGAAGAAGCTCACCAATGGAAAACATCTGTGGTTCCGCACAATAGGCAGTTCCATCATCGGCTATCTGTTTGACACAGTGCCATTCGTTCTGATCGCATTCATCGGCACACTAACCGTTCACGATATTTTGTTGATGATATTATCACAATACATCATAAAAATAGTCATCGAAGCACTATTCGGAACTCCATTGGCTTATGGATTGATTGCGGTTCTTAGGAAGAAGAATGCAGAACTTTGAACTTTGAACTATGAATTATGAACCAAAATCTGTTGTCCGTTGTCTGTTGACTGTTGACAAAAAAAGACGCGTCAACAATCCTATTTCATTTTTATAGGTATTGTCGACACGTCTCTACTTATCACTGACAACTAATTTTTAGTTTTCAGCTTTCAATTTTCAGTTTTAACTAAGTCCTTCAATGTTGCCGTCGACGATGTCAATATTACGTGCTTGTGGTTCTTTTGGCAATCCTGGCATACGCATGATGTCGCCCATAATAACAACTATCATCTCTGCTCCATTGTTGATGATTATATCTCGTACGTTGAGGTCGAAGTTCTTGGCAACGCCATAAGCTTTTGGATCTGCAGAGAATGAGTATTGTGTCTTCGCTATACATATTGGATAATGCGAGATGCCCAATGACTCGATCTGCTTGATTTTCTTGAGAGCTATAATTGAATATGCGATGTCTTTTGCGCCATAGATTTGCTTAGCGACTTTATCAATCTTTGTGCGTACTGAATCCTCGTCTTCGTAGATGTACTTAAGAGGTTCTGACGGTGTCTTTTCTATTGTCTCAACAACGAGTTTTGCGAGTTCTTCACCGCCTTTACCGCCATCAGCGAAGACGTTGTTCATGCAGAATCCCACTCCCATTTCACGGCAGTGCTCAGCAACCAACGCAATTTCTTCGTCAGTGTCGCTTGCAAATCTGTTGAATGTCACTATAACATTCTGACCGAAAAGTTTTATGTTCTCGATATGTTTGTCAAGGTTTTGAAGACCGTTCTTCAAGCCTTCGATATTTTGTTCCTTAATCTTATCTTCCGGAACGCCTCCGTGAAGTTTCAAGCTCTGCGCTGTTGCAACGATGACTGTGAGTTTTGGAGAGAGTCCAGCCTTACGACATTTGATGTCGAAGAATTTTTCTGCGCCAAGGTCAGCACCAAATCCAGCTTCTGTGATTACATAGTCACCGTAGCTGAGTGCCATTTTAGTAGCGATGATAGAGTTGCAGCCGTGTGCGATGTTAGCGAAAGGACCGCCATGAACAAATGCCGCTGTGTTCTCTGTTGTCTGTACGAGGTTCGGTTGTATAGCATCTTTCAGAAGCACAGTGATAGCGCCTGCGATACCGAGGTCGTTGACTGTCAGAGGCTGGTCATCGAATGTATATCCTAAAAGTATGTTACCTACGCGACGTTTAAGGTCGTCGAGGTCTTTAGACAAACATAAGATTGCCATGATTTCTGATGCAGGTGTAATGTCAAATCCACTTTCTGTTGGAAGTCCGTTAGCTGAGCCGCCGAGACCAGTGATAACATTACGCAGACTTCTGTCGTTGACGTCAAGGACACGTTTCCATTTGATTTCCTTGAGGGCAAGACCTGTCTTTCTGTTATGATAGATGTAGTTGTCGAGCAGCGCAGTAATCATGTTGTGCGCTGATGTTATTGCGTGGAAATCGCCAGTGAAGTGAAGGTTGATATTCTCCATTGGCAACACCTGAGAATAACCGCCGCCGGCAGCGCCGCCTTTCATGCCGAAACATGGACCGAGTGATGGTTCACGCAATGCCACGACAGCTTTCTTGCCGATTCTGTTAAGACCCAATGTGAGTCCGATAGAAACTGTAGTCTTGCCGATACCAGCCTTTGTAGGAGTGATGGCAGTGACGAGGATAAGGTTGCTTTTCTTTATCTTCTCTTCATCAATAAGAGAAAGAGGAAGTTTAGCTATATATTTTCCATAATTGTTTATCTCGTCTGCAGGAACGCCGATGCTGCCGGCAACCTCTTCTATTCTTTTTAGAGAAGTCTCTCTTGCTATTTCAATGTCAGATTTCATATTTAAAATTATATTTTTTAGTGTTTATTAGTCTTACAAAAATACGAAAAAAGGCAAACGGCTAATGACTAATGGCGAAAGTTTTTTTTGAACTAAGAACGTAAAACTTTGAACTTGGTGTCTTGGTGTCTCTGTCTGTTGTCCGTAGTCCGTTGACTGTTGTCTTTATTAGGGCGTTCCGGCTACGCCGTCGGGCTTTCCGCTATATCTTTGCTCGCTTCATTTCCGCCTCGCTCCCAAATCCCCGTTCCCGAATCCCATTTCCCGTTCCCGAATCCCATTTCCCGCTCCGCTCGCAAAGGATGCCGCTTCAATCCCTAACGCAACGGGCTACGAGCAATGAGCCGCGAGCTTTGGGCAAAACTGCTCACAACTCACAGCTCACGGCTCGTTGCAAATTTTCAACTTTCCGTTTTCAACTTAAAAGTGCTGAAGGCACGACAGAAACTCTTGTCGTACCTTCGGCACTCTGATTTATTTTAAAACATTTCTTTGCAGGCATTCCGCACTACGTGCTCCATACCTGCCTGGGAACTATCGCTCCTACGGAGCTGATTTTAAAATTCCTCAATTCCCCAATTCCTCAGTTCATCAATTCCTCAATTCCTCAGTTCCTCAATTCCTCAATTCCTCAGTTCCTCAATTCCTCAGTTCATCAATTCCTCAATTCCTCAGTTCCTCAGTTCCTAAACTTCGGCGTGATTCCCAAGAACACTTCAAAATTGATTCCTGGCATCGGGCGTGACAAAACAGAAAGATATTCTTCGTTGAAGAGGTTGTTGACAGCTCCTTTGATAGAGAAATCTGCCCATTTGCATGAAACAGTTTTTTCCAAAGAGATATTACTCATGAAATATTGAGGCAATTTCCCTGTAAGTGAAATATCGTTCGACGACATCGTATATCGCTCCGAATAATAACACCACTTATATAAAAACGACCATGTCTTCCACGTCAATCGCCCTGTCACCGTCGATGACACTTCCGGGACGTATGGCAGCTGTTTTCCCACCGACTGGTCCGCTGGAGAACGTGGCTCACCCTCGTTGATTGACGGCGTCCACGACAAGGTTCCGTCAAGTCCGAGATGCCATTCCTTCGACAAAGCGACATCAAGATTGCCTTTAAGTTCAATGCCGTAAGCGTGTACGTCTTTGATATTGTCTGGCGAGAAAAATCCTTTCGTCGTCGGCAACCAGATAATCCAGTCGTGTATGAACGACTCGAACCAGTTAGCCGAGCCGCTCAGCGAATAGATTCCTTCCTTCCCTACTGCAAAAGACACGCCTGCGTCGTAGGTCCAGCCGCTCTCTTTCTTTAAGTCTGGATTGCCACCTGGCATGAAGTACAAATCGTTGAGCGTCGGGAAACGATAGTTGCGCGAGACTGACGCCTTCGCCACCACATCGCCTTTCTTGGATATCACGCCGTCGATGAAAAAGGCTGGAATGACAGGTGACCACTCTGTACCAACAAGTTCTTCGCGTATCACTACCGACATGCCGAGACGGTCTATCGGACGCCACTTCGCTGAGACGGAATTCGTCAACTCGACACGACCCTTACGATATCCTACTATCGCTTCGTTGCCGTCTTGTTGCATGATGCTTTTATCTCTACTTTCAACAAAATGCTGATGCGCATTAACGCTGGCTGTGAACAGCCATTCCTTGCCTATATAATATTCGCCTTCAACACTGCCGTAAAAAGTGTTTATCTTGCTCCGCGACTGTATCATATTAGCCATGATGCCATTGCCCAAGTCGCGTTTGTAGTCGTAGTTCATCTTAGTATGAATATATCCAGCCTTGGCAGCAAGTTTCCAGTCTTCCTTGATATGATCCCAAGACATGACTGAACGGAAGGTATTTTCTCTCTGTCTGTTTTCAAACTCCGTCGCATCGCCATAGTCGACGGTAAGCATAGCGAGTTCACGGTTTGAATTTATGTACCAAGCATTCAAGCCGAATTTGTCGCCTCTATTGGTATTATAATACGCTTCTTGTAATATATGAAAATCCTTGAAGGCTCCGCTGCGGTTTCTTTCTATAGGATAATATTGGTCGATGATATTCATATTCTCATCATAGACATTTTCCTTTTTGTCATGATTACGATACTTATAATCGTTAGGTGATGATGAATAAACGATACGCGTCGAAGTTTGCCAGTGCTCATTGCCGTACGTCAACCTCAAAAACTCATCGAAGGTCTTGAAATAACCTGCGCCTTGGATGTACTGCAATCCGAAACCATTAGCCTGCGCTGGCTTTGTTGAAAGTTTCACCGCTCCGCCGAGACCGCCGCCCGTTTCATTGACAGATGAAGTTCCGTGCAACAGCATGGCATCATCAACGAAATAAGACGGTATCATGGAGAAGTCAGTCATGCCGAGCATCGGGTTGTTGATCTTCATGCCATTCCACGACACCTGCGTATGCGAAGCAGAAGTGCCACGGAACGCCACCGTCGACAAGGTTGCACGACCATAATTCTTGACAAATATAGAAGTGTTGAAAGTAAGTACATCAGCGACAGAGAGCGCGATATTTTCTTTCAAGACGACAGAATCCAGCTTCGTCAGCTGCGCTCCTATTTCCTTGATCGGACGCTCAGCGTAAATAGGAATTTCCGAAAGATTAAAATACCATCTTATGTCATCATCGTCCTGCGCCATCACGAATGTCGGCAATAAAACAAATAATAATATAATGTGTAACTTCTTCATCTCAATCAAATTTTATTTCCAACAAAAAGCACCCGGGATGATTCCTACATAAAACTTATCTATCAAATTTCTATCTTTCGAATAACGATACACCATTCCCTGCTGGACATAGTCAATGGCATCGGCGATATAGACATCACCAGTGCGAGGACATACCGTCAAACCGTAATATATGGTTCCATCATAAGGCAGGAACGGTCTTACCGGCACACGATCCGCCGTTACGTCCATCTCCCAAATATCATCGTTGATCCAATAGATTTTGTCTTTCGTACCGTTGAGCTGCACTTCAGAAGGCGCGTCGCCGAACTTGAACTTAAACTGTTTCTCTATCGTAAATGTCTCAGCGTCGATACGATATAGCGATGGCGCTTCGTGACCATAAGGCGAACCTTCATAACCACCGTCGGTCACAGTCCATAACTTATTATTACAATCCATCACAAGAGATGTAGGTTGTATTCCAACGACAAGTTCATCGACCACTTCATCCGTCTCGGTGTCAATCTTCAAGATACGATTCTGATACGACCAGCAGTTGACATAGACATATTTTCCATACTGTACCATCTGTTCCGTCGAACCGCTTTCCATCGTCATATTGGGAATATCAATATAACCAGTAATTTCATAACGTTTCGGATTTACGATAAAGATTCGGTTATCCCAAATCTGCGTAACATACGCCTTCTCGTCGGAGATGAAATGCATATAACGTGGAGAAGTGAAATTCGTGATACGACCCACTTCCTTGAAAGTGTTTATATCTATCGCAAATACGACATGAGAATTGTTGACGACTAGCCAGCCGATGCCATCACGAATAATCATCGACTGCGCCACATCGCCGAGTTTCATCGCATTAGCACGATAAAAAACCTCATTCTCTATAATCTTTGTTTCTGGATCATAATAAGACAAGGTAGCGTTACCATATTGGAAGTTACCTTCGTTGCAAATGAACAAACCATTACCTGAAGTCGAAGTGTTAAACTCTTCTTCAAGACCGTAGTCCCATTCCATGCACGAGACTAATGACAAAAGGCAAAAGACTAAAGACAAAAGTCTTTGGGTAAAAGACCTTAACTGCTGACCGTTGACTATTGACTGTCGACCAATAATGGACAATGTCTGTTGTCTGTTGACTGTTGTCTGTTGACTATTATTCATACTTCATCATTTTAAAGAATAATCATAAAATCCACATACTTCCGTCGAGATTTCTCCAAGCCAGCCGCTTTTAGCATTGAGGGCGCATTGAACTTTAACGAAATCGATGTGATTCAACTTAACAGGATTGCCCTCAAAGTCAATGGCGTTAGATATCTTGAAAAGGTTAGCCATATCAGAAGAATTGAAATCCGTAGGACTAAAGTTATCCACATAACCCCAGTCGTAATGAGGGTTAACCCAGTAAGTTCCGTTACCAGATTGGTCATAGTTGCGAGCTTCGAGACGTGTTCCCGTCAAGGTATAAGAATCCGCTCCAATCCAAAGAGGGTAATAATAATCCTGGTCATGGAATTGTTTCAGATAATCTATCTCTCCGCTGCCACCGTAATTGTCGGTCCATTGCACCGGCATTCCAGTACCTGTAGGACGATAATATGTCACGGCGTAATCTCTGTAAGTCTCTACTTTTCCTGTCTCAGAACCAGCCAGCTCATACCAAGTATCGTCCGGGAATCCGTTGCCGTTTTCATCCTGCATTACCCAAACCACACCAGGTTCTGACGAGCCGTCAAAGGCATTGCCGACAACGCCAAAATCATAGTTGCGAGTGTTTGTTATACTATGGTCGAAGCCGACGACCACATAACCGCCGAAGCCTCCGAGCGAGACCCAAATATCGTTGTTCAAACGCTCTTCCGCATAAGCGACAGCAGCTTCCGGACTTATATGCGAGGCATCGAAGCCGCCGGTCTTCAATTCGTTGATGAACTGACCAGGCGCAGGAGTATATTCATAAACCTTGTTCCACTTAGCTTCAGAAGAAGCACTCTTAGGACGATAGAATTCCTTTTCATCATAAACTGTCACCACAAAAGAACGAGTGATGCTTATGTTATCATCGCCATTAGATTTCGTCGCCACAGCATCGACATGATAAACGCCAGCCTTATCAGCGACGAAAACGAAACGAGATTCCTCGCCCGTAATTACATCATTTCCCTCGACCTTCCACTCGTATTTCACATTATTATCAACGTGAGACTGCAAAGGTTTTATTAGAAGTTTTCTTCCTACCACAGTGTGATATGAATATTTTTCAAAATCCCAAGTAAAAGGAATATCGCTTGCGTCGAGAACTTCAATCTCAACCATATCGCTATGTGATCCGTCTTCATTTTTTGCAGTCGCCTCTACTTGATAGTTGCCTATTTTCTTGGCAATGAAAGTATATTCATAATCATTACCTGCCAGCACCTTATTTACAGTCCAGGTGAATTTCGTTGGCAGCGAAGTCTCACGTACTGTGGCTTTAAGACGCACTTCTGCGCCGACGGTGACGGACATCTTTTTATTGCCCGCGATGCTTACCGTCGGAATTTCAAGATCAACTACATCAACACGAATTTCTTCTTCGTCAGAGCCGTTTTCAGTAGTGACAACTATAGTAATGTAATATTCACCAGCTTTTTCCTGCATAAACGACAATGATGGCGAAGTGGAAATCACCTCACCATCCATTGTCCAGCAAAATGTCGCATCCTCAGCATGCTCGTATTCCGGAGCGATGACAAGCTCGCGTCCATACTTCACAGTATAGATACCCGTCTCGCTATCGAGGATAATCTTCGGTGCGAAGAACTCCTCGTTGATGTTACAAGCCGTGAAAGCAACAACTGCTGATATAAGTAACAATAATTTTTTCAAAAGTTTCATCACTGATTATTTGAAGACTTTTTCACCTGGGAATTGTACAGCGACGTCGTCATAAGCGAAGTAAGCTGGTTGTGAGAAGCCGTATCCATTGTCGTTGGTACCAGCCATATTAAACTCTACTCTCCATACTTTACCAAGTGATGTCAAATCCCATTTTGTCCATTCTGTAACAATGCCGTCCGGACCGTCAACGAGATAGAATATTGATTCAGTAACGAATTCATCATTTTCGTCAAAGCCTCTCGCAATAACCCAAGCCTTGTCATTTTCACCGACAGGATCTGTCAAGCCATTACCGTTAACGTAGCAGTTAAGAGCGTATGTTGAATTGTTAATCCAAATATGGTCGATGACTCTTTCTTTGCCGTCGGCAAACATGAACGAAGGAAGCTCTTCTGTACCGTTATAACCAGAATCGTCAGCATAGCCAAAGTGCATGCAGAAGTTAGATGAGCCGTTATGACCGCCAGCTCCCTCTTCACCAATTACAGTAAGCTGACTCATATAATCGCCATATGTCTCAAAATCCCAATTTGCATAATTTGAGATAGCATGACCTCCGCCCCAGTAAGCGTATGTACCGTAGTTATAAGGGAATGTATGGAAAAGTTCTGTATTGTTTTCATCGTACCAATAATATGGTTCGCCGCTGAAGCTGTAGATAAGTTCGTCCATATATTGGTCTGCAGCGATCAAGTCGCTCCATGTGCTGATTGTCGCTCCGCAATAACCCAATTCATATTCGCTGAACTTTGCGTCAGCGTCTTCGAATGTCAAGGTTCTGAGTTCCATTTCCTGAATCCATTCGCCTGCCATGACATTAAGTTTCACAATAGAAGTCATGCCAGCTTCAGAGATAACGGTGACAGCAATCTTGCCTTCCTTGTCAAAGTGACACATATCTTTAGCAGGAGCTGTGATAGTTAAAGCGTTATTTTCATAATCAGCCTTCCATCCTTGTGGAGTATTAATAATGTATTCAGCGATATTTTCTGCTTCAACTTCGAAAACCTCTGTCTTGCCATATTCTATCTGTGCAAGTTGAGGAGCGTTTTTGATAACGAACATTGGAGCAGAGCTGTCGTAGCGAGCGAGTTTGAGTTCTGTACCATCTGCCAAAGTAATTATCACATATTCTTTACTTGAAGTATCAACAGATTCAAAGAGAGAACCTTCGCTATCTCCACCTACTATCACAGAACCGTCTTCACCGTCTTTGCCCTCAGCGATGACACCTGTAGGAATCCAAGTAAATCCGTCATCTGTAGAGATTTCCCATTCTTTAGTATCTTCATTGATACGCACTTGTGGAGTGATAGCATCTTTTCCATTAATACCGTTTGTTCCGTCAACTCCATCCTTGCCGTTAGCGCGTACTTTCTTACCATCAACGATGAGCCATTCGCCATCGAGAGTCCAGTAATAGAAACCATCAGTATCTTGTCTCACAGAAATGACAGGAGCATTGACGCCATCCTGACCGTTAGAAATGACAGCGCTTGTGCCATCAGAAAACTGAATAGTGTAACCTTCTGATGTTGTAATCACATTAGTTACATAGACATTATTCTGCAAAGCATTCACGATAGACTGCAAAGCACTGATGTCTTTGTTAGTCTTCTTCACCGCATCTTCAAGAGCAGTAACACGATTGTCAAGATCTTCCAATTGATCTTTAATACGTCTGTTGCAATTGGTCATTGAAATGCAAACCAATGCCACCATTAAGAAAGTAAATGTTTTCTTCATGACTTTAGATTTAAGTTTATAAATGTTTTTATCTGTTTCATTCATACATCAATAAATCATGTCGAAATCACTTAGATAATTACATTTATAAAGTCACCAAGTCACCGAGACGCTAAGTCACTGAGGTGCTAAGACACCGAGTCTACATCAACTCAACACATATAGTCCTTAACAGCACACCTTAAGCGCTACAAGTTCCCGAAAGCACTTGTTGTCTTGTAGTCATGTTGTCTTTTAGACTTACAATAAAAAACGTAATAAATTTAAGTTGATTTCGACCAGTAACCAGCAAGTGGAAACCCATAAAACACAAGGTAGGTCTTCTGACTTATCCCATTTGTCGCGCCTTCCCGATTCTTAATCAGTGGCAAGAGTGCGACAAACGAACTCATTTCGGAGTGGGACTTACAGCAACTGGTATTGTTCCGGATTCACACCGGATTCCCTTTTCACTCTTCGTAACGCTCGGTTCGTAAGAGCTCCTTATGCGACGGCAAAAATAATAAAAGTCTAAAGACAAATGACAAAAGACTAAAGTTTTTTTTTATGAGATGTGAGATGTAATCCCTGAAAGGGCGAAACAAATATAGCATAAGGCATCGCCTTATGGATTTAGATACGGATAATAAAAAATCCCGGAGGTTTTTTGCGAAAAAACCTCCGGGATAATTTTCCCTTCATGTTACAGTGGGCGTTGCCCACCGCTATATCTGTCTCGCTCCTTCGGAGCTGATCTGAAAATTCCTCAATTCCTCAATTCCTCAATTCCTCAATTCCTCTAACGTCTTGTTGACTCAAAAATCCTGTCACACGTTTGTGTGAATTCATGAGATAATGGTTGTAATCCAAATCGTTGACGTCTTGTTCTTTTTCCAATGCGAGATCCAAGACTTCCATCATCGATGAGACGAAATGGAAGTTAAGTCCTTTTACATAATCTTCCTTTATCTCGGAGAAGTCGCGTTTGTTCTCGACTGACAAGATGACATCAGTGACGTCATTGCGTTTTGCAGCGAGCATCTTCTCTTGTATTCCGCCCACTGGCAACACTCTGCCTCTCAATGTAATCTCGCCTGTCATGGCAAGCTTGTCCTTCACTTTTCTTTGTGTGAATGCCGATGTCAAAGCTGTCAGCATCGTGATACCTGCTGAAGGTCCGTCTTTAGGAGTTGCGCCTTCTGGCACGTGGATATGAACGTTCCATTCTTCAAACACCGCTGGGTCTATCTCCAATTGTGTAGAATGTGACTTGATATATTCGTATGCTATCGTAGCAGATTCTTTCATCACATCGCCGAGGTTACCTGTCAGATGCAACATTCCGTGACCGCGGCTCAAACTGACTTCTATCGATAATATCTCACCGCCGACTGGTGTCCATGCGAGACCTATCGCCACACCTGGTGTTGTGTGTTTAACCTCATCGCCATCGTGGAACATAGCAACGCCGAGAGCGTCTTTCAAATCCTGAGCACTGACCTTCTTCTCTACCTCATCACCCATGACGATGTTCTTTGCCTTACGACGTATCACGCTGGCAATCTGACGTTCAAGGTTACGAACGCCTGCTTCTCTCGTATAGTCGTCGATGACCTTCATCACCATTTCTTTAGAGAATGTCACGTCTTTTGATGTGAGTCCGTGTTCCTTAAGTTGTTTAGGAATAAGGTGACGTTTAGCAATCTCGAATTTCTCTTCACGGAGATAACCGCTCAGGTCGATGATTTCCATTCTGTCGCGCAACGCTGGATGAATGGTCGAGAGGTTATTTGCTGTAGCGATGAACAAGACTTTCGACAAATCGTAATCCATCTCGAGGAAGTTGTCTGAGAACGCCATGTTTTGTTCTGGGTCAAGGATTTCAAGAAGCGCTGCCTGTGGATCGCCATTGACGTTATTGCCGCTTACCTTATCTATCTCATCCAAGATAAACACAGGATTTGATGACTTGGCTTTTCTTAAATTTTGAATGATACGGCCTGGCATAGCGCCGATGTATGTCTTACGATGACCGCGTAACTCTGATTCATCGCGGACGCCACCGAGCGACATTCTTATATATTTACGTCCCAATGCCTTGGCGACAGATTTTCCTAATGATGTCTTACCGACACCTGGAGGGCCGACGAGGCATAAGATCGGAGATTTCATGTCGTTCTTAAGCTTCAATACCGCGAGATATTCAATGATGCGGTCTTTTATCTTCTCAAGTCCGAAGTGATCTTTGTCGAGGACCTTCTGTGCATGTTTTAGGTCGAAGTTGTCTTTGGTAAATTCGTTCCAAGGCAACTCGACTATATATTCAAGGTAGTTGTGCTGTATGCCATATTCTGCCACCTGCGGATTCATACGTTGCAGTTTCTGCAATTCCTTTTCAAAAGTCTCTTTGACTTCTGCAGGCCATTTTTTCTTGGCAGCTTTTTCCTTAAGGACTTTGATATCTATCTCGTTAGGCGTTCCGCCAAGTTCTTCCTGAATAGTCTTAAGCTGTTGGTTAAGCAGATATTCGCGTTGTTGCTTATCCATATCTATCTTAACCTTATTCTGAATCTGATGCTTCAGTTCTATCATCTGCATCTCGTTTGTAAGAATAGCGAGAAGTTCTGTTGCGAAAGTCGTTACGTCGTTGATTTCGAGCAGACGTTGTTTGTCCTGCATAGACTGAACGAGGTTGCTTGCGATGAAGTTCACCATGAACCAAGGGCTGTCTATGTTTTTCAGAGCGAACGAAGCCTCAAAAGGAAGGTTTGCTGATTTTTGGGTTATCTGCATCGCAAGGTCCTTGATAGACTGTATCAAAGCCTTGAACTGACGGTCGCGAGGAATCACGAGACCGTCGCCGTATGGAGTGACCTTGCCTCTCAAATAAGGCTCAGTCTGTGTTATCTCTTGAAGTTGGAAACGGCGTTTGCCTTGGATGATGACTGTCGTGTTACCGTCAGGCATCTGCAATGTCTTCATCACCATTGCTATCGTTCCGATTTCATGTAAGTCGTTTTGGTTAGGGTCCTCCACGGCAGCGTCTTTCTGCGCCACCACGCCAATGGCCTGATGTTTTTTATACGCTTCCTTTATCAATCTTATGGACTTGTCGCGACCGACTGTGATTGGTATTACCACGCCTGGAAAAAGCACTGCGTTACGCAACGTCATGATTGGCACTTCTTCTGGTATTTCCTCTTCGCTTATACGCTTCTCATCTTCTGCTGTAAGAAGTGGAATATATTCAGTGTCAGTCTCAACTATATCTGTCAGGAATAAATCGTGATTTCTTTGGTTGTCCATATTTCTTATTTTAAATATTACGTTCGCGCGTTCGTCAACAATCGTGCCAAAAAAAAAGAACGTTGAATGGCAAATGGCTAAAGACTAATGTCAAAAGACTGTCTTTTGATACTGACTCCGACCTCAAATCCTCATCGACTCGGTGTCTTGGTGTCTCGGTGACTTTTCTTTTGGGCGTTCCGGCGAAGCCGTCGGGCTTTCCGCTATATCTTTGCTCGCTTCATTACCGCCCCGCTCAAAAAAAACGAAGTCCATAGTCCGAAGTCAGAAGTCCGAGCTTCGCAAAGGATGCCGCTCCAATCCCTAACGCAACGGGCTACGAGCAATGAGCTGCGAGCTTTGGGCAAAAACGCTCACAACTCATAGCTCACTGCTCATTGCCAATTTTCAACTGAAAAAAGTTCAACAGCCTTAGTTTTAAAAAAAAAGCGATGGAGTTTTTCCATCGCTTTCGTATTTCGAGCTACAAATAAATTATTTGTTTCTTGCTTCTTGGAATTTTTTGTATTTGTTGTTGAATTTATCAACACGACCAGCTGTGTCAACGAGTTTCATCTTACCTGTGTAGAATGGGTGTGATGTGTTTGAAATTTCAAGCTTTACTAATGGATACTCGTTGCCGTCTTCCCATACGATAGTATCTTTTGTGTTGATTGTTGAACGTGACATGAATGCGTGATCATTTGACATGTCTTTGAAAACAACAAGACGATAGTTTTTTGGATGAATGTCTTTTTTCATTGCTTATATCTTTTTACTTATTTTTACTCAATTTTGAGTGGCAAAGATACTAATTTTATTCAAATGAAAATAGTTTTTTAAAAACTTTTTTAATAATTTTATATCAAACTACATATCAACAACTTACAATTTTACACTCAAATTATTTCCATAAAAAGCAGACATATAAGGACATCAAAACAGAGCTTTGGCAAAATCAAATAGCACACAAAGCCAGAAAATTTCAAAAATGTCGAAGTCTGTGACAGCCTCATTGGAACACATTAATTAATATGTCCTTTTCAGGGTCGAAAAATAAAAAAAACATTTTTTAATTAATGTCTTGTTTTTTGGTTTTATTTGCTATCTTTGCCGAATAGATAATTCAATAAAAACATATTTATAAACATTAAATAATTTAGCGATGAAACACAATTTTAACGCTGGACCATGTGTCCTCCCAAGAGAAGCTGTTGAAGCAGCTATTGAAGCTATCCGTGATTTTGACAACACAGGTATCGGTATCCTCGAAATTTCAC
>JAFYUH010000045.1 GCA_017549605.1 Bacteroidales bacterium
CTCAGATGCTCCTATCGCATTCCAAGAATTCATGATTCGTCCAGTTGGCGCTAGCTCATTCCAAGAAGCTATCCGCATGGGTACAGAAGTATTCCACAACCTTAAGAAAGTTCTTAAAGATCGTGGCCTCAGCACAGCTGTTGGTGATGAAGGTGGTTTCGCTCCAAATCTTGAAGGTACAGAAGACGCTCTTAACGTAATACTCCAAGCTATTAAAGCAGCAGGTTACGAACCAGGTAAAGACGTTACAATCGCTCTCGACTGCGCTTCTTCAGAATTCTTCAAAGAAGGTAAATATGACTACACTTGGAAACAAGAAGGTGGTGCTGTTTACTCAAGCAAAGAACAAGCTGAATACCTCGCTAAACTCGTTGCTGAATATCCAATCGATTCAATCGAAGATGGTATGGCAGAAAACGACTGGGAAGGCTGGAAAATCCTCACAGATATGATCGGCGACCGTTGCCAATTAGTTGGTGATGACTTGTTCGTAACTAACGTTAAATATTTACAACGCGGTATTTCAGAAGGTTGCGCTAACTCAATCCTCGTTAAAGTTAACCAAATCGGTTCTCTTACAGAAACACTTCGCGCTGTTGAATTAGCACAACGTAATGGCTACACAGCAGTTATCAGCCACCGTTCAGGTGAAACTGAAGACGCTACAATCGCAGACATCGCTGTTGCTACAAACTCAGGCCAAATCAAAACTGGTTCAGCAAGCCGTTCAGACCGTATGGCTAAGTATAACCAACTTCTCCGTATCGAAGAAGAACTCGGTAGCGTAGCTTACTATCCACGTAAAAAATAATGCATAATTCGTAATGCATAATTCATAATAGAACCGCTCAGTAATGGGCGGTTTTTTTGTTTGAACTAATAACTAAAGCTACGGGCAATGTGCCTTGAGTAATGAGCATTTTTGTCCAAAGCTTATGGCAAAAAAAAGAGAAAGAAAATTCTTTTGTTTTCAACAAAAAGTATTACTTTAGCGGTTGATAGTAAACCGTAATGTCAAAATTTATTTTAAATATTAAAGATAGCAATTTGCTAGTTGGAGTTGATTCTAACTATTTGACAGTTACGATTTTACCCCCCCGTTGCGGATTTGTGAGCCAAGCTCCAAATATAAGCTAAATCATATTGAATCTTATTTGAAAATCATTGACAAGGTGCGATTTCGTGCCTTGCGGTGGCGTATTGTCTCTAATTGAAATTCATTAACATTAAAATATACTAATTATCATGAAAAGAATCTTTACTTTAATGTTTGTCCTTGCAGCTGCTTTTTGTGGCTTTGCTCAGGACAGAAACAATGAGGATGAAGTTGTAAAAATTGACTTTATGAATCATTACAATTCTGTTGAAGGGGAAATCATTGTCAAGTTTGCTGACAACAGCTCTTTCAGACTGGATTATGATAGAAACGACAATCTGCGCACTACAGGCATGAGCTCTGTCGATAAGGCATTTGAGAAGTTTAATGTTACTTCTATCAAACAGCTTTGCCCAAGCGATGAGAAGAGACGCGATTTCCGTACTTCAAAGAGCTATAATGGTGCTGATGTTGTTGAACGTGACCTAAGCCGTCTTTGCTTGGTGAAGATTGAACCAGATGCAAGCAGAGCACAGGATGCTGATTACAACATACAAGCTCTCACACAAGAACTTATTGAGACCTTCAATGAGATGGAAGAAGTTGAGTTTGCGGAGCCAAACTTTATTATGTACGCTTTGGGCGTAGAGACACCAAGTCTCCAAGTCTCCAAGACACCAAGTTATGAGGGAGATGAAACCAGAGATCCTAGTTATGAATATTTTGGCTACAAAACTTATAGAAAAGAACCATACTATAGCAAACAATGGGGCATTACTGCTACAAAAATTAATGAGTTATGGCAGGCTTATGAAGAAGATTATGATGAAAAACCTAATACAGACCGTCCTGTTATTGCTATCCTTGATACAGGTGTTGATATTGAACACCCTGACCTTAAAGATAATATCTGGACCAATCCTAATGAAATAGGCAACAACTATGATGATGACAAAAATGGTTTTAAAGATGATATTCATGGATGGGATTTTGTAAACAAGACAGGCGACGTACGTGACTACAACAGCCATGGTACACACTGTGCTGGTATTGCTGCTGCTGTTGGTGACAACGGCAAAGGTATTGTAGGTGCTAATCCTAATGCTTATATTATGCCTATTACAGTTTTACAAAGCAATGGATCTGGAGCTATCTCAACTCTTATTGAAGGTGTTAACTACGCTAAGAACAATGGCGCTGATATTATCAGTATGAGTCTTGGTACATACGCTTACTCAATAGCTCTTGAACAGGCATTGGCACAGGCATACCAAAATAGTGTTCTTGTTGCAGCAGCTGGTAATGATGGCGCTTATATCGACCCAAGATGTACACCTCCTGGTGTTCCTTCTGGTGCAATGTACCCTGCAGCATTTACTTTCGTACTCGGTGTACAGGCAACACAGGAAAAAGCAGGGGACTGCGGATATCTTGCTTGTTTCTCTAACTACGACTGTGACGGTCCTTCATTCTCTCAATATAGTGAGGAACAATTATATAATTACGAGTTGTCAGCTCCTGGCGTGAAGATTATTAGTACTATACCTAATGGTAAATATAAAGAGTTAAATGGTACCTCAATGGCATGTCCTTTAGTTGCTGGTGGTATTTCAGCTCTTATGGTTGCTAAAGAATATCCTTCACAGGAAATGCTCTGGGGTGATCTTATAAACTATTCTGGTAACCATGTCGACTTTAAAGCTTGTTATGAGGCAGGACCAGCGCCAGCTCAATTGCAAATGGTTACATATCAGTTGACAGATGAAGAAGGCGACGGCGACGGACGCCCAGATGCCGGTGAGACAATGTATTTATATCCTACATTACGTACAACATGGGGCGCAGCAGAAGATATCACATACTGGCTCGAATTTGACGAATATGAAGACGACAGAACTATAGAATTTATTGAAAATGATAATATAGACTTCGGACATAATCTTTCAGCTTACGCCAAGAGCAAGGCTGTTAACCCTATTAAGTTAAAGATATCTGATAATGTTGTTGATGGACGTTATATAAATTTGGTCTTGAAAGCAGCTTGTACTAATGCTGAAGAAGTTATGGAATATCCATTTACAATACAAGTTGAAAACGGAGTTGAACTCAAAGGTCTTATTGATGATGATATGACTCTCAGCCCTAATGTTCATTATATTGTTACAGAAACTCTCGGTGTTACAGAAGGTACAACTCTTACTATCTTGCCTGGTACTGTGATAAAATTTAAAGATGGCGTAGCATTACATAATAATGGTAAAATAGTTGCTAAAGGTGAACCTGGCAATATGATTACATTTACAAAGACTGACTTGGGCGTTAGTTATTATGATTTGAATCTAAGACATAATGACACCTTGTCTTATTGTATAATAGAATATGCTAATATTAAGCAAAAGACTTCTTCAACTCATTATTTCTGCTTTGAAGAGGGTGATGAAGAACATGCTTATTTTGCTCAAATCTTAGGAGATAATGTAAGCGATGTGGGTATAGCATATACAAAAACATGTTTGATTGATAATTGTGTCTTGAGATATAACAGAACTATAGGTTCATTTAATATTACAAATTCTAATTTGGTATATAATAACACAAATTATAATCCAGTTAGTCTTCCTACATTCTCTACAGGTATTAGTTCATATTATTACCATCCTTCAATTATAAGTGCAAGTAATAATGTAATTGAAAATTATTATAATTCTAGTAATAAGACATATTATAGTAGCAGTAATAAATTAGGTCATGTGTTGCTGGGTAATGTTTATAGCAACTACATTGCTAATAGTTATGGTAATATGGTTTCACCTTATAATATTGGAACTACAGGTAATGAAATGATTAAGTTGTCTGCCAAAGGAACTTACCTTGGTTCTTCAAAGGATGAGATCATTAGCAATAGTATATATGATATAAATACTCCTAATTCAACATCTCTTAATGACATTGAAGCAAGTACAGCAGAACGTCGTCCAGCAGTGTTAGCTCATGGTATCGTTTGGAAGGTTCTCGTCAATGGCAAGGATGCTCAGGATGAGTTTGAGGAAGTCACTCCTTTAGGTGTTGGTCGTCATAAGTTTGAGGTTTATTTCAACAGACCAATGAACACATCTGTAGCTCCTATGGTGGCAATGGGTGTGCGTCCTCCTTATACTCAGAATGCTATCGCAACAGATGGCTGCTGGAATGAAGATGGTACAATTTATACTGTATATCTGGATTTAGACGCTTCAGCAGTGACAGACGGTCTCAACCGTATCTATGTGGCTAATGCGGAAGACAACGAATATTTTGAAATTCCTTTTGAAAACAAGCGCTTCAACGTACAGGTTGCTGCTGCTGGTTCAATGAGTACAGGCTTTGAGGCTACAGCTGGCATCGGCAAGATTGAGTTGAAATGGGAAAATGATTCTACTTATTTCAATGACCACCTCGGCTGGAATATGTATCGTTATCAGAAAAATGAAAGAGGTAATACTGATACTATTCTCATCAATAAGGAAATGATAACAGACACAGTGTTTACAGACTTTGATGTCGTTCCTGGTGAACGTTACTACTATTATTATAAGACATTGCGTACAAACCTCACAGAGAGTGAAGCTTCTAGAAATGTTTCTACTGTTCCTCTTACAGCTCAGCCTGGTGATGCTAACGGCAGCTTGAAGGTTGACGTGGCAGATATCGTTACTGTGGTGGCTTATATCACAGGTGATGCTCCTCAGCCTTTTATCTTTGGTGCTGCAGACATTAACGGCGACGGTGAAATTGATGTTATGGATATCGTTAGAATAGTTAATATCATAGTGTCTGGCAGAGCTGATGCTGATAATGCTTCTCAAGCTACAGCTAAATATTCTATAGTGGATGGTATCTTGTATGTTGACACTCCTGTAGAACTTGCTGGTGTACAGGTTTACTTTAACTGCAACGAAAGCAATATTATCGAGCCTCTCATGGCAATGGATA
Source organism: Bacteroidales bacterium (assembly GCA_017549605.1). Taxonomy (GTDB): domain Bacteria; phylum Bacteroidota; class Bacteroidia; order Bacteroidales; family F082; genus Limimorpha. Next base: position 5,069 of record JAFYUH010000045.1, read on the forward strand.
AGTTTGAACAGGTCGGTCAGTTTGTTGATGACGGAAGATATATGTTCATGGCTTATAGCCTAAGCGGTGAAAAACTCAGCCCTGGCAAACACGCTATCTTGAGAATTAATGGCGCTGCCGATTTGGATGACATGATTCTTGCAGATGCATTGGGTGCAAATGTTCTCGCAATAGAAGAGTCAATGGGTATTGATGATAATGAAATATTCTTCCTCAATGCGGCTTATCCAAATCCATTCAGCAATAGCATTACAATACCTTATATAATAGGCGCAAATGAAGGCGAAGTCTGCTTGAGCATTACTAATGTTATGGGTCAGGAAGTGGAAAGGGTTTCATTCGGCAAGCAGAGCTGCGGAGAATACAGTTATGAATGGCAACCTAAGTCAGATGCTCCAACCGGTATATACATTATTAATATGTATGTCAACGGAAATATGATGCATAGAGAGAAAGTAGTTTATATGAAATAAGTCACCAAGACGCCAAGACTCCGAGTCACCAAGAATAAGACTCAGTGACTTGGAGACTCGGTGACTTGGTGTCTTAAAAAAGAAAAATCATGAAAAAAATATTATTAATCTTACTGCTAGCTCATATCTCCGTACTGAACGCTCAGGTTGTGGCTCTTAAGAATCAGGTTGAGGGGAATGGCATTACGCTTTCTTCTGCAGAGGGCGCTCCTGGTGATGTCGTGGAGTTTGAGCTGTCGGTGAAAAATATGGAGGCTTTTGTGGCTTTTCAGACAGAGATACCTCTTGGAGACAATCTCAGCTATGTGGAGAATTCTGCTGTCTTGTATAGAAACGCAGACCATGAGTTGGTGGCTTCAGTGGTGAATGGCGTACTTAAGATATATGCCTTCTCGCTGTCTAATTCAGAATTTCAAGATAATGATGGAAAGATTGCCTCATTCCAATTGAAATTCGGAACTAATCCTGGAATCTTCACATTGAGCAATACAAAGGCTAAGATTGTAAATATAGCAGGAGATGAACTGTCATTGTCAACAGTTGATGGTATTGTGAGCATAGTCACGCCTAAAGCTGAGATAACAACACCTCAACTAGACTATGGCCATACCCCGATAAGAAAGACTTATACAAAAACACTTACAGTGAAGAATGTCGGCAATGCAACTCTTACAATAACAGAGATTCTGTTCTCTGATGCAAGTTTGTCGTGTCCTTCATTTACAAAAAGGGAAGTGTATGCAGGAAACAGCGCTTCGTTCAGCATAGAATATGCTCCAGTCGTGTCAGGTAAAGTGACTTATGAGATAACTGTCGTTTCCAATGCTTCTAACGGAAATATTAAGGCCACTGTGACAGCAGATCCGTATTCTGTAAATGAGCTGCATCTCGACCAGATTTCTGGATATTGCGATAGCGTTATCGACTATAATGTAAGGATAAACAATATGGATGAGATGTGTGGTTTTCAGTTTTATGTTAAGATGCCTGCAGCTTTGCAGTATCAGACAGGAAGCATGGAACTGTCATCGAGAAAGACAGATCATATCGGTACAGCTAGCATGAGAAATGACACTTTGGTTGTGATGGCCTATTCTCCTTCAAATGCAGCTTTCTCAGATAACGATGGCGTAATAGCAACTCTTAAGATAAAGATAAAAGGCAATAGCGGTTATCATTATCTATATCCTAAAAACGTTATCATAGTGAATGCAGCGGCTGAGAATGTGATGTCTGCTTCCTATAATGGATACGTCAATGTGAGGTCTCCAAAAATAAGTGTCAGCTCAACTCATGAATTCGCTGCATCATCGGTGACAGAGACAACAGCTGAAAATTTTTCAATAAAGAACAATGGTAATGCTCCATTGAGAATAGACAGCATACAATTTACTCGTGACTATCTTTTTACTACTACAGAATTTCCTTTGGTGATAAACGATTATTCAAGTTCGAATATAAATATTAGTTGCAGTAAAAATACAGAAGGTAATTTCTCTGGCGTAATGAGAATCTATAGCAATGATGCATCGAACGGTTTGATGCTTGTCAATATCAGTGGCAATAGATATGAACCTAATGAATTGCAGCTTAATCATGAAGTTATCACAAGTTTGGATTATTTGGATGTTGTTGTAAATCTCAATAACTATTCAGAACTGACAGCTTTACAAGCAGACTTTACTTTCCAAAGTGAATATTATACATTGTCGAATAGCGATGTCACATTGACAGAACGCTGCTCAGGTTACAGCAAGACAGCTGTTGCTATCAAAGACAATACCTTTAAGATATTGGTGTTCTCTATGAGCAATGAAATTATCAAAGGCAATGACGGTGCAGTGTTGAAAATAAGACTTAGAAGAAAAGAAGGTGCTACAAATGAGACTGCTGCCGTAAGCATTGGCAATGTCGTGCTAAGCGATGTCAAAGGTAACAACAAGAATTCAGGCGTGGGTATGTCAAAGACAATAGAGTTGATAAGCACGCATAGCATAGAACTGAAACAAGGCTGGAACTGGTATTCTACATTCATCGATATGAATGGCGAAGAAGGCCTTGATGCTTTGAAAGAATCGCTTGGCAACAATGCTGGGATAATAAAATCACAGACCGAATTTACATTATATTATGATGAGCAAGGTGTGTGGGACGGTTCTTTGAAATCATACGACAATAAGATTTTCTATATGATAAATATGCTTGATCCTATGACAGTGGAAATGCGTGGAGTTGTGACTGATATGTCGAATTACGAGATTATCATTAAACCAGGCTGGAACTGGATCAACTATTCCAACAATGAAGGAAGGACTATTAATGAAGTCAATTTTGGGTTCACTCCTACAGAAGGAGACCTTATCAAATCGCAGACTGAGTTCGCAAAGTATTATGAAGGATTTGGATGGGATGGATCATTGAAAATGCTTGAATCAGGTGGCGCTTATATGTATTATAGCAGCGATTTGGAAAATAACATTATGTCTTTTAAAAAACAATAAAATAAAAATCATACAATGAAAAGAATTTTAGTTATTCTAATTTTATTAATATCTAAATTAGCTTATCCGATAGAGCAGTATTGGTATGCCAATGAGAAAGCTTTCGAGCATAGCATGAATGTTACCGCTACGATTTATGTGGATAATGAGGAACAGCAGAATGAAATGTTGGAACTGGCGGCTTTCTGTGGTAAAGAACTGAGAGGTAGCGCATTGCCAGATGTGTCTATTGTGACTGACAAACTCGTTTATTCACTTACCGTTTATGGCAATGAGGATAACGAACCATTGACATTCAAATTATATGACCATTCCGCAAATAAAGAGTCAGAATTGATATGTTCACAGACTCTGGAATTCAGAATAAATGGAATTATTGGAGATGCTATCACTCCATATATAGTCTGTTTTAAAGAACCAACACCTTGCTTTACAGGCAATGGCTCTTGGAATGAAAGCTCTAATTGGGAAAATTCAAAAAAACCTACAGCCGAGACTGATGCTATTATAGATGGTGATGCTGTCATCAATGGAAATGTGACGGTTAATTCTTTAGTGATTAACGAAGGCAAATCGCTTACAATAGAAAATGGTGCTGTGTTAACTGTAAATGGCACTTTGACAAATACTGATGTAAATGCATTGGTGCTTGAAGAAGGCGGACAGATATTCCAGAATAGCGATAATGTGGCTGCAACATTCAGAAATAATATAGAAAATCCAACAGGTAACTGGGGAGAAGAGGACAAGACCGGCTGGCAGTTCGTTGCTTCTCCTGTATCAAATGCAAACGTCAACGGATTTATACCTGCAAGCGGAGACTACGACCTTTATATGTATGACGGTACAAAAGAACAGCAATGGGTTAACTTCAAACAATTGGGCTCTGTGTCTTACGACTTCAGTTCAAATCCTTTCAATAATGGATGGACTAGCATCGATGCTGATGGGGATGGAAACGACTGGACATATCAATCACGTTCTAAATATATGTATTCTGTTACCTATAATGATATGTTGGGTGATATTTATGCAGAAAATTACTTTGTCTCTCCAAAAATAAGCATCAGTGATGGAACCATGTTGAGTTTCAAAGTACGTTGTACTAATAATGAATTTTATCCGGAAACGTTTAAAATACTTTTGTCTGAAGGTTCTAATACCCACCCAGATGATTTCAATATTGAAGTGGAAAATTATATCATAGAAAATACTTCATTTCAAACTTACACTTATGATTTAAGCAAATATGCTGGCAAAGATGTCTATGTGGCATTTTATCATTATGTGGCTCCTGAAAATTTTGGTTCGGAACAACTGATTATAGATGACGTTGAATTTATTAACGAAAACTATTTCGAAAGCGGCAGAGGATATCTCGTCTCATATCAGTCAGAGTCTGTTTCAGATTTCAAGGGTGAACTCAACAATGAGCCTTCATATAAAATAAAGACAAATGCTTATTCATCATCTGACAATCTCGCAAACTTCAGTCTTTTAGGCAACCCATATCCATTTGACATTGACTGGAAAGCTAATGTTGCTGTAGAAGGCGTCTATGACGGCTATGCTATGGTTGATAGCAAGGACGGAAGCTACAAATACTACACAGACGGCTTTATCAGAACAGGCGAGGGCTTTATGGTAAAATCTGTCGACGGTTCAAATAACGAAGTGACAATCTCGAAAACAAAAACAAGAAGCCTTGCAGAAGATAGCTATATTAACATAGTGTCAACTGGCAAGAACGGCAGCGACAACCTCATCATCCGTTTCGGCGAAAATGAGAATGGCGGATTCCAGAAAATGGAAAACTTCAACAAGGGTGTTGCATTGCTGTATGTCAATGACGACAAATACAGCTATGGTATCTACAGCTATAGCAATGACGTTACAGAGATACCAGTGCATTTTGAAGCAAAAGAAATGGGTACATATACATTGACATTCGATATCCAAGGTGAGTTTGAAAGCCTTTATCTGTTAGATAAGGCAACTGGCGTAAGTGTCAATATGCTTTTAGAAAAAGAATATTCATTTATGGCAAATGCCAATGACCTGACATCACGTTTCGTTATTACAACTAACGTAGGTACTACTCCAGACTCAGTACAGAATTTTGTTTATGTCAGCAATTCGGAATTGATAGTTAACGATATCAATGGCAATGCTGCTATAAATATTTATGATGTCTTGGGACGTTGCGTTTATGAAACCAACTGTACAGATGCCATGAATCATATTTCAATGGAAGTCTTTAATGCCGGAGCCTATATCATTCAGAAAATAGATGATAAAGGTGTCAGAACACAGAAGTTTGTATTTAACAGATAATAAGCAGCTATGAAAAAGTATATAATAACAGCAATGGTTGCATTAGGATTTATAATGAATGCCAGTGCGCAGAGTGACGGATTCTTCAATTATTCCAATACAGAAGAAAGAAACACCACCTGGATGGGAGGCGCGCCAAACCTTCCATCATCCCATGGCAACACTAACGACCAGTCTGTTCCATTAGGTGGCGGATTGCTTATCCTGACAGCCTTGGGAATTGTTTATAAAATTAAAACCCGTAGAGATGCTTCAATGTAACCATAAAAATAAACACTCATTGACACCTCTCAAGAAATACAAAACGAAAATTAACCAATAAAATAAAAATATTATGAAAAGGTATTTATTAATAGTAATGTGCTGTTTGTTCGGATTATATCAGCCATTACACTCACAAAACAATGAAGTGAACGGTCACGAATGGGTTGACCTTGCCTTGCCTTCAGGATTGAAGTGGGCGACATGTAATGTGGGAGCGAAGACTCCAGAAGCCAGCGGTAATTGTTATGCTTGGGGGGAAATAAAGACCAAGGATGAATACAATGAAGCTAATAGCTTGACATACGGAATAGAAATGAATGACATCAGCGGAAATGTGCAATACGATGTGGCGGCTGCTAACTGGGGCGAAGGCTGGAGAATGCCAACATTGGATGAAATGCAGGAACTGATAGAATGCTGTATTTGGGAATGGACAAAGCAGAATGGAATAGGAGGTTATAATATTATTGGACCCAATGGTAATAGAATATTCCTTCCATCTTCGGATTCTAAATCTGGTTCAAATTTTTCTAGTGCTACTTGTGGCCATGGCAGTTATTGGACATCTACACCGATTTACAATACAGCGGCTCGCTATCTTAGTTTCTATAGCAACAACAGACAAGAGTTGGAATATAGTAATTCTCGCAGTAATGGTCTTGCAATTCGTCCAGTTTGTGATATTATGGAAAAGCCAATAGTATTAACATCAATTGAGAGTTATACAGATTTAACAGCAATAATAAAGACATTTGTTTCAAGCAGTTCAGCAATAACAGAACGTGGTTTCTATTATGGAACAAATCCAGAACCAGCAGATACAGACAATAAAGTTGTTTTGGAAAATGAAGTGGGATATAAAACAAATGTATTATTGGGTTTAATACCAAACACCACATATTATGTAAAGGCATACGCTGTAAATGAATCCGGTACTTCATATAGTGAGGTGGCTTCATTTACAACATTGGAAAAAATAGAATATGAGTATGTAGACTTAGGCTTGCCATCAGGCTTGAAATGGGCAACGCATAATATTGGAGCCACAGCAGCGGAAGAATACGGTAACTATTACGCATGGGGTGAAGTATTGACAAAAGACGAATATACAGAAAAGAATAGCTTGACATACAATAAGCCGATGGATGACATCAGCGGTACAGAATACGATGCGGCTACGGTTAATTGGGGAGATGAGTGGCGTATGCCAACATACGGTGAAATGAACGAACTGATATATAAATGTACATGGACATGGACAACGCAAAATGGCGTTAATGGCTATAAGGTTGCTTCAAAAGTGAATAGCAACAGTATCTTCCTTCCTGCTGCAGGTAGCAGTGGCTCCTATTGGAGCTCTACGCCTAGAAAGAATAGCAGCGCCTACTACCTCTACTTCTATAGCAGTACTCACGGCGTGAGCGAAGACGGCTTACGCTACCGCGGTTGCACCGTTCGTCCTGTTCGAGAAGTTGTTGAAAAACCAACTGTATCGGCATCTGTAGAAAATTATACAGATTTAACAGCAATAATAAAGACATTTGTTTCAAGCAGTTCAGCAATAACAGAACGTGGTTTCTATTATGGAACAAATCCAGAACCAGCAGATACAGACAATAAAGTTGTTTTGGAAAATGAAGTAGGATATATAAGCAATACATTGATTAATTTAACACCAAATACCACATACTATGTAAAAGCATACGCTACTAACAGCGAAGGCACTTCATATAGTGAAGTGGTATCTTTTACAACATTGGAAAAAATAGAATATGAATATGTTGATTTAGGTTTGCCATCAGGCTTGAAGTGGGCAACACATAATATCGGAGCTACAACCCCAGAAGAATACGGAGACTATTTCGCGTGGGGTGAAGTAGTAACAAAAGATGGATACACAGCTGACAATAGTTTGACATACGGTAAGCCGATGGATGATATCAGCGGTACAGAATATGATGCAGCTACAATTAACTGGGGTGGAGACTGGAGAATGCCAACATACGGTGAAATGAACGAGCTGATAAATAATTGTACATGGACAAGGACGACACAGAAAGGTGTTTATGGCTATAAGGTTACATCAAAGACAAACGGTAATAGTATCTTCCTTCCTGCTGCTGGTTGTCGCAGTGGATGGGCGGTTAATACTGCTGCTGGTAACGAAGGCTACTATTGGAGCTCTAGTCCTAATAACGGTAACTCCTACTATCTCATCTTCATAAACAGTGGTCTTAGTGTGACCTATGGAAATTATCGCAACAGCGGTTATTCTATCCGTCCTGTTATTGAGGTGGTGGAAAAACCAACTGTTACAGCATCTGTTGAAAACTATACAGAAAAAACCTCAATAATTAAGACTTATGTTTCAAGCAGTGCAGAGATAACAGAACGAGGTTTCTACTGGGGAACAAATGCAGAGCCAAGTGAAGCAGACAATAAGGTTGTTTTGGAAAATGAAGTGGGATATAAGGTAAGTGCTTTGATGAATTTAATCCCAAACACTACATATTATGTAAAGGCATATGCTACAAATGAATCTGGTACTTCATATAGCGAGGTGGTTTCATTTACAACATTGGAAACACTGGTAGAATATGAGTATGTAGACTTAGGCTTGCCATCTGGCTTGAAATGGGCAACGCATAATATCGGAGCCACAGCAGCGGAAGAATACGGTAACTATTACGCATGGGGTGAAGTATTGACAAAAGAAACATATACCGAAGCCAACAGTGAAACATACGGAAAATCTATGAGTGACATCAGCGGTACAGAATACGATGCGGCAACTGTAAATTGGGGAGATGAGTGGCGTATGCCAACATACAATGAAATGTATGAGCTGATGAATAATTGTACTTGGACATGGGTAACACAAAATGGCGTTAATGGCTATAAGGTTGCTTCAAAAGTAAACAGCAACTATATTTTCCTTCCTGCTGCAGGTTATCGCAATGGGGCATCGCTTAATCTTGCAGGTAGCTATGGCAACTATTGGAGTTCTACGCCGCACTACGATACCAACGCCAACGTCCTCTACTTCAATAGTAGTAGTCACGACGTGGGCAACGACCTTCGCTACAACGTTCACTCCGTTCGTCCTGTTCGAGAATAAAAAGCGAAGCGTATTCAATTTATTTGATTCATTTGATTTATTTCCGTCGGGGTAAAACCTCGGCGGAATTTTTTTTGTAGAGACGCGTCAATGTAACCTGAAATATAAACACACATTGACACGTCTCATGTTTTTTTGTTGTGCCGTTTTTTATATGTAAATTACATTGTTTTATTGAGACGTGTCAACGATGGTTTTTATATAATAATGATGCGTTTTTATATGTAAATTACATTGTTTTATTGAGACGTGTCAACGATGGTTTTTATAAAATAAGGATGTGTTTTATATAAAGATTACATCGTTGACGCGTCTCTACAGGGGGATGGCAATGTAGAGACGCGTCAATGTAACCTGAAATATAAACACACATTGACACGTCTCATGGTTTTTTTGTCGTTGGTTTTATGTATGTGAATTACATCGTTTTATTGAGACGTGTCACCGATGGTTTTTGTATAATAAGGATGCGTTTTTATATAAGGATTACATCGTTTATTGAGACGTGTCAACGATGGTTTTTTGTATAATAATGATGTGTTTTTATATGTAAATTACATCGTTGACGCGTCTCTACAGGGGGGGATTTTAATACAAATCATCGTCTTTCCAATTTGCGATATTCTGTTCAATATAATTCTTTTTTGTATCAAATTCTTTTTGATTTCTGATAATTCTGTCGTGAAATCTCTCTTGCCAAGTGAAGGGAATGTCGTGTTTGTTGGCGTATTTTGTCACGGCAGATTTGTATTTTATTATAATGTTGGATAGACGACCGCATCGTTTTGAAATATCACTCATTTTTTCATTGACGTCTGTGTCGTTTTTATTTTGTTGTTTCTCGTGTGATTTGTAAACACGAATGATCAAATGAACGTGGTTTGGCATCACAACGTGTGATAATATTTGAGCGTCAGTGTATCTGTGATTTATTCTTTTTATATAAGAATTTGCGAAAACACCTAATGAGGATAGTGTTATTTTGCCGTCATATATTTCACCAAAATAATGTTCTCTTTTGTCTGTACAGATTGTAATGAAATAAAATCCATAATTATAATCATGCCATTGTGCGCGAGCGGAAGGAATTCTATATTTGTTGTTAAAAAGGTCTGACATTTTTTAAAATTTAAAGTTCTCGCCGCAAAATTAAAGCATCATTCCTAAATAAAAAAGTTAAAAAATGTTAAAAATCCGTAGAGACGCGTCAATGTGACCTGAAATATAAACACACATTGACACGTCTCATGTTTTTTTGTTGTGCCGTTGGTTTTATGTATGAAAATGTCGTTTTTTGTAGAGACGCGTCAATGATGTAAATCATGAGAAAAAGACGAAACGAACGTATGAAAACCATCGTTGACACGTCTCATGTTTTTTTGTTGTGCCGTTGGTTTTATGTATGAAAATGTCGTTTTATGTAGAGACGCGTCAATGATGTAAATCATGAGAAAAGACGAAACGAATGTGTGAAAACCATCATTGACACGTCTCATGTTTTTTTGTTGTTGTGTCGTTGGTTATATGTATAAAAATGTCGTTTTATGTAGAGACGCGTCAATGATGTAAATCATGAGAAAAAGACGAAACGAATGTGTGAAAACCATCATTGACACGTCTCATGGTTTTTTTGTTGTTGTGTCGTTAGCGTCTTTAAAACAACAGATTGTTTTAATTATGAATTAATTTTAAAGTTATCAACCTTATTCTTTATTTCTTCGAATATAAGCAAAGCCTCTTTTTTGTTAAGTCCGGCTTTTACTGCAACAGCAATTAAGTCATCTGTGGTTGGTGTGATGCTATCGTTGATTGATGTTGTGTGAAACCCATTCATGCCGTTGCTTGGAAGTAAATCGTAAGCTGGAGACAGATGCCAATTATCATTACGGTATATAAAAGAGAAATTCTTGGCATGGTCGTCTTTATTTTCTATCAGATAGTTGAACACCATCAATCTGTAAAGTCTCCATAGCTCAGCAATGCTATGTGTAAGTGCTGCACATACTTGAAATATATGTGTGTAATCAATGCTTGGGACACGATAATCTGCACCTATCAAACCAGCTTTGCAATGAAAACGCCACTGCGTAAAGGTAACTCGAAAGGAGAAATTGAAAACCCAGAGGAAATCCATTCTGCTGAATATTCAAATGCACATAGATGTTCTTTTGTCAATGCAAGACGACCGACCAAACGACTTTTGTAAACTACTTCTATCTGTTTTATGCTATTCATTTTTCTTGCCCCTTTTTCTATTAAACTTTTGTTCGTTAAGTACGTCGTTAAGTGACTGATACTGCTGTTGCATGAACAATGCATCAAAATCAGATAGCGCATTCAATGCAAATCCAATTTGAAGCAATCCTCGTAATGAAATCTCACCAGTTTGCTCAAACCTACGATATGTGGCAAACTTGATACCTGCTTTTGCAGACATGCCTTCTTGGGTTAGATTAAGCTCCAAACGTCTTGTCTTTACTCTCGTAGCAATCTGCTTGGCAACATCGTTTGGTGTTGAAATATTGAATAATATATTGTTCATAATACTATTATTTATATATTAACAAATAAAATATTGTTTATTGCAAAGATAATATTTAATTGGTTAAATAACAAATAAACAATGAATAATATTGATATGGATGATTTTTGAGATTCTGAGTTTTTGAATTTCTGAAATTTTAATAAAACCATTCATCCTTGAAATTGACCAGATACACTTTCTCGCTGGCGCGTGTCATGGCGGTGTAGAGCCAACGTAAATCCCCTAATTCCAATATCGTTTCTTCAGGGAGATATGGCGCTTCAATGAACACATTTCTCCACTGTCCGCCTTGTGTCTTGTGACAGGTCAAAGCATAGCCGAACTTGACTTGCAAGGCGTTGAAATAAGGATTTTCTTTCATGGCCTTACGTCGGTCTGCTGCTCTTGGAATATCCATATAGTCTTCCTCGACAGCTTGATAAAGTCTCTTGGCATCTTCATTGGTGAGGGCAGGGGTGTCGCTGTTCAATGCCTCCATTATTATCTTGACAGACAGCGTCGGCGCGTCTTCATAATCCGTCAGCTGTATATCGACATCAGCGAAATGAAAACCATACATCTCCTCAAACTTGTTGATTCTCGTAATTTCTATCATATCGCCGTTAGCAATAAAAGAAATGTTGTTAAGATTCTGAGATTCTGAGATTCTGAGATTCTGAGATGTGGACGAAGTCTGTTGTCCGTTGTCCGTTGTCTGTTGACTTGTCCAGAAATAATTATTTTTCACTACCATGAGTTTGTCGCCGGTGGAGAGTTCGCCTTCTTCTTGCAGCACTCTGCTTCTGATGGCTTGGTTGAACATATTGGCTCTCTTGTTGGAACGGCATATCACAACGGCTTCGTTGTTACTTCTCTTATCACCGAAACTTTGCCATAGCAATTCTTCAAACGACATAGGATCTATCTTAACAATATCTTCAAAATTGTTTATGTCTAATAACGGTAATTGATACATATCAGAATCGCTCATTGCCCATAGCTCATTGCTCATAGCGATTTTATTCCTAATTTCGGTAGCGTTATGAAGAATTCCCGACTCCAATGCCTGTCGCATCACTTCTTTCATCTCGTATGTCGCCATGGTGAGGTTAAAGCTGTTGCGCAGGATGTCAAAGTCCATGGCGGGAGAGATGTCGAGACCTACTGGCGGCAGCTGAGCAGAATCTCCGATGAGCAGCAATTTACAACGGCTGCCGCTGAAGACATATTCTATAAGGTCGTCCAACAAAGAACGCGACCATGAATATCCGTCGCCTTGGTCTGATATCATAGAGCATTCGTCAACGATGAAGATAGTGTCTTTTGCTTTGTTCTCGGCTCGTGTCATACGCAGTTCTCCGTTTGCAACGGCCTGAAAACGATACAGCTTTCTATGTAATGTAGATGCAGGTTTTCCGGTGTAGTTGCTCATGACCTTAGCAGCTCTTCCTGTAGGAGCTAGCAGCTGATATCGCATCCCTATGCTTGGAAGCGTCTTTACCAATGTGGAAACCAAAGTCGTCTTGCCTGTACCAGCATATCCTCGCAAGAGATATAAAGGACGTTCTTTTTCCGTTAAGATAAAAGCAGACAGATGATATAATACTTTGGCTTGACTCTCGGTAGGTGTGAAGCCAAAATTATTTAATAATATATTAAACAAGGTGCTCTTATCCATAATAAAAGAATTAGAATGGATAACCGATACCGAAGTTGAGGATGAAATCTCTGAATTGTAACTTGCTGATTCTCCAGCGTTCACCTTCAGGATAAGCTGGGTTTACAATAGGTGTGGCGGCATCGAGACGGAATAGGAAGAATGAGAAGTCGAATCGTATGCCGATACCTGCGTCAGCGGCAAGTTGTTTGTAGAATGTATCGAATTTAAACTGTCCACCTTTGAAGGTCTCGTTTTCTTTCATAGTCCAGATGTTACCAATATCTGTAAATACAGCGCCTTTAATAAAACTATGAATAGGGAAACGGTATTCTAAATTGAACTCCAGTTGTATGTCTCCGATACGTTCAATGTTAAGATTGTCAGGATTGTTGAATGTTCCAGGTCCAAGTTCTCGGAACTGCCAGCCTCTCATGCCGTTAGAACCTCCTGCATAGAAACTCTTTTCAAAAGGCATGTCGTTGGAGTTGCCATAAGGGATGCCGGCTCCTAACATAAAGCGTGTGGCAATTTGGTTTTCGCCGTATACATATTTGAAATATCTGAAATCAAATGCAAAACGAACGTATTGCGCATATCTGATGCCGAAAATCTCGTGATAGTTGTCGATAGTCTTGATGGCAGAGGTATTGTTGAAAGCTGATAATAAATTACCGCTTGATTGAATGTTAGCTTTAAAATAGAAGAAGTCTTTTATGAATCGGACATTTTGATTGTTGAAAACGTATGTATAATCAAGACCGAAGATCAAGTGGCTGGTGTATTGATCTTTAATACGTTGGTTTGTCTCTTGCTCCAAGATGGCTTCGAATGATGGAGTAGGTTCAACCTTAACGCTATTAAGAGTCAATGGTGTGAAGATATGCTGTTCATATTTGTTCTTCATCCAGTTGTAACCGAATGTGAGCAGTGCTATCTGTCTGGTGTAGATAGGTCTTTCCTGTAAGTTGTAACCAACTGTCAATGTGGTTCTTGGCTGATATTCCTTGGCGAAGTTTTTAAGCTTTATCGGGCTTAAGAATTTAGGGAAGAAGATACTAGCATCAATACCGAATTCTCTGGTGTTGAAGAGACTGGTGTTTCCGAAGTCATCAAGGACGGATTGTGCTTGAGTACCGGCTCTAAGACTGATGTTGAATATCTCAGAACCTTTGAAAATGTTTTTGTTACGATAAGTGAAACTGCCAATGATTCCCAAATCACCGCTTGAGTTGGTGCCTTCTAACTGTAAACTATAATAATTGACTTTAGTTCTGTTTAAGACAATATTGCAATTTAATAGATTGATGCTGTCGTTGTTATTCTCAACAGGTTCAAAGTCGATATTAGTAAGATTGTAAATCTTTAAGTTATTGAGAGCCTTGTAAGTCTGCGTTACTTGATGGAAATTGTAAAGACTTCCAGTCTGTATCTGTATGATGTTGTCAAAGGTTTTGGCTCTGATTTTAGGATCTCCATTATAGATGAAATAATAAGTTTCATCACCGAAATGCTTGTTTAGTTCAAAAGTGTACTGAGTGGTGTCGGCTTTGACGTTATTTAATGGAGTTCCTTTAGGATAGATGTATATGTCGTTGATCGTATATTGTTTATGGTTTACTGTCTTTTGCGTAAACGGATCAAGTACATTGTCTATCCTTATGTTGATATTGGCTTTCTTATCGTTGAAGTTGGTGTCAACTTCCATGAAGATGTAGTCTTTGGTGAAATAGAAATAGCCGTTGTTCTTTAGATGTTCGCTTATCATGTCGCGTTCGTCATCTAATTTGAAGACGTTGTATATCTCACCTTTTTGTACAGGTAAAGTTTCTTCTATTTCCTTGACGTATTTATATATATTGCTGTCAGCAATTTTATATGATACAACATCAACAATATAAGGCTTCGCTGGATATATGCCGTAATATACTTTGGAAATGCCTTTTCTGTTTTTTATCTTTGTTGAAATTCCAGAATTGAAATATCCAATGTCATTCAGATACTTGCTGATCTGTACGACGGAATTTTCTTTCATTTCATTATTGAAATATACAGGTTTTTCGCCAGCCGTCTTATTAATCCATTGGAATAATTTGCTGTTTTTATTCTCAGTTTTATAATAGAGCCAAGTAAGGGGCATTATCCCTAAGAACTTTGGATTGGACGATTGGATGATGTGAGGCGATATGTCAGATTTCGTGAAATCAACATCTTGAGAATATATTTCTACCACGTTGCTTTTCAATATCATTTTGTCTTCTGGTATATGCTTCCTGATGGAACATGATACCAAAGACGTAATCATGAAACATAATAAAATGATATTTACAAAAACTCTGCGCACTATATCCAATTTTTTACAAAAATAGAATTTTTTTTCCAAATTTTAGGGCCTAGAATCTGGGATTATTAAACAACTTCAGCTACTGTAAAGTTGCTGCCGCCAACGAATACCAAGTCGCCTTCTTGAGCATTGCTCAAAGCTGTTGAATATGCTTGACGTACTGACTCGTACACCTTGCCTTGGAGTCCGCAGTTTATCGCTTTTTCGGCTAAGATGTCAGCGCTTAATCCTCTAGGGATGTCTGCCTTACAGAAATAATATTCAGCTTCTTTTGGCAATAACTGTAAGATGCCGTCGATGTCTTTGTCGTTCACGACACTCAATACAAAATGCAGTTTGTTGTATTTTGTCTCGGCTAATTGTCGGTTCACTTCGTTGATGCCCGCAACATTGTGTCCTGTATCAGCTATAGCCAATGGATTTCTGTTTATGACTTGCCATCTGCCCATAAGGCTTGTGTTCTTGACGACATTTGCCAAACCATTGACAATGTGTGTCTCTTCAATCTTGAATGAGTCTTTCAAAATATCTAAAGCACATATCACTGTAGCGAGGTTTTTCTTTTGATAATTGCCTAACAACGGATATTTCAAATCTTTAAGATAAAGCTCGTTGTTTTTGTATATGTCGAATTTTTGATATTCGATAGAGTAGGTGTCGTCTTTTCTGCATTCCATTATCTTGTCGGCAAAGAAGATAGGGCTGTTTTTCTCCTTGGCAGTCTCGATGAATACGTCTTTGCTGCCTTCTTGTGTCTCGCCTATGACAACTGCTGTCTCAGGTTTTATGATGCCGGCTTTTTCAACGGCTATCTGTCCTTCGTTTTCTCCTAAGAATTTCACGTGATCCAAAGAGATGTTTGTTATCACACATAATTCTGGATTGATGACATTGGTTGAGTCGAGGCGGCCGCCCATTCCAACTTCAATGATTGCGATGTCGACTTTTTCTTTTCTGAAATAATCGAACGCCATCGCCACTGTCATCTCGAAGAAGGAAAGCTCGAGTTCTTCAAGTTTGTTCTTATGTTTTTCTATGAAATCAACGACTTCGTTTTCAGGTATCATCTCTCCGTTGATGCGGATGCGTTCTCTAAAGTCGCGGAGATGAGGTGAGGTGTAGAGACCTGTCTTATATCCAGCTTCTTGAAATACAGACGCCAATGAGTGTGAGGTGCTGCCTTTGCCATTGGTTCCAGCGATATGTATCGACTTGAAAGAATGCTGAGGGTTGTCAAGATAGTTGATGATCTCTATTGTTGTATTAAGGTCTGCTTTATATGCGGATGCTCCAATGCGTTGATACATTGGTAATTTGTTGAACATCCAATTTAAAGTCTCGTTGTAATTCATATTGTTTTTGTTTTATTGTCTAATAATAAAGGTGTATGTTATAGTGCCTTTTTGTAAATCGGCAGCTTTGTCATCTTTTGAGAATACTGAATTTTTAGCGGCTTGCAGTGCAGATGAGCGCATCTCTGGGTTGGTAACTGTTGTTCCTTTTCCAATCTCTGTCTTTTGTACACGACCTTCTTTGTCGACCCAGATATCAACGACGACCTTGCCTTCTTCGCTTATGTTTCTGCTAGGTCTTGAGATGCTTTTGGCTTCCCGGCCGCCTAAGTCGTAAGCAGGTCCGTCTCCGCTTCCACCATGACCATCATATCTCTCAATTTCCTTCAATCCATTAGAATTTCCTTGGATGCCGCTTTGTTCGCTGGCATTGCCTTCTGATGACGTTTCTTGCTTGTTCTTTGGAGCCTGGAACATTGCCCTTTGATTTACAACCGGTTTTTCTTCAACGACTTCTTCAACGACTTCCTGTTCTTCGATGGTTTCTTCTTCCATCTCCTCTGGCTCTATTGCTTCATCCAATTCCTCAGCGACTTCTTCTAAAGATGGAATATCTTCGTCTTCACTCAGAATCTCTTCCACAACTTGTTCACTTTCAGACTCATTGTCTTGTTGACTTGTTGTCTCTTCTGTTTCTTGGTTTGTCGCCTCTTCGTCTTGTTGACTCATGGCTTGTGCGTACATGCCCAAGTTGACTTCAACACCGGCCTCGCCTGGCAATGGAAGCGGCGTCTTGAAACATAAAGTGAAAAGCAGAACGAGAGCTATCGCATGAAATGCAACAGTCGCGACGATTCCTAATAATTTATGCTTGTCTTTGTTTGTCATTTCTTATTAGATGTAGCTAATAAAACCTTATGTTTGTTGTCAGTATCTTTATTGATTTCGTTGACAGCATCAATAATGTTTACAATATATTGAACAGCAACGCTTTTGTCAGAACGAATGACGACAGTGCCTTCAACCTGACCTAATAATTCTGCAGAAATCTCAGCTTGTAATTCTGATTCGCTGACGGCTTTTTCTCCAACGTAATATTGATTGTTGTCATCAACATAAACAGTGATGGTCTGCTTAGACATTGTCTTGCTGTTACTTGAAGGAAGCAAGAGCTTTATCGCATTAGGTGCAACTAATGTTGATGTTAACATGAAGAAAATCAACAAGAGAAAAACCAAATCCGACATTGATGACGAATTGAAGTCTATCTTCCTTTTATTTCTTGATTTAATTGCCATAATATCCTTAGTTTAATTCATAATTCATAATTCATAATTGTGCATTATGCATTGAATTATGCTGGTTCATTTAATACGTCCATAAATTCTATGCTCTTGCTTTCGAGCAAATTGACGACTTTGTCAATCTTTGAAACGATGATATTATAGCAGATATAAGCAAGGATACCTACGAACAAACCGCCTACAGTTGTAACCATAGCTTCGTAAATGCCGGCAGAGAGTAATTCAATGTCTATGTTATTGCCAGCCATAGACATGTCGTAGAATGCACGGATCATACCTGTTACAGTGCCGAGGAAACCGAGCATAGGAGCAGCACCGGAAATCATGCCTATGAGAGCGACGCCTTTTTCCAATTTGCTGACTTCTAAATTGCCGACATTTTCAATGGCTGTCTGAATGTCGTTGAGTGGCTTGCCGATACGAGAGATGCCTTTTTCTATCATTCTTGAAATAGGTGTGTCTGTTTGTTTGCATAAATCTTTGGCTTCTTCCAGTTTGCCTTCTATCATGCAGTTACGGATAATATTCATGAAGTTGTCATCTCTCTTTGATGCCTTGTTGATTGTGATGAATCTTTCGCTGAAGATATAGACAGCTATTATTGAGAAGATGGCGAGTATGACCATAATCCAGCCGCCTTCTTTAGCTAATTCCCATAATGATAATCTTATTTCTTCTGCTTCAGGAGAAGCGACTGCTACGTTTGTTGCTTGAATGAGGATGTTTAATAAATTCATGTCTTGTTATTTTTTTATTTTATTAACTTAATCTTTTGAGAAATATTATGCTTGTTGTGGCAAACATATATTGCCACTTGAACTATCTGATAATGCGCCTGTTACTGATGATAGCACATTGATTTTGCCTTCTAACTTCAATGTTCCCAAGAATGCGAAAATTAGGGCTTCCTTGTAATCGATAATCATTGTGTCTGGAATCACGATCTCGTGTTTACTCATCTGTCTGATACGTTCTATCAGGAAGTTGTTTTTTGCGCCGCCTCCGGTGATGAGCATCTTTGAACTTTCCAAATGTTCAGTGGCTTTGACAATCTGATGAGCGATATGTTCTGTTGCTGTCGCTAACAGGTCTTTTGCTGACAGACTTGAATTGTCGATGATTTTATGCTGATATTCTTCGAAGAATTCTCTGCCTAAGGATTTAGGCGCTTCTTTTTCGTAATATGGATTGTTGTTGAAAATATCTAACAATTCTTGGTTTACCTGACCTTGACGTGCAAAATTGCCGTTGTTGTCGTAGTCGTAGCCTAATTTGTTCGCAAGATAATTCAGCATCTGGTTTGCCATACAGATATCGTATGCAATGCGTTGCCAGTCACAGTCGTAAGATACGTTGGCTATTCCGCCAATGTTGAGACATATAGGATAATCGGCGAAGAGGTATTTGTCGCCAATAGGAACCAATGGAGCTCCTTGTCCGCCTTTGCTGACATCTTCACTTCTGAAGTCGTTGATTGTCATTATGCCTGTCTCATTGGCAATCTCCTGTCCGTTGCCGATCTGTAATGTGTATGATTTCTCAGGCATGTGGAAAATAGTATGACCGTGTGACGCAATCAGCTTAGGATCAAGTTCGTATTTCTTGATGAATTTCTTTGTTATGGAACCGAGATATTTTCCATATTCTATATCCAACTCTTTCAGTTCAGACTCGTTTTTGTTGAAAGCCTCAGATAACTTGTTTTTCCAATCTTCAGTGTATGGAACGTTGCCGGCTTCAACAATTTGGAAAAACCATTTTTTATTGTCGTGACTGAAATTGACGTAAGCTATATCGATGCCGTCAAGAGAACTTCCTGACATCAAACCAATTACCTTAAAATCTCTCATAATTATAGAAGATTGATGAGTTTTTCCAAATGAATACTATGTGAACCTTTTACCAATATTTTCTTTCCTGAAATTTCATTCTGGTTTATGTGACAGATGAGTTCGTCAACATTTAAGAATGATTGGAACTCATTGTTGATCTTGTTGAATTCAGTTCCAACGAGAATGACATTGCAGAACTCAAGTTCCTTGATGAGATTCAATATTTCCTGATGTTCGTTCAATGACTCGTTTCCGAGTTCTTTCATGTCGCCTAATATTAATAGGTGATTGTCGTCGCTTATATTTCTGAAGTTCTTGATGGAGTTGTACATGCTTACAGGATTTGCGTTGTAAGCGTCCATAACGACTTCATTCTTTTCGGTTTTAATGAATTGTGAGCGGTTGTTGGTAGGGGAGTAGTTTTCTAAAGCTTTGATTATTAGTTCTTGTTCTATGTTAAATTGGCAGCCCGCTGTTATAGCAGCCATGACGTTTTCAAAATTATATTCTCCAACGAGTCTAGTGTTTATTTCTTTACCGTTCCAATTTATTGATAGATATGGATTTGATGATATTATCGTAGCATGATAATCTGCATTGTTATCCTTGCCATAACTGATGAAGTTCAAACCTTTAGCGAGATCTTTCAATAACTGGTTGTCGTTGTTGAGAAATACTTTGCCATTATTGTTTCTAAGATAATCGTACAATTCGTTTTTGGTTTTTACCACACCTTCAAAACTTCCGAAACCTTCTATATGAGCTTTGCCTATGTTTGTTATAATGCCGAAATTAGGTTGTGCCAATGAACATAGTAATTCTATTTCTTTAGGATGATTGGCTCCCATTTCCACTACAGCAATTTCTGTCTCTGGTCTTATCTGAAGCAAAGTCAACGGAACACCGAGGTGATTGTTGAAATTACCTTGTGTGTATATTATGTTATATTTCTGAGATAATACAGCTGCA
Organism: Bacteroidales bacterium; assembly: GCA_017549605.1. Classification (GTDB taxonomy): domain Bacteria; phylum Bacteroidota; class Bacteroidia; order Bacteroidales; family F082; genus Limimorpha. The sequence continues at coordinate 25,681 of JAFYUH010000045.1, forward strand.
ACGAGTTCTTTGGTAGTTGTTTTGCCGTTAGTGCCGGTGATGCCTATTATAGGAGTGTTGCATTTCTCTCTATGTAATTTCGCTAATTCTTGAAGTGCTGTCAGACTGTCATCGACAATGAATAGTCGTTCGTGATGAGGAAGGTCTTTTCTGTCAGCGATGACGCATGCTGCAACATTGTCATTTGCAACTTGATAGGCAAAGTCATTGCCGTCGAAATGTTCTCCTTTAAGGGCGACGAATACGCATCCTGGTTCAACTTTTCTACTGTCTGTAGTTACTATATATTTTTGAGAATATAGTTGATATATTTTTTCTATTGTCTTCATGATTAGACCAAAAAAAAGCCGTCTTTTTCATGACGGCTTACATTATATAAAATGATAATTTATTTTGCTAATGCACTGCCAATTTTGTTCATGGCACATCTGAACCCAACTGTTGAAGAAGCTTCATCTTCGTTCATGAATCTTCTTATTGAAGGGCTTAAGTAGTATGGACCGTCAGCCCAAGAACCACCTTTGTAAACACGTGATTTATCAGAGATCAATGTAGTGTTTCCGTAGTCATACATTTGGCTTGTGTATTTTTCAGGAGATTCAGCGCCATTTGTCCAGTCGTTGCTTTCTTGTATTGTTGATGCGAAGTCGCCATCATTGATATTCAGGTTGTAAGCAGCGTTGCGTAATCTCTTGATAGAATCGTTCATTTCAACATTTTCCGAGAACAACTCGCTGTTGTAGAGGTTGCCGCGGAATGGGTTTTGGTCGTTGACATCTTCATAAGATAAAGGACGATATACGTCAAGTACCCATTCTGATACGTTACCAGCCATATTGTATAAACCGTAGTCGTTTGGCCAGTATGACACTACTGGAGCAGGGAATGTAGCGCCGTCGTTTAAGTTGCCAGCTACGCCCATATAGTCACCGTTACCTCTTTTGAAGTTAGCTACGAAAGAACCCATATAATTAGAATCGTCAGATCTTAAACCTTTTGAATTCCATGGATAAACTTTACGTTCAGCTACATTTTCGTTTTGAGTGTTACCAATGAGACCTAAAGCTGCGTATTCCCATTCTGCTTCTGTTGGGAGTCTGTATTTAGGAAGAAGAATGCCATCTTCCATCTTTACTTTGCGGTTGCCTTCTTGGTTCATTGTTGTGGCTGTACCTGTATAAACTCCAGCTAAATAAGCTTCTGTTGTGAAATGATAGTCTTTGGTTTGATCGTTGTTGTATGACAGCATGCCAGCATCGATTAATAATTTTTCATTAACTCTGTCTGAACGCCATAATGCATAGTCGTTTGCTTGTTTCCAGCTTACTCCGACAACTGGATAATCTCTATAAGCAGGGTGACGGAAATAGATCTCGATCATTGGTTCGTTATATGATAATGAATTGCGCCATACTAATGTGTCAGGAAGCGCGTTTTCTATAACTTGTGGATAATCGACATATACTCTTGTCAACCAGTTGATGTATTCAAGATAATCTAAGTTGCTTACTTCAGTTTGGTCCATGTAGAATGAAGATACTGTAACCTTTCTAGGATTGTTGTTCCATTCATAGTAAACGTTCTCTAAAGTTGAACCCATTGTAAATGTGCCGCCTTCGATAGCAACAAGACCAGGACCTGTGATTTGTTCTTTTAAATCTGTGATATAAAATCCACCATTCTCCGCATCATTGTAGTTCCATCCTGTAGTTCGTGATGATGGCTGAGTGCTGCTTGTACATGATACTAACAAAAAGCTTACAAATAACATTGTTAGTAATGAGCTAATACTAATTCCTTTACGCATTATTTTAATTTTTAACTATTATCTAAACTGAAAATGTTTTACAATATTGTATTGTCGTGAAAAATCATAAATTTCAGTTTGCAATTATACGGAATTTTTTTGAATTATTTGTAGAATCTGTATATTTTTAATCATATTTTCTATAATAAAAAATTAGTATTTTCGTTAGGCTTTTGGTATATTTGCAAAATAGTTTTTAAATGATAAAAATGAATATAAATAATTGGAATATAAAGTTATACGCCTTATTGCTGATTCTTTGTTTTAGCACTTCTGTTTCAAAGGCGCAAGGTTTTGATTCTTTTTCTGTGCAGATTGACTGGAGAGGCGTTGAAAATATTAATGTTAATGGTGAAACTATTGAATTTGTCTCGCTTGGTGACGCTTCTTATGATAATTATTTTGATGAAAAAAATCCTGTATACAGACATGTTTTCCCTATCTATTCCGATGAGGTTGAAGTGGACTTTTATGTGGATAATCTTGTCTGTGAAAGAGTGCCTGAAGACGAACTGCTTCTGTTGAAAGAAATAGTTAACGAATCTCCTTCTTATAGTTATTACATAAAATCATCTCGTGATAACCATAGTCTTTGCTTTGAAATAGATCCTTTTTTTATGGAGGATAATGTCGCAATGCGACTGCTTTCTTGTGATGTTCATTATGCATTGAAAAGCGTGCAGAGAACAAGAAATTATTATTCGGCAGAAAACTCGGTGCTTGCTTCTGGAAAGTGGTATATGATGTCATTGGAATCGACTGGTATGTATAAGATAAGTTATTCCGAACTTGAAGCTATGGGAGTTCCTGTGAAATCTATAAATCCTAAGAATATCAGATTGTATCATAATGGAGGTGGCGTATTGCCTGCGATAAATATAGATGCGCGCCCTGATGATTTGGTGGAAATACCGATCTATGTCAGTGGGGAAGATGACGGTTCTTTTGACCCAGATGATTACATATTGTTTTATGGAAGAGGTCCTGTGACATTGAAGAATGTTAATGGCGTTTATGAAAAAGTGACGAATCCTTATTCTGATTATTCTTATGTCTTCCTGACCGCCGACTTGGGTAAAGGAAAACGTATAGAAAATGCAGAAACTGTTGCTGGAAATCCAGATGTAGTTGTGAATTCATTCCTGGATTTCAATATTGTTGAAGAGGATCTGTATAATCTTAATAATATGGGAGCAACATGGTATTTCGATAAGTTTGATGCAACATTGACAAGAACGTATTCTTTTGTGTTCCCTAATCTCATTAAAGAAAAGAAGTGTAATCTCTACTCGGAAGTGGCTTCTAGAAATTATTCTAGAGCGGAATTTACATATAGGGCAAACGGAACTGCGATATACAAACTTATATCAAGTACTAATGCTGGAGATAACTTGTATGCCAATATGTTAAAGACTGGCAATGTGAAGTTTAGCTCCGATAAAGATGTCATAAATATTGAATTGTCTTATTCAAGAACGACATCAAATTCAACAGCCTGGCTTGATTATATAAGTATCAATGCATGGAGAGAACTGAAGTTTACGGGTAGTATGATGCTTTTCAGAAATCCGGAGTGCTTTAGTGATGAGAAAAAATATCGTTACGAGATAGCTGATGCCAGCAAGTCATTGAAAGTTTGGGATGTGACGAATCCTACAGAACCAAAGAACCTAAGTCTTCAGTATTCTTCAAACGTGGCGTCTTTCGTCACCAAAGGCTATGATCAGAATGAATTCATTGCTTTTGACGGAAGTAGCTATAGAACTGCCACATTTATATCAACAGTGGCTAATCAGAATCTTCATTCAAAATACGACTTCGATTATTTGATAATCACTCATCCTGATTTTTATTCACAGTCGGTGCGTCTCAAAGAGATACATTCTCGCATTGATGATTTGGAGATAGAGATAGTGACACCTCAGCAGATTTATAACGAGTTTTCTTGCGGAGCGCAGGATATTACTGCTATCCGTGATTATATTAGGATGATTTACAATAAGTCAGGCAAGAGACTGAGATACGTTTTGCTTTTTGGTGACGCTTCCTATGATTTTAAAAATAAGAGCGGCAATGTCTGTTTCATACCTTCCTTTGAATCTAAAGTTTCGTGCTCTGCGGAATGTGTCGTTACTGATGATTACTTCGTGTGCTTAGATGATTACGAGGGTATGATGGATAACACTTCGACTATAGATATTGCTATCGGAAGAATGCCTGTTACAACACGTGAAGATGCTTCTGCAATGATTGACAAGATAGAACAATACGTAACAATTAATGATAAGAGCGCAGGACAATGGCGTAAGAATATAACATTTGTCGCCGATGACAATGATACTTATTATATGTCTCATGCTGAACAACTGGAACAGATCATAAGAAGAAATGGCGGGGAAGATGTGGATATTGATAAAATTTATCTTGACAGTTATCCTCAGATTGCAACATCTAGCGGACAGCGTTCTCCTGAATGCAATGCGGCTATTACCAACCGCGTGGAATTGGGCGCTTCTATCATTAATTATATAGGTCATGCAGGAGAAGTAGGATGGGCTGCAGAAAGAATATTGACAAATGAAGACATCTTGTCTTGGCGTAACTCACCAAAACTTCATATGATGATAACTGCTTCTTGCGAATTCAGCCGTTTCGATGACCATACGAGAACATCGGCTGGAGAATATGTCTTTCTTAATCCTTATGGCGGCGCAATTGCAATGATGACTACAGCTAGAGTGACTTATGGCTCAAATAGTATAAAACTGATGAAGTTGTTGTATGAGCATCTTTTCGATATGGAAGGTGGAAAATATATCACGATGGGTGATGTGTATGTTCATGCAAAGCAGGTGGGTGATCTTAATTCAAAGGTTTATGTGTATTTGGGCGATCCCGCTCTCAGATTGAACTATCCTGAAAATACTATAGAAATAACATCAATAAATGATCATGATGTAAATGTCGTAGATACGTTGAAGGCATTGCAGAAAATCAGTATGACAGGCGTGGTGAATGATGTGTATGGAACGCAGATGTCTGATTTTAATGGTGTGTTACATGTCAATGTATATGATAAGGATGTGACATATAAAACTTATGGAAATGAGACAGATGTGATTTCTTTCAAATTGAGAAACAGCGTTATATATACAGGCAAGGCTGAAGTTAAAAACGGAGCGTTTACCGCTGAATTTACATTGCCTAAAGATATCAATTATAGTTATGGAAGTGGTTTGATAAGCTTGTATGCAAATAGTGACAAGACTGATGCGCATGGTTCTTATTCTAATATAATAGTAGGTGGCTTGAATGAAAATGCGGATACAGATGAGTCAGGTCCTGAAATCAAATTGTATATTGATGACGAGAAGTTCGTTGATGGTTCTATGACAAATGAAAATCCGCTTCTTTTGGTATATATCAAAGATGAAAATGGCGTCAATACATCTGGTGCGGGTATTGGCCATGATATAACTGCAACAATTTCAGGAGCAACAAATAAGTTTTATACACTTAATCAGTTCTATGAAGCTCCTCTTTCAAAAGATGAATACGGTGTGTTGTCGTATAAGTTCTATGGCTTGAATGAAGGAGAACATACACTGACATTTAAAGTTTGGGATATATACAATAACTCAAGCAACGCTACGATTCGTTTTAATGTGGTAAAAGGTAAAGTGATTGATATAGAAAATATTGTCAACTATCCAAACCCGATGCATGACAATACGAATTTTACATTTGAACATAATCAGAAAGATAATGAGATAGATGTTGTTATAAAAATTTACGATCTTATGGGCCAATTGGTTAAGACGATAACAGAACGTCGTTATGGAACAACAGTCAGAATCGATCCTATAAAATGGAATGGCAAATCTGATAGCGGAGCTGCTTTGTCTCCAGGTATATATGTTTATAATGTGACAATTAAAAACGCTCAAAGTGAAGAAACGTCAGGATATTCTAGACTGATAATTAAATAATTATTATCTTTGCAAACTTTTTCTTCAAAATTGAAACAGAAGATGCAATAATAAATTTTCTTACACGTTTATTGAACAATTATTATTAAGAATATGAAAAAAGTTAGAATTTTTACCTTGTTATTTTTGATGCTTTTTGCAGCTTTTGGTCTTAAAGCTCAAAATGGTGTTGACAAAGTCTTAGGACAGAATTTGGAATATAATGTAATATCTACAGCAGTTCCATTTATGATGATAGCCCCTGATGCTAGATCTTCAGCTATGGGTGATGTGGGCGTTTCAACATCTCCAGACGTTTATTCAATGCATTGGAACCCTGCAAAATATGCATTCATTCAAGATGATTTTTCAGTAGGTTTGGCGTATAGCCCTTGGCTCAGAGAGTTGGTGAATGATATGAATATCGCTTACGTAGGTATGTCAAAACGTTTAAGTTCTAAATCAACACTTGCAGCAACATTGCGTTATTTCAGTCTTGGTGAACTTATGTTTACAGATGAAGACAATAATACAATAGGTGCATATTCACCTAATGAATGGGCAATAGATGTGGCTTATTCTCGTAAGTTGGGTAAATATATCTCTGGAGCTGTAGCAGGCCGTATGATATACTCAAACTTGACACAAGGTGTAAAAGACTATTCAAAACCAGCTGTTTCAGTTGCTGCAGACATCGCTGTTTATTATACAAGACCTGTTTATTGGTTCAGCACTATGAATGCTAACTTCTCATGGGGCGTGTCTATCAATAACATCGGTTCAAAGATGAATTATAACGAAGCAAATATGGAGAAGGATTTCATTCCTACAAACTTGCGATTAGGTCCAACATTGAAACTTGATATTGATGACTATAACTCATTGGCATTCTCAATCGATTTGAATAAATTATTGGTTCCAACACCTCCAATTTATGCTACAGATCCAGAAACAGGTGCTGTTATCTATGAAAATGGCGAACCAGTTATTGCCGCAGGAAAAAATGATAACGTCGGTCCAATCCAGGGTATGTTCCAATCATTTCTTGATGCGCCAGGTGGCTTTAGCGAAGAATTGAAAGAGATTACATTAGGACTTGGTGCTGAATATTTATATAATCAAACATTCTCTGTACGTACAGGTTTCTTCCATGAATCTAAAATGAAAGGTAATCGTCGTTACATGACATTCGGTGCTGGCTTACGTTATAATGTATTTAATATTGACGTTTCTTACCTTGTACCTGTTAATAATACAGCAACATCTGGTACAAACCCATTGGAAGGAACTCTCCGCTTCAGCTTGACATTCAATCTTGACCAATGGACTGGTAAATAATATTAGTCACAGATTCAATTTACAATAAAAGATTTTCCGACTCTTTTGTCTTCATAAATCAAATGAAGATGAAAGAGTCCTTTTTTTAGCATATTGCAATCAATGCATATCTTCTCGTTAGATACATCGTTGTTAATTTCCATTAACATCTGACCTAAGTAATTATGAACTTCTATCTTCTGTATTCCTTTACTTTCAACAAATAAAATGTCTTTTGTTGGGTTTGGATATATATGTAAGTCGTTCTCATTAAGCATACTCTTTACTTCAATAGATCCTTCATGGCGGTAATGATCTTGTTTTGTTGCTACTACTTTGATTTTGCATCCGCTTTTTTGAGGGTTTATATTTATGACGCTGTCGTTGTCTGTTGAAACTGCAATGATTTTGCCATTTACAGATAGGGCTATTTTTGTATCATTGTCTTTCTTTATTGAGATTGAAGTGTGCTCGGGTGTTATTTCTTTCGGATAGTTAATCGCTATGTTCTGAGGCATTTCGGTGTTCAGTTTCAAGAAAGCGTCACCGAAGTAATGGAATAGGTTGTAAGTTATGTTTTTGTTTAATTCTAGTTCAGGCCAAGAGGATTGCTTAAGGAAATATTTGCCATAAGTATTGGCAAATGCTGGAAGTTTGAAATTTGTATTCGAACTGCCGTAAGATGGCATGAAATCGTTCCAAAGATAGTCGTAGCATCCCCAGACGTAAGTGTCATTTACGAAAGAATATGATGTTTCAGAAGCAGCGATTATTGCAACGCAGCCGCTGTTAACACGCATGAAGCGTTCTGCAAAACAATCATTGTCGCCTTTGCCATAATTGAAATTTCCATTCCTGCAATTTGATGACATGACAAACGTGAGATCATTATTGCTTAAATTGTTTATCTCTTTGTTGGAAAAATTAGGTTTGCTCCAGGCTTGATATTCTCCGTGTCCTCTGTATTGTACTAAGAAAGAACCATCGTTGATGGCATTGCGTAAATCATTTTGGCTTGTGTTCCACTTCGTAAGATGACTTAAGTCTGATGGAACGTATCCCAAACCATTAGGCCCGAAGAAGTCGATAATGACATCTGTATTTTTTGCCGTTGACCAAAGAGAATCTGGTGTGCCTGAAATAATAGCATTCAAACGAGTAGGGCGTTTGTCTTTCTTTTCAAAGAAACCGGCAATTATTTCAGAGCATAGCTGAAACCAACGAGACTCTTCGAATCCCATAGCAGTGATGGGGTGGTCGTAATAATTAGGATTCGAGGAAGGATAACGTTCGTAATTGATGGTTTTTCTTACTATTGTTTCTGCCTGTTGAGCATTTTCCGCTGGAATACGGGCAATGGCAATCTCAGGAAGATTGTCATTGTTGAAGTCGACAAGTTTGTTGTCTGCAAGATAAGAAATTTTGTCGGGATGATCGTTGAGATAAAATGAACTTATTCCTTTAGCGTCGTCGAGGCTATAGTCGCCGAAGAGCAGTATCGCAGAAGGTACGAGCTCCCAGTTTTTGTAAATGTCGTTAAAATAATTTTTGATATTTACAGGATAGTTGTTTCCGATATCATCGAGGCTCACGACCTGTGTCAAGATGCCTTGTTCGTTTCTGAATTTGGCTAAAGTGTCAGCCCATTGCGAGATACCGCTGTTGTTAGGAGTGACGATTAGATATTGGCAGCCTTCAAGATTGTTGTCTAAAATGTTTTTGACATTGTTGTCATAATCAAAATCATCAATCATCTCTGGATTTGCTGAGATGTCTCTTAAAATATTGTCCCACTCTCTGTCGCGGTATTTGTCATCTCCGTAAGATGAGTTTCTTGTGTTATATGATATTTTTAAGTTGATGTCATGAAAAACATTAAGATTATTATTGATAGAATCGTATTGAAAAGGGGATATATTAATAAGGAGGAAGTTAAAACCTCTGATGTTTGTTAGCGTGCTTTCGTAACATGGCACGACTTCGCCTTGGTTTTGAATGTCAATAGTGTGTCTATAAGACGTTTTTATGTTTTTTATCTCATTTCTAAAAGAAACTAATTCAGTCTTTGGTTGAACATCATTCGGCAATAATATAAAATGAGAGTAGGATGGAAGCTCGTTTTCTAATTCTAATGTGTTGATAGTATGCTTTATGATAATATGATCTTTGTTTTGTGATATTATACTTATGGTTTGCCCTAAAGAATATAGCGCAGGAAGTGATAGCAATATGAGAAGTATGATCTTTTTCATGAGACAAAAGTAATGATTTTTTAAAATAGCATAAATTCAAAATTTGAAAGTTCATAATATTTTTCCTCCCTCTATATTAATTAATAAGGTGTGCTTTTTCTTTGCGTTGCTTAGCGTCTTTGCGAGCGAAGGAGCCGCTGTCGTCCGTCCTGTCCCGCGCGGACCTCGCGGACCTCGGGTGCGGCGTTCCCTCCTTTTGTTCGTTTCCTGTGTTTTTCTCTGCGTTTCCTGGCGTAATCCTCGTGCGAGATGCGTGCCAGAGCCGTTCTGTTTTTCGGAAGAAATATGGATTTTGTGATATTTTCCGATGTTTTTTGTCCCTATATGTCCCTTTAAAGAGCGTTTTTTTAGCTGAGAGTCCGCCGAATTGCCGTTTTCCCGCCTGTTTTGCCCTCTGTAACGCATTGTCTTTCAGTGTGGAGCTGGGAAAGTGAAAAAAAATAAAAAAAAGTTGATAAAAGTGTTTGAGGGAAAGGAAAAAGTAGTACCTTTGCACTC
>JAFYUH010000005.1 GCA_017549605.1 Bacteroidales bacterium
AAAAATACATAAGACAATGAAACGCACATTTCAACCATCAAACAGAAAACGTAGAAACAAACACGGCTTCAGATCAAGAATGTCAACAGCCAATGGTCGTAAAGTTTTAAAAGCACGTCGTGCTAAAGGCAGAAAGAAACTCACAGTTTCTGACGAATATTAATTCTGTAAGGCCGTACCTAATAAGATTATTTAAGGTTAAAAAATCCGATCAAAATTTGATCGGATTTTTTATTTGAACCGGAACGCCCAAATTCTACTCAAGAAGTTTAGGTGTATCAGAGTCTTCAATCTGAGGCATCATATTAGGAAACTTAAAGACACAGGCTTTAGTAATACTCTTGTTCAACTCATATCCTATCAAAATCAAAATGCAGTTGAAAAAGATCCATATCACAAAGATGATCAAACCTCCGATAGAACCATAGAGAAGGTTGTAGGCTGAAATGTTGGAGATATAGAAATTAAACAACATAGTTCCAACGATAAACAATGCTGCAAATAAAATAGAACCAGGTGTAAACAATTTAAATTTTCTGCTGCGAGGATTTCCGAAATGATATAGCAGAGACATCGCGACTATCAAGGCGAAGATAACGATAAGCCAACGAAGCATGTTGATCATAAACACAGTGAAGCCACTATAGAAATGCATCTTGACGAAAAGCATCGGCAACAGTCTCTGACCTAAAGTTATCAGAACTATTGAAATGAGCAGCAGCAATACAAACATTATCATAACTAATATTGAATATAACTGCAGTTTCAAGAATGGTATCTGACCGAATTCCTTGTCGCCCATATTAAATCCTCTAAAGAAAGAGCTTATCGCACTGGTACTGAAATAGAAAGCAAGCAAAAGACCGATTGACATAAGTCCGCCATGTTCAATAGACATAATCTGGTTGATGGTTGAAGACACGCTCTCGTAAGTTCCAGGAGGTAATATGGCATGCAACGCTTCAAGCACGTTGGCCGTCACACCTTGAAGAGGGAAATATGGTATCAAGGTAAACAAGAATAATATCGAAGGGAAGAGTGCAAGGAAAACAAAGAACGCCACTGCAGCTGCACGATCGATAAGATTGACTTGCGTAAATCCTTTAACAAAATAAACCAACACATCATACAATGGCATACCTTCAAATCCTGGAATGACAACCAGTCTCAAAACTGATTTGATGCGTTCCACCAGATCGTTGAAATAATCCTTTATCTTAGAAATTCTTAACTTCATAACTATTTTAACAATTGCGAGACAATGATTCCTAAATAATTACCTACTGCATATCCAATAACACCTACTGTAATTCCAGTGATGATGACTTTCTTGTTCTTCATACTTTCCGCAATCATAGGAACGAACAGAGGTGAATTGATCAGAGCCACGGAAGTAATTACCATAGTATCTGAATCAACTTTAAATATCTTTGACAATATTATTGATAATACCAAAGAACCGAAAATCACGAAAGCTATATAAGCAATGATGTTAGCGCCTGCGCGATAATCTATCGCTGTAATATCAACCATTGAAGCGACTACGAGACTGAATATCAAGACGAGATACATACCAGCGTCGTAGCTTTTCTCCATCTTTCTTACAAAAGGCAAAAAAGAAACCGCAATAGATAATGTCGTCATTGTCAGAATGAGAACCAGCATATCATCCACCTTGCCAGAAATAAGCAAACTGACACCCATTCCTACACCTATTATTAATACGGCAAGCCCCAATGCACCTAATGTTTTAGGAAAATGTTTCTTGGTTAAAATGCCAGAATAAGACAACTCTGAACCTTGAACGTTGAACTCAGAACCACCTTGGTGACTCGGTGACTCGGTGACTCGGTGACTTAAAAAAAGTCTAAACACTTTTATCCCGAACGACATCAAGAACACCAGATAAACGAAACTGATAATCATATCAAATGTATGAACGAAGATATAAGTCTCAGCATCGACATTCAGAGCTATTTTAAGACTTGCAAGGTTCGGAGTTCCGCCAGTGTAAACTCCCACCAACAGACCAGCAATCTTTTCAAAGCCTGTCTGGTTATCATTAAAGATGTAGAAACCAATGACATCTACAGCTACAACAGAGACTAATCCTATACAAAGAGCGATAATTGCTTTTTTAAGTTTCCAGTTTTTAAAATCGCATCCGAAGAGAATCATAGGAAATGCCAGGAGTATGGTCACGCTCGTAAGAGCATCTTGAACACCTTTCAAGGAATCGCCAAGACCAAGAGGAAATACCACAAGATTAGATACTAAAATACCGACGATATAAAGCAATAGAATCTCCCCTATCTTATTCATAAGAGATGATTTTCTGCACAAATAAATTATCAGACTAGGAAATGTGAAATAAAATAAAAGCGATAAAATCTGAATCATAAAAAATATTTTTGCGAAAATAATAAAAAAAGTTTAAGGTTAATTATTAAACATTTTTTTATAATTATTTGTTTATTTACAAAGCAATTGTCTTGCTGTATTGTAGTCTTATAGTCTTTTTATTATCTTTGCAAAAAACAAGAAAATGGGCGAAATTGTTTCACACGAAGGAATAATCACCAATATCAAAGGCAATGAGGTCGAGGTAAAGATTTTATCAAAGAGCGCATGCGCGTCATGCAACATCAAGACAGCATGTAATATGTCTGAGATGCAGGAGAAAATCATCACCATCAGTGCGCCAAAAGATAAAGAACTGTCTATCGGTCAAGAAGTGAAAGTAAGCATGGCATTAGGGCAAGCCAACAGAGCTGTCATCTTTGCATACGCGATTCCTTCAACAATATTGATTTCCATGATATTTATCCTCAATTATCTTAAAATAGACGAAGGGATAAACGCATTGATTTCAATAGGTTCTTTGGTTCCATATTACCTTATTTTATACCTTTTCAAAGAAAAAATAAAGAGTAAATTCAAGTATGAAATTCATTAAAATATATATAATTTCAAGGAAATAATATATTAACTTTGTACAAATTATTTTTAATCTAAAAAACTATTATTGTGGACGACATTTTACTCTATTCTCTCATCGTACTAGGAGTATTGGGAGGCATTTTAGCGGTTATTTTATATATAGTCGCTCAGAAGTTCAAGGTAGAAGAAAATCCATTGATTGACGAAGTCGAAGCTACACTTTCTGGTGCCAACTGTGGAGGTTGTGGTTTTGCCGGATGTCGTGCTTTTGCCGAGGCATGTGTAAAGTCGGCGCACGACAAAAACAATATCAATGGATTATTTTGCACCAGTTCTGACATGACAAAAGTTGCAGCGGTATTAGGTTTGACTGTTGAAGTCGCAGATCCTACTATCGCTGTTGTTCGTTGTAACGGCACTTGCGAAAATGCACCTAAGAAGACACATTACGAAGGTGCCGACATCTGTGCTTTCGCACATACATTGTTCGCAGGAACAAACGGATGTCCTAATTCTTGCCTCGGCCTCGGCGACTGTGTAAAGAAATGCGTCTTCGGTGCTATACATATAGATAAAGAGAAAGGCATTGCTGTAATAGATGAAGATAAATGCGTAGGTTGCGGAACATGTACCAAAGCATGTCCTAGAGGTATCATCGAGATACGTCCAAAGGGCAAGAACAACCGTCGCGTATATGTCGATTGCGTCAATACTGAAAAAGGCGCTATTACAATGAAGAATTGTAAGGTCGGCTGTATAGGTTGCCAGAAATGTCTCAAAGAATGTCCATTCGAAGCCATTGAGATGCGTGGCACATTAGCATACATCAATGCAGACAAGTGCAAGTCATGCCGCAAATGCGTTGATGTTTGTCCTAGAGGAAGCATTGCTGCAGTTAACTTTCCACCTCGCAAGCCAAAAGTAGAAGTAGAATCAGTAAATAACGAAAGTAAAGAATAAGCGTATGAATCCAAAGAAAACATTTCCAATAGGTGGCGTTCATCCTGAAGAAAACAAACTTTCGTCAGACAAACCCATAATAACCTTCCCTATTCCAAAGCAGGTCATCATTCCATTAGGACAATGTCTTGGCGCACCAGCTGATGCCATCGTCAAAAAAGGCGATGAAGTAAAAGTTGGACAGATCATTGGAACAGCGAAAGGATTCATCTCTGCCAACGTTCACTCATCAGTAAGCGGCAAAGTCACTAAAGTCGATGAGATAATGGACCATACAGGCTATCGCAAGCTTGCAGTCTTCATTGATGTTGAAGGTGATGAATGGCTTGAAGGCATAGATACCAGCGACACATTAGTTAAAGAGATAACATTATCTCGCGAAGAAATAATAAACAGAGTCAAAGACCATGGCATAGTAGGTCTCGGCGGTGCAACATTCCCAACAAGTGTAAAACTGACGATACCTAAAGACAAAAACGCTGAGTTTGTATTAATAAACGCTGCTGAATGCGAACCTTATCTTACCTGCGACAACCGTCTTCTTCTTGAAAAACAAAATGAATTCCTGGTTGGCGTAAAGATCTTGATGAAAGCCGTTGATGCACCTAAAGCGATAATAGGCATTGAGGCAAATAAGAAAAAAGCTGCAAAGCAATTACACAAGATAATAAAAGAAGATAAGTATTTCAAAGGCATTAAAGTTCAGCTTTTACAAACGAAATATCCACAAGGCGGTGAAAAGCAACTCATCAAGGCTTGTACAGGCAGAGAAGTGCCTTCAGGCAAACTTCCGATAGAAACAGGCTGTGTTGTTGTCAACGTAGCTTCAACATACGCCATTTATGAAGCCGTACAGAAGAACAAACCTCTCATCTCTAGAGTGGTCACCGTGACAGGCAAGTCTGTCAAGAATCCATCCAACTTCATGGTAAGAATAGGAACCTCATCAACAGAACTCATCGAGGCTGTAGGTGGACTCCCTGAAAATACAACAAACATCATCAACGGCGGTCCTATGATGGGTAAGTCTGTTTCTGTCAGCGAGTTTCCTGTCATCAAAGGAACGTCCGGCATCTTGATGATGACCGATAAGGAAGCACAACCACGACAAGCTGGTAACTGTCTACGTTGCGGCAAATGCGTAAATGTCTGCCCAATGGGGTTGGAACCATACCTACTCTGCCGTATGGCGAAGAACAATATGTTTGAAGAAACTGAAGCCAACTACATCATGGATTGTATTGAATGCGGTTCATGTGAATTCACATGTCCTGCAAACATTCCACTGTTAGACTACATCCGTTATGGCAAGAACAAAACAGGACAATTAATTCGTTCACGTAATCAGAAATAAAAATGAACAACTATTTAATATCAGGATCTCCTCACATCCACGGATGGGAAAGCACCAAGAAAATAATGTATAGTGTTGTCATCGCATTGATGCCAGCATTCTTATTTTCAATATATTACTTTGGTTTTGATGCAATACGCGTCACTTTGATATCAGTAGCAGCCTGCGTCTTAATTGAATGGCTTATCCAGAAATTCCTCATCAAAGGTCCTTGCACAATAGCCGACGGTTCTGCTATAATAACCGGTATCTTATTGGCATTCAACTTACCTTCTAATATTCCAGCATGGATGATTATAGTAGGAGCTATCGTTGCCATCGGTATCGGCAAGATGTCATTCGGCGGTTTAGGCAACAATCCGTTCAACCCAGCATTGGTAGGACGTGTCTTTATGCTTATCTCCTTCCCTGTCGCGATGACAACATGGCCAACACCACGACCATTATTAGGCGATGCTTGGACAGATGCTATTACAGGACCAACACTTTTAGGTCATCTCAAGGAAGGTATTTCCCAAGGTATTTCTGCTAACGACTTAATGGTATTCGAAAATGTCCAAGAATTAATCTATAGTGGTTCACTCGGTGAAACTGGTTCTCTCGCCATCATCATCGGTGGTCTCTTTTTGATATTAAGAAAAGTCATCGACTGGCAGACACCTGTTGTCATCATTGCCACTGTAGCACTCATCGCCACAGCATGCTGGCTCATTGACCCTGTACATTATGTCAATCCGATGATACATATCTTCAGCGGAGGTTTGTTGCTTGGCGCTTTCTTCATGGCAACAGACATGGCTACATCACCTATGACAATCAACGGTAAAATAATATTCGCTATCGGTGTCGGTGCTTTGACAATCATAATCCGTTTATGGGGAGCATATCCTGAAGGAATGTCATTTGCCATCTTAATCATGAACGCTTTTGTTCCTTTAATCAATAAAGTTTGTAAGCCAAAACGTTTCGGTAAACCTGTAAAATAATTAAGATTATGGCAGCAAAAAAAGATACATTATTAAATATGTTTGTAGCCTTATTCGTGATCTGCGTAGTATCAGGCGGTGTGTTAGGTATTGTTTATAGTGCTACGAAAGGACCTATCGCTAAAGCAGAAAACGCAAAGAAGACAGAGGCTATCGAGAACGTACTCCCAGAGTTTAACGAACTTAAAGAGACAAAAGTAAAATCTGCAATGGAAGACATCGACATTCCATTTTATCTCGCTTATGATGCTGACAACAATTTCATAGGAGCTGCAGTGGAGACATTCACCAACAAAGGTTTCAGCGGCAACGTCTCTTTGATGGTTGGCATTTTAGCAGACGGCACTGTAAATAACATCTCTGTCTTGCAACATGCTGAGACACCTGGTTTAGGTTCAAAAATGACAGAGCCAAGTTTCAAAGATCAATTCAACAATAAAAATGCTGATTCTTTCAACTTCAAAGTCAAGAAAGACGGAGGCGATGTTGATGCCATCACAGCTGCAACCATCAGTTCAAGAGCATTCTGCGATGCTGTAAATCGCGCATTATCAACATTTGAAAACAATAAAGGAGGATTTTAATCATGGCTAACTGGAACAACTTAACAAAAGGATTCTTCAAGGAAAATCCGGTATTCGTCCTTCTCC
>JAFYUH010000046.1 GCA_017549605.1 Bacteroidales bacterium
AAATTGGAATTTACTTTGTCAGCATTTCGATAGCTTCTTCCATGGTGGAAACAAAAAATACACTCTTGCCCTTGTTGCTCTCATAGATAAAATCCTTGAGAGGTTTGCTGGTATAGCGAGAGTAATCGCCATAAATTGCAATACGCCCACCATAGTTTGTGTACTTTTGCAAAATCTCACCAGCAAGGCCAGTGCTGAGGATGAAAAAGTCCTCAACAATAAGTTTTTTGTCAATTACGATGTTCTCTGTGCCTGCATCATACTTTGCAGTCATAAGCACATCAAGTGCAGACTGTACATCTGTAAATACCTTTTCATCGCTGTTAATAACAGCACATACTATGTTGTTTTGTTCAACTGTTTGGATGGTCATTTGTCTTTCCTCGTCAAATTCAAGTTTATCTATCTGTTCAATAATCTCAAGCTATCTATGATTCCTCAAGGCAGGCTTCTATTTACTTCTTATTACCCTGCACCCATCATAACACTTCCAACCTTCTTCTTTAGGTCTGCGACATTCTGTTAGGTACTTACAATGCCAACACCCACGAGGAAGTCCCTCATATTTGCGTTCATTTTCATAGTTAAGCACCATACACCCATTGTAGCACTTCCACCCATCTTCTTTAGGTCTGCGGCATATGCCAAGTAGTTCGCAATGCCAACACCCACGGGGCAATCCTCTAAACATACGCCGTTCTGGGAACTCGCTTAACCATCTGAAAAAAGGCCATACAAGCATTTTTTCACCTCTTATCCATTCTTTGTAAGGTTGGGAACAGGAAGATACTTTTTATTCTTGCTCATATAATCATCGGATTTTTCAAAGTTCCATTTGTCGATTAGGTCAATCGCCATTTGTCTGTCAAATCCGATACGCAGAGCCATTTCGCAAATTTTATCGAATTGTCTTTTGCTGTTTTTTATAGAAAAGCCATTATAACCCAACAACTGTTCCGACAACGGAAGTGAAAGACACAGACAAAAACACATATTCACGAAGATTTTTTTATCAATGTCTTTTTCACATTCGTTAGCATTTTGCCATTGGCAATATGTTGTATGAGTTATGCCCATATCTTCAATAGCGTTCTTATAGCTGCGTTTTCTCTTGCGAACTTCAACCTTGATTTCATACTCGTTATCATCGTTGCAGGTCTTTACAAAATCATCAAACGATTCAGTATAGAGTTTTTTGCGGTTTTTCAACGCTTTAATATTAACTTCCCATTCGCAAAAGAGTTGTTCGGAAAAGATACGGTCGATTTTCTCTTTGTATGTTCTTATTATCGGCTTTCCTGTTTCTGCATCAACCTCAAGAAGTTCAACTGGCTTTTCTTCATCTGGAACGAAAATATCCTCAACAAGTTCATAATGCGTATGCCAGACTTTTTGAAAATTTTCTTCAACCTGTTTTTTCATATAGAGCCTGTTTGTCTGTTTTTCGTATGCAGAAATAGATTGAGTTTCTTTAGTCTTGCCATAATCAACAATAAAGGAAACTCTTTTTCTGAATTGAAGATAAACAAGTGCTTTTCTGAACTTATTGCTCTTATATACGCTGTTTCTCTTGTAAGTTTCTTCGTGCCATTGATAATGAGCTTCCCATTCTTTACAGAATCCATCTAAATCAGCCAAGTATTCTTCCCTTGTTTTCTCTAAACGGATATATTCATTCCAATTCACAACCAATCGGCAGCGTTCAATCCAATCTGCCAACTGGATATAGTTATATTTCGTTATGTCCTCATTGAACTCGGCTGTTTGCCAATACATTTTCTCACCACCATTTCCAAAAAGACAAGCCGCCAGAATGTTTAACCATTCTGACGGCTCTAATTTTCCTGCCATTTGTATGTTCTCCTGCCTTGCGGCAGGTTAAAACCATTTATATTCCGACCATTTAATATTCTTGCCCTTTCATTTTCTTATGTGAGATAAATGAGAGAGTGTGTTTGAGATTTGCCATCTCATTATATATCATATGGTCGAACTCGTCAGAATATAAGTTTTTGTTGTTTAATCCTTGAAGATAATATCCTTTTCTTTAACTTTCTTGAAAAGGAAGTTTCTCTGTCTGCTGAAAACAGCACCATCGGGCGTATGCTCATATACATCGGCATAATAATCTACCTTGTGGTACTTATCGTCCCAGAAACGCACTACATCATAGGTGCGACCATCTTCATCATCGGGGTCTTTCCACTTTCTGTTAGAGTTTAACTCATTGAACAGATAATGCAGAGGAAGTGCTTCTTCCCAAATATCAAGCGGAAAGTTAGCGGCGATAGATGCGGTATCATAGAACTTAATCATATGCGTTGCCTTAACATAAGGGTGGTTGTAGTCCATTTTCTCAAACTGGACGGCTCTATGTCCGAAAGCATTGAACTTCTTTTTAGTGATAAGTTCAAGTTCGGGAATGACAGGCTCATCAGCCAAATCTTCGTCAAGTGCTACCGCTGTGAGATGGATAATCGGGTATCTATCGGCACTATTTTTGGGGAGCAGACCATAACTGACTTCAAATCCCTTTCCATCGTAATGGTCTCCGTAGGCTCTTTCAGTAGATTCTTCTGCCATACAATCGTTCTCTACATAGAAATCGACAATCGGGTACTGCTTTGTGCCAGCCTTGATGAACTGCATTGCATTTTCTCTGGCTGCTTCGATTTCC
>JAFYUH010000047.1 GCA_017549605.1 Bacteroidales bacterium
AAGACAATTAAAGAAATACATTCATTATTATAACAACGATCGAATCAAACTTAAATTAAAAGGAAAGAGTCCGGTGCAATACCGAACTCTTTATACGTAAACTGTTTTATTAATCCGTCCAACTTCTTGGGGTCAGATCAGAGTGACGTCTCTACTTCTCTACATCGCTATTCCTGGGTTCTGGACTTCGCCGCCTCCAACTTGTGCTTTTCTCTCTAACTCCATCTTGCCGAAGCGGAAGACGAGTCCTGCACTGATTGAACGGCTGTTGAACTTGAACGAACTGTATGACACATAATATGG
This sequence comes from Bacteroidales bacterium, assembly GCA_017549605.1. Taxonomy (GTDB): domain Bacteria; phylum Bacteroidota; class Bacteroidia; order Bacteroidales; family F082; genus Limimorpha. The sequence continues at coordinate 304 of JAFYUH010000047.1, forward strand.
GTTCGTGGTATTGTTATCCCATCTGTTCCAGTTGAAGATATCGTTGACGTTGATATGAACTGACATCTTTCTGTCGAAGAAGTCGGCACGCAGACCGCAGTTGATGGAATAACTGGCAAGACTCTCAGCATATAACGACTTCTGTGGCGAACGGTAATTTCCCGATGCATGAATCTCCAACTTATTCCATAATTTCGCCCATACATTCAGACGCATGCTGTAAGTCAAGGAATTGCTTTTTATAATATTATCGTTGAACTTAGTCTCAAAATAATAGTCGTAGACATTAGCATATAACCTCATGTTAAACATGCCAGTAGGACGATATGTGACATTGGCTTCCAATCCTTTTCTCGACGACTTGCCGACATTGACCGGATACGAATATTGAACATATCTTCCGAAGAAATCGTCGTAAATAACATCGCTGACGTTGTCAACTGTATTTTTAGAATTTCTGTAATACATTGTCAATCCGACAGAACCGAATTTATTCCAGTATTTCGTCCATCCGCCTTCGATAGAATTAGTGTATGTAGGAAGCAATTCAGAATTGCCTGTGGTGAACGACTCTGTGCCATAGAATTTGTAATCAGTAAGATTTCTTGCGTTTGGCGGCGATATCCTTCTAGAATAACTCAAATTGAAGTTGTGCATCGACTTGGTTCTATAAGAAAGATGCAATGACGGACGCCAGTTGAGATAGTCTTTGGTCACATCGCTGCTGGCATATCCTTCAATATCACACCATAATTTTTCATATTCCATTCTTATTCCCGGTTTAAACACGAAATTGCCCCATTTCTGCTGAAGTGTAAAGTAAACGTCATATTCATTTGAACCTACTTTCCTATCATAGCTACGCATAATGTCGGTCACATACACTTCACCGGCAAGAGTGTCGTAATCAATACAATAATTATCAGGTTTATATGAATATGATGCGCCTATGCCTATCTCGCCTTTTTCAGAATAAGGAAGCGAATAATCCAAATTCGCACCATAACCGAAGTCGTTATGTGAAGTCAGTTCTCTATAATCAACATTCATCCAAGTCTGTGTCTCATAATATCTTTGCTGATAGCTATCGCTACGTCCATTGGAGAGATTGCCCGTCATTCTGAAGCTGATGTTATGTCCTTCATTATTGAATTTATGCAAATACTGCAATCCGCCATTCAAGAAGGTATTGTTTCCAACTGACTCGCCGTATGTCTTATAATGATACATTCCAGAGTCTTGCATATATTCGTGACGGAATGTCTCGTTGAAGCTATTCGACTTATTAGCATTAGGCCATCCTCCGACCCATACGGAAATCGAATTCATGGTATCGATGTTATAATCTAAGTTTATATTGAAACCGCCGCCATAGGTATTTGAATACGAGTTGCCATTATAACGGGTGTGGTTTGTGGTATCGAGATTTTTATCGAACGAGGTGCTGTATCCGTTTTGGAAGTTTTCCCATCTGGAATAATTGCCACTAAGGAAGACATTGAGCGACAGTTTCTCGTTAGCCCAGACGTAAGACGCCCAAGGCGAGGCGTTTGGCGTTGACGACGCCCTTACTCCAAAACTGAGGAACTGGTTCTTTTTGATCTTGGCATTAGTTACGATATTGATGATGCCGCCGTCACTGTTTGAGGAATAACGCGCTGAAGGATTCGTTATCACCTCAATTCTCTCTAGCGCGTTAGCAGGCATCTGCTGTAAATATGTCTTCAGATTCTCCGCATTGAGATTCGACGGCTGGCCGTTGATCCAGATATCTACCGACGACACGCCGCGCAACGACACATTGCCTTCAACATCGACCTCTACTCCAGGCGCATTCTGCAAGGCGTCAGAGACAGTGCCTGTCTGGACACTAGGATCCTCGCTGACGTTATACAAAGTCTTCTCGCCCTCGTTGCTGAACAGCGGACGCTTCTCAACAATGACTACATCATCCAGGCGGGTGCTTCCCGACTTCATCTTAATCACGCCCATGTCAAGGTCAGAGTCAAGGTTCAAAGTCATCTTGATAGATTCATAGCCTATTGAAGAAACAAAAAAAACATATTTCCCATTAGGAATATGTTCAATCTTAAAAATACCATCATCGTTAGAAGATGTTCCTGCGACAAAGACAGAATCGACAGCCCGCATCAAACCGACATTGACATAAGGAAGTCGTTCGTTATTCAAACTGTCGACCAATACGCCGCTGACGTAATTCTGAGAAAATAACTGAATGTTGAAGAACAACAATGTAAATATAAATAATGCCTTCTTCATAAGGAGTTTTTTTAGAGTTTTTAACGATGATTTTTTAACAATTATTATTCCATTTTTTAATAAAAATCTGGAGATTTTTATGTCAACGGACACAGACTAATGACAAAAGGCTAATGACAAAAGATATTGGATTCAAAAAAAACTTTAGACCAAGGTCTGTTGACTGTTGACTTATAAAAAAAGATCGCCCGATTTTCACCGAGCGACCTTCAACTTTCAACTTTCAGTTTTCAATTATATTTTAGAAACTTTTCTAACTACAGAACCTGTTTCTGTTGTGATGCGAACCATATAGATACCTGCATCGTAACGGCTCATATCGATCACTTCATTATCTGTGTTTGTTTCATTGTCGTAAACGACTTGACCCAATGTGTTTGTGATTGTTATACGAGTCATTGCTTCTGCTTTGACAGTCAAATTGTCTTTTGCAGGGTTTGGATAAACCATCATTCCGTTGACGCCTGTCTCACCGATGTTAAGAACTTCAATCTTTACATAATATTGATCTGGGTTGTGGAAGGAGTTAGCTGGTTCTGACTCACATGTTTCATCACCGTCTTTGTAGACTGATCTTACTTGATAGTAGTAAACGCCGTATGAAACAACATCGAAGTATTTGCCTTCTGTTGTTGTAGCGAGCACTGACATCTCGTTGAGGTCATTTCCACGATATACATTGTAGTGTTGGAATTCTGAATCTCTTGTTGATGTTGCGACAACTTTTTCATCGAGAGGAACGATTGTCATTTCGTTGTTTACATCGCCATTGATTGCCAATTCGAATTCTTGTGTTTCAGCGCCTCTGTCTGCTTCAACAGCACTTGTAACGAAAGCTTTCAAAGCCCATACATAGTTATTATTGCTGCCCAATGCCTTGAGGTCCATCCATTCGCTACCGTTGAAAGAGATCCATCTTCCGTCTGATTTGCCACCTGTATTATCTTCACACAATACAGCAGGACCTGATTGATAAAGCAATACCCAGATATTTTCTTCACCTGTTACAGCGACTGCCTTATCCAATTCTATTTCAACCCATTGTTTTGAACCTGTATAAGTGATGCTTTGGATATGTTTTTGAACCATAGGAGCTGTCTTTGAACCTATGTAGATTAATACTGTAGCACTGCCTTCGCTATAGTCATAAGTCTTGATTTTTGTAAGGCTTGTACCAGCATAATCAGCAAGGATATTATTTGGCAACAACATACCCCAATAGAATGGGCTTCCGTTGTTGTTCATACCAGCCACTGGTGTATCATTGTCATATGACAACCAGTCTGAGACATCGAATGGCCATGTCAAAGAAACGCCATATTCGCCATTTTCATTTACTGAGAGTTCGCTATAGAGATTTCTAGGAGCCTTGCATTGCATTGGAGCGTCGATTAAAACACATTGTTCTTCTGACATTCCATAGTCGCTATAAACAACTCTTACGCAATACGTATATTCATCATCGCCTGGGAAATCTGTATAGAAGCTTCTCTTTGAGATTGGTTCTGGAGTGAGGAGTTCGTCATCACAGAATACCATTACGCCTAAGATTTCGCTTTCGCCTCTTGATGATTTTGCATTTGTTGTCAAAGCGATGTCATCGATATTGATCATATATTGGTCTGTACAGTTGAAGTGACGCAATGCGATATAAACTTCTTCGCCAGCATATTTGCTGAGGTCGACTGTTCTCAAGACCCATTCTGTTTGAGGAGTGTTAGGATCTGGATTTTCAACTTCAATTGTTTCTTCGAAGATTGTGATGAAGTCTTCTGCTGTTGCATTGTCAGCCATTGTGATAGCCACGCCATAATGTTCTGCTGGATATGATGGATCCAAAGCGCATACTAAGAATGACAATTGTGAACCTTCCTTGATAGCATATTTCTTTTCTGTAACGAGGTAGTTATCTGGTGTCAATGGGAAGTTGAACTGGTTGCCGTTTTCTGTAGCATAGCTATAGAATGAGTGAGACAATACGCAGTAGTCATCTTTATAACCATAGCCAGGGCCTAATTTTTCAGATGAGTTATACCATACATAACCGTCGTCGTCAGCGTCGATATTTCTCCAGCCATTCAATGTGCCGTCACTGAAGTTGAACAAGAATGAATCTTCTGCAGGTTCTGCTTCTTCATCGCCTTCGAGGGTCCATTCGATGTAAGCCTTGCCAGCTACGTTTCTACCTTCAATGCTTGTAACGCCAGCATATTCGTCTGTTGATACGCATGTCCATGTATATTCAGCAGCTGCACTTTCACCTGTTGTGTAGTTTGCAATAACAGCAGCGTTATATGTTGTGCCAGCTGTCAAGTTTTCAAATTGATAGTAGTTTGTTTTAACATTGTTTGCAACAACTTCACCGTTCAACTTGATTGTATATCCGTTGAGTGTTCTTGAAGCTACAGTTGATTTAGCATTGTTAACCAAAGCAACATTATCGATGTCGATATAGAACTGACCTACTGTGTTGAAGTGACGGAATGCTACATATACTTCTTGACCTGCGAAGTCTTTAAGGTCGATGGTTCTCTTATACCAAGCGCCTTGAGCTCTGTCGTTTCTTGTCACGTTACCGCCACGTGCCAATGTTTCTTCCAATACTGTTGTAAAGCTTCCAAGATCTGTGTTAGATGCTGATGAAACCATAACTGCGTAATGTTCAGCTGGTGATGATTGATCTTGAGCGCATACGTAATATGAAAGTTGTGAATCTTCTGTGATGAGATATTTCTCTGCTGTGATCAAGTAGTTGTCTGGTCTGAGAGCAGCTGTTTCATAAGTTGAGTCAACGCACCATGATTGTGAGATGACGCAGTACATACTCTTATTGTATCCGCTACCTGGACCCATGATGTCTGTAGTGACGCGCCAGTTAAGACCGTCGCCGTCAGCATCGATTGTTGTCCAGCCATCCAAATTACCTTTTTCGAAGTCGAAGTAGAAAGTGCCGCCGCCATTATCGAAGTCTTCATTACCCCATGAAGCCCAGCCTGTAGGAGATACGTAAAGATCTGTTACAGCAGCCTTGATTTCATTTAATACAACATTCAATTCCTTTGCATCTAAGATTTCAATTTCTTGAGTGTAAACTTCATAACCTTCCAAAGTGACGGTTAATCTATAGTTACCTTTACGGAATTTATCGAATGTGCATTTACCTGTTTCGTCTAATGTAACTCTGTAGTCGTAGCCTTGTTCTACCAAGTTGACAAATTTAACTCTAGCGCCAGTTACTGCATCCAAGCTGTTTGATGCAACGTTGACATCAACTGTTGTGTACATGTCTTTTGCAATGACATTAGACCATACTGTTTCAGCGTCGCCGTTAGCGTATGAAGCAGCAACGCCCCATGAATAAACGCCGCTTCCTAACTCAGCCCATTTTGCATCTGAGTATGTTGTGTCTGTAACTGAAGCAAGCAATACTTCTTCGCCAGAAATGTTATTCTTTCTATAAACCTTGTAATCTTGAGCGTTTCTTTCTTTAGTCATCATGACTGTTTCGCCTCTGCTGTTTTCGAGGTAGCCGCGAATCATCCATGTGAGATATACATTGCTTTCTGAAAGATGTTCCCAGTCAGCGCCTTTGTTCCATGAAACCCAGTCTGAGTTTGGTTCGCCTGTGTAGTTACAACCTGTTGCTGGATAAGCGTAAGCGTTTTCATTGCATTCGTTATGGAATGTAATCCATAAAGATTCATTTTCAGGAACTGGGATTGGAGCATTAAGTTCAAACTCAATCATTTTACCAGAACCTTTAAGTTTGAATTCTTGGCTGTGTACCAATGTAGCAGGAGCGTCTGTGCCACCGTAGTAAATGTTAGCCTTTACTGAAACAGGGCTTTCACCGTCATAAGTAGCGACTTTTGTCAAGTTGTAGCCTGCATATTCTTCTGTATTAGGGAAGCAGATACCCCAGTCAATGTTGTATGACTGTGAACCTACCTCTTGTACAAAGTGGTTGTCATCATAGCTGATCCAGCCGCCTGCAAATGGTTCTTCTTTTTCATAGAGAACGATTTTGTCGACGTAGTAAACGTCAGCTGTTGATTCAAAGTCGTCGCTGTCTTTTCTGTATGTCCATCTGTAAGTATGAACACCTTTTTTAACTTTAAATTCTCTGTAAGTCCAGTCGACTTTACCTGTGATAAGATCTCTTTCAACGCCATCGATGAAGAAGCGAGCGTTGTCGAAATAATATTCACATTCTACTTTATGATAGAAACTCATAGTAGCGTCGAAAGGAACATCGACAGTGATTTCTATTGCTGATACTCCGTCATTTACGCCTTCGCATGTAGATTTGATAGCGTATTTTCCTTCGTAAGCTTTCTCTGTTATAACCCAAGGATAAGTTTGATCTATAACAAAATCAGCCTGACTAAAGTCACCTGTTTCAAAGTCAACTTCTACTTTGTCTGGAACGATATCATTCCAGCTCCATACCAAGTCGACCGCATTGTTGTTTGTTTTAGCATAAACCTCATGAACAGCCTTGTTGTCCTGAGATTTCACAGTAAATGGTGCTATTAAAGATAATAACAACATTGTTAGGAAAAGTTTTTTCATAATTATAAATTATTAGTTAATAATGGGTTTTACAAATATTTATAGTTTTTTTTACACCTAAAATATGTCACAAATTTAAAAAAAAATAAACACATCTATAACAATGTGTTTATTTTTCAATTTTATTTTTCAAAGTCTCGCCAGAGAAGCGTTTTACGACGGCTTCGCTATATGTTTTTGAAACAGGGATAGGGTCAATGCCATCCATATCGAAGTCCATGTAGAAGCCATCGCTTTCATGACGTAATACCTTTATTTTCTGAGTATTTACTATATAAGTCCTATGACATCTCATCAGCGGAGTATTGCTGAAGTTATCCTCTATAGTCTGAATCTTACAGCGTATCATATATCTGCTCAGCAGACCGTTTTTAGCATAATTGACAATGGTGTAATTATCTTCGGCTTTGATATAATAAAGGTTGTCAAGTTTTACCGACAATTTAAGTACCCCTTTATTATCTGCTATATTTATGATGTCTATGTTTTGCGCTATTGCCTCTCCGTCGGAAGCGATATTATTGGTATCGGTGATGAGCAATGTGTTACGCATATCTTTTATCGTGATCCACATGGCTGAGACTGCGTATGGAACGCCCAAAGCCAATAATGTTATCAGAATACTTTTTGTCAGGATGTAAGAAACAGAGAAATCAGTCATCTTAACATACACCATAGATAATGTCGCATGGAATACACCTATTAATATAATCTCACCTAACATCCATAATGAATATTTGAGATATGTCATTTTTATGTTATTCTTCGACAAGAAAAACATCAGGATTCTGCTTATGACCAAAAGCAACACTGATGCCACCACGAATGTCGTTGTAAGGAGAAAACTATCAGATTTTGCCAATCCGAACCATGCTGTATCAGAATAAGGAGAGTAAATTACGAGGAACACCAAAGCATACAATATGGAAATAATGAGGCTTATGAATATGTTTCCCGGCTCTAACAAGCATGGAGAAAAACTATATTTGCGACGTTTTTTCATCAAAACTGGTATATTTTCAGTTAACAGTTTGCAAATTTACAAAAATTTCACCCCAAATAATAGTATTTTGCCACTTTTCAATACAAAAATATTCATTTCACTTATGAACTGCCACATTTTCAACATCGGCTTATATTGACATATTATTTTTGCCTTCGAAAATTTTTGATTTTTACAACTATGAAAATTATCGGAACCGGACGTTCTCATCCATCATTAGTCGTGAGCAACGAGAAGCTCTCTCAGATTCTCGACACCAGCGACGAATGGATTACCTCGAGAACCGGAATAAAAGAAAGACGCATCATCTCTTCTGAAAATCTAGAAGACCTCGCTATCGACGCTGCCAAGAAAGCTCTCTCCGATGCCAACATGGACGCTAAAGACCTAGACTATATTATATGTGCTAACGTCGTTAACGAATTCGTCTCTCCAGCTATGAGCTGTCTCATACAAGGAGCCATCGGCGCCAACTGTCCTTGTTTCGACCTTAACGGAGCTTGTGTCGGTTTCATCTATGCCTTGGAGATTGCAGAGTCTTTCTACAGAAGCGGCAAATACAAGAACATACTTATCGTATGTGCTGAAGAACCTTCACGTATGGTCAACTGGCACGACCGCACCGCCAGCGTTCTCTTCGGCGACGGCGCAGCTGCAGCAGTGCTGACAGAAGGAGACAACATCAAAGCTACAAAGATGTCTGCTTCTTGCAGCTGGGACAGGCTCTACCAAAAACACGAGCTACAATATTCTCCTTTCAACAGCAAGCCAGACAGCAACCAGCCTTTGGTCATGCACGGACAAGATGTGTTTATGTTTGCCACACGCGCTGCCATCAGAGACATCAACGCTGTGATGAGAGCATCTGGACATAAGCCAGAAGATGTAGACCATTTCCTCATCCATCAGGCCAACTTGAGAATCATCAACAACATCAAGGAATATGTAAAACAACCTGACGAGAAGTTCCCGTTGAACATACACAAATACGGCAACACTTCTTCTGCCAGCGTTCCAATCCTCCTCGATGAAGTCAACAAGGAAGGCAGATTAAAAAGAGGCGATTTAATAGTAATGAGTGCTTTTGGAGCAGGTTTCGTTTCCGGAGCATGTATTTTAGAATGGTAAATTATGGAAAAAAGAGTAGTTATAACAGGCATGGGTGCCATCACCCCACTTGGCAATAATGTCGAGACTTTATGGAACAACCTTATCAACGGAGTCTGCGGCATTGATTATATAACAAAGATAGACACTTCAGACATCCCTGTCAAAATAGGTGCTGAAGTAAAAGATTTCGATCCTATAGCGCATGGCGTCGACGCTGCTTTCGCACGTCGTAACGACTTGTTCTCAATCTACGCCTTGGCAGCATCTATAGAAGCGATGCAAGGCAACGAAGGCTGCTTCGATCCAGAACGCCTTGGTGTTTACGTAGGCTCAGGCGAAGGCGGTTTCAACACAATGTTGAAAGAAATAGTAAAATGGACAGAACAAGGAGCTAAATGGATCTCTCCTCTCCTCATCCCAAGCATGATATCAAACATCGCTGCTGGCAACATCGCCATCCATCATAACGCATGCGGCGTATGTGTGCCAGTCGTAACAGCTTGCGCTACAGGAACACACTCAATCGGTGAGGCTTATCGCGCCATCAAACACGGCTACGCAGACGCTATCATCACAGGCGGCAGCGAGGCAGCAGTCAACCCTGTCAGCATAGCAGGCTTCGCAAACTGCAAGGCACTCTCACGCGCTGAAGATCCAAAAGAAGCTTCATTGCCTTTCGACAAACGTCGTGCTGGTTTCGTACTCGGCGAAGGCGCTGGCATCATACTCCTCGAAGAATATGAACACGCTAAAGCTCGCGGCGCCAAGATATACGCCGAGGTATGCGGCTACGGCAACACCTGCGACGCTCATCACGTCACAGCACCTCACCCAGAAGGAAAGCAAGCAGCTCGCGCTATCAGAATGGCCCTCGAAGAAGCTAAATATAACGAAAACGATGTGCTTCACATCAACACTCACGGAACAGGCACACCGCTCAACGACAGCTCAGAGACAGCAGCTATCAAGGCAGCTTTAGGTGAAGAAAACGCTCGCAAGGCTTATATCAACTCAACAAAATCTATGACAGGCCATCTCCTCGGAGCAGCAGGCGGCGTTGAGATCATAGCAGCGGCATTGGCACTCCATCACGGCATAGTGCCTCCAACAATCAACCTCAACGAAGCTGACCCTAGCTGCGACCTCAACTACACTCCTAACGTCGCAGTGAAAGCAGACCTGACAATAGCGATATCACAATCACTCGGATTCGGCGGCCATAACGCTTGTATAGCTCTTAGAAAAATTAACAATTGACAATTTACAATTAACAATTGACTATGACAAAAGAAGAATTAAAGAAATACTTACCTCACCGCGAGCCTATGCTGCTCGTAGATGAAATCAACATAGATGAGAACAAAGTGGTACATTCTAAGTATCATGTCACAGGAGAAGAGTTTTTCTTGAAAGGACACTTCCCAGGACAGCCTACAGTTCCAGGTGTGATCTTATGCGAGATTATGGGTCAGTCATGCGCCCTTCTCATCCTCGATGACTTAAAAGACAAGATAACATTATATACAGGCCTCGACAACGTACGTTTCAAACATCAGGTAGTTCCAGGCGACACTATAGAAGTTGAAGCTACATTATCAAGCCAAAGAGCTAATATGTATTTTTGCGAAGCCAAAGCTACAGTCAACGGCAAGCTTTGTGCTAAAGGCAGCTTATCATTCGCATTAATTGAAGATCAAAGAAATAAATAATGAACAATAAATATTTCCAGATAGTAGTGTTGGCAAAACAAGTGCCTGACACACACAACGTCGGCAAGGACGCCATGAAAGAAGACGGCACCATCAACCGTGCTGCTTTGCCTGCAATCTTCAACCCTGACGATTTGAAGGCCCTCGAGATGGCTCTCGCTTGCAAAGACGCTCTTAAAGACATCATGCCTGTGAAGGTCACCATCATCACTATGGGTCCTCCACGCGCAGCAGAGATAGTACGCGAATCCATGTTCCGCGGCGCCGACAACGGCATCGTCATCAGCGACAAAAGATTCGCTGGCTCCGACACCTTGGCGACATCATACGCCTTGTCGGCAGCAGTAAAGAAATTAGGTCATGTCGACCTCGTTTTCACAGGACGTCAAGCCATCGACGGCGACACAGCGCAAGTCGGTCCTCAGGTAGCTGAGAAATTAGAACTACCTCAGATCACCTACGCTGAAGAACTCGTCTCTATGACAGAAAACGAAATCATCATCAAGAGACGCTTAGACAGAGGCGTTGAGACAGTGAAGACAACTTTCCCTGTCTTGGTAACAGTACACGGCAACGCAAACGACTGCCGTCCTCGTCACGCAAAACGCGTCATCATGTACAAAAACGCTTCTACCTATTCTGAAAGACAACAGTCAACAGACAACAGTCAACAGACATTGTCGACAGAAGCATTATGGGAGAAAAGACCATTTCTCAAAATTGAAGAATGGAATGCCGACGACATCAACCCTGACTTCTCAAGATTAGGTATGAGTGGCTCTCCTACAAAAGTCAAATCAATAGAAAATGTTGTTCTTACAAGTAAAGAGAATAAAACCATAAACAACAGCGAAAGCGAAATTAACGAACTTATGAAAGAGCTTATCACAGCTCACATCATCTAAATTAAAAACATTAAAAAAGAATTATTATGAACACAAGAGAACAAGTTATAGACATTATCGTAAATAAATTAGGTGTTGAACGTGAAACAGTAGTTGACAGCGCAAGCTTCACAAACGACCTCGGCGCTGACTCATTAGACACTGTTGAGCTCATCATGGAATTCGAAAGAGAATTTGAAATCAATATCCCAGACAACCAAGCAGAAAACATTTCTACTGTTGGTGAAGCTATCTCTTTCGTTGAAAGCGCTGTAAATAACAAATAATCATTTTATTCTAAAACTTGAATCATGAACAACATATTAGTATTCTGTGAGATAACAGAGGAACAACAGATAGCTGAGGTGAGTTTGGAGCTTTGCTCTAAGGCTCGCAAGCTCGCCGACAGGCTAAACTCGCGCCTCGATGCCATCGTCATAGGAAACGACATTAAAAATATAGAAGAACAATTATTCCCATTCGGTGTCGATTCTGTTTTTTATGTAAACGACCCACGTTTATCATTCTATCAAACCCTTCCTTTCTTCAGTACTATCGCTAAATTAATTCAAGAAGAGACACCGGAGATTGTTCTTTTCGGAGCTACTGCAGTAGGCCGCGACCTCGCACCTCGCATCTCATCTTACTTGCGCTGCGGACTCACAGCCGACTGCACAAGCTTGGAAATCGGCGACCATACCGATGCCAAGACACAGACAGTATATAAAGACGTATTATATCAAATACGTCCTGCTTTCGGCGGTAACATCGTCGCTACCATCGTCTCTCCTGAGACAAGACCTCAGATGGCGACAGTACGCGAAGGCGTCATGAAAAAAGAAATCTACAACGAAAACCATAAAGGCGTCATCCGTAACCTCAAAGCTGAAGATTATATCAAAGACAGCGACTTATGCGTAGAGATATTAAATCGTCAGATTGAAGCTCAGAAGGTTAACATCAAAGGTGCTCCTATCATCGTGGCTGGTGGCTACGGCATGGGCTCAAAAGAGAACTTCGCTCTTCTCCATGAACTCGCTGACGTCATCGGCGGCGAAGTAGGCGCTACACGCGCAGCCATCGACGCTGGATTCACAGAGATAGAAAGACAGATAGGTCAGACAGGTGTCACAGTGCGTCCTAAGCTTTATATCGCATGCGGAATCTCTGGAGCAGTACAACACCGCGCCGGCATGGATCAATCGGCCAAGATAATATCTATCAACACCGACCCTAACGCACCTATCAACAGCATAGCCGACTATACCATCATCGGCGACGCTATGGATATCTTGCCTAAGATGATAAAAAGTTATAAAAATAATATGTTATAAATGACTAAGGGCAAAAGACTAAGGACTAAAGTATTTTATGAATGTCTGTTGTCCGTTGTCTGTTGTCTGTTGACATAAAAACAAGAAATATGAATTTCTATAATGATAACGAAAGCTTAAAGTTTTATCTCTCACATCCTGTGATGGATAAGATTATCAAGTTGAAAGAACGTAACTTCGTCGACTGTGAAAATGACATGATGGCACCTGAAAACGTTGAAGACGCCATCGACAGCTACGACAAAGTCTTGGAAATAGTTGGCGACTTAACAGCTAACGTGTTAGAACCTAACGCTGAGAGCGTGGATCACGAAGGTCCTCAAGTCGTCAATAATGAAATAGTTTATGCTAAAGGCACACAGAAAAACCATGAGGCTTTGCGCGACGCTGGTCTCTACGGTATGTCATTGCCTAGAAAATATAACGGTCTTAACTTCCCTTACGTTCCTTACGTGATGGCAGCGGAGATGGTGTCGCGCGCCGACGCTGGCTTCGCTAACATCTGGGGACTTCAAGACTGTGCAGAGACCATCTACGAGTTCGCCTCTGATGAGATTAAAGACAAATATCTCCCTCTCATCAACGAAGGCTTCACTTGTTCAATGGCTCTTACCGAACCTGACGCCGGCTCTGATCTCCAGTCAGTAAGACTTAAAGCAACTTTTGATGATGAACACAACTGCTGGAGACTCAACGGTGTCAAACGTTTCATCACTAACGGCGATGCTGACATCCAGCTCGTCCTCGCTCGTTCTGAAGAAGGAACGACAGACGGCCGCGGCCTCTCTTACTTCTTATACGACAGAAGAGACAATGCCGTCACAGTGAGACGTATCGAGAACAAACTCGGCATCAAAGGCTCTCCTACAGCAGAGCTCGTATTCAACAACGCTCCTGCCCTCCTCATCGGCGAACGCCGCATGGGTCTCATCAAATACGTCATGTCATTGATGAACGGCGCACGTCTCGGCGTAGGCGCTCAGTCAGTAGGTCTCGCAGAAGCAGCTTATCACGAAGCTCTCAACTACGCTCAACAACGCGAACAATTCGGCAAGGCTATCCTCAACTTCCCACAGGTTTATGAGATGATAGGCTTGATGAGAGCTAAGATCGACGCAACACGTTCATTGTTATACGAGACAACACGTTTCGTCGACTTATACAAGGCATACGACTCTATCAGTAAAGAGAGAACTCTCACAGCTGAAGAACGTCAAGACATGAAATATTCTCAACGCTGCGCCGATATGATGACACCGATGCTCAAGCTCTTCGCCAGCGAATACGCTAACCAAGTGGCTTACGACAGCATCCAGGTTCACGGCGGCTCAGGATTCATGAAAGAATACAAATGCGAACGTCATTACAGAGACGCAAGAATATTAAACATCTACGAAGGAACATCACAGCTTCAGGTGGTGGCAGCCATCCGCTTCATCGGCAATGGCGCTTACCTCAAACGTGTGGAAGAATATGAAGCAATGCCGTTGAACGAAGAATTGTTGCCACTTCGCCAACGCATCAACAAGATGAAAGAAAGCTACCTCAAAATCGTTGAGACAGCCGAGAAATTCGGAACATCATCAGAAGCTTACGACTTCCTCGCTCGCAGAATGGTAGAAGCTATGGGACACCTCATCATGAGCCATCTCCTTTTACAAGACGTTAATAGAATCTCAGAAGCTCAAAATTTCAAAACCTCAGAAGCTCAATTCATGAAGTCTTGCAAAATAACAATAGCTTTAGGTGAAGCTGAAATCGCAAAAATCCTTACATTTGTGGAAAATTTCAAAGAAGAAGATTTATCAATGTACAATTGACAATTGACAATGAAAGTATAATTGTAAATTGTACATTGTTAATTGTTAACTAAATTTAACGTTATGAGATTATTATTAGAAAATAAAACAGCTGTCATCACTGGTGCAGCTAGAGGTATCGGAAAAGCTATCGCTAAACGTTTCGCTGAAGAAGGTTGCAACATCGCTTTCACCGACTTAAATGAAGAAAATATCAAGGCTACAGAAGCTGAATTACAAGCTCTCGGCGTGAAGGTAAAAGGCTACTTGTCAAACGCAGCTGACTTCACAGACGTTGAAAATACAGTAAAACAAATCCATGCAGACTTCGGCAGCATCGACGTATTAGTCAACAATGCTGGTATCACACGCGACACTTTGATGATGAGAATGACAGAAAAACAATGGGACGATGTCATCACAGTTAACTTGAAGTCAGCATTCAACTTCATCCACGCTGTCGTTCCTATCATGGCACGCCAACGTAACGGCAGCATCATCAACATGGCATCTGTCGTTGGCGTATCAGGCAACGCAGGTCAGGCTAACTACTCAGCATCAAAAGCCGGTATGATAGGCCTCGCAAAATCTATCGCTAAAGAAATGGGCTCACGTAACATCAGAGCTAACTGCATCGCTCCAGGTTTCATCATCACAGACATGACAAACCAGATCTCTGAAGAAGCAAGAGCTGACTGGATGAAGATCATCCCATTGAAACGTGGCGGCACTCCAGAAGACGTAGCAGATACAGCATTATTCCTCGCAAGCGATATGTCAAGATACGTCACAGGACAGACAATCCACTGCTGCGGCGGGATGAACTGTTAAGCCTTAGTTCTAAAATCAATATCCTTTTTCATTTTATATTTCAAGAATCCGTGTCGTTTGATGCGGATTTTTTCTTTTTAAGACAACGGACTACGGACAACAGTCAACAGACTTTGGGTATGCGGCGTTTGAGCCTATCGAAGGCATGAGTTCGACAGGCTCAGTGACCAAAACTTTGCGTTCCTTTGCGTCTTTGCGAGAATATTCTGTCGTACCTTCGGCACTCTGATTTATTTGGCAAATCTTCTTTGCAGGGATTACGCACTACGTGCTTCATCACCTGCCTATATTCTGTCGCTCCTAACGGAGCTTTTTTGAAACTCAAAAACTCAGAACCTCAAAATTTTGAGATTTTTAATTTCTGAGATTCTGAATTTTATAATAGCAGGGTGCGTTAGGGATTGCAGCGGCATCCTTTGCGAGCTTTTCGGGAACGGGATTCGGGAACGGGGAATTGGGTGAGATTTTTTTGAGCGAGGGAAAATTAAGCGAGCAAAGATATAGCGGAAAGCCCGACGGCGATAGCCGGAACGCCCAAAATAAGACTCTAAGACACCAAGTCACCGAGACGCCAAGTTCAGAGTTCAAAGCTCAGAGTTCAAGGTTCAAAAAAAATCGCCACGATTTCTCATGGCGATTTTTTATTAGGATCTGAGGAATTAAGGAACTAAAGGTATGAGGAATATTTCCTTAGTTCCTCAAATCCTCATACCCTCAAATCCTATTTATTTCTTAACGAAGCGTTTTGTCACAACACCTTCATTTGTCTTAATCATGACGAAGTAAACTCCGCTATTCAAGTTGGAAACTTCAACTGTCATCACTTCTTGGTGACTTGGTGTCTCGATGACTTGTTGTCTTCCATAAACATCATAAACTACAACTTCTTCAATTTCAACTTCAGTTTCGATATAAAGTTTATCGTTAACTGGGTTTGGATAGATGCTGAATGCTGAAGCTAATTCTTCAATGCCTTCACCTTTTGTCTTGCCACATGCTTCTGCTGATTTTGCTGACTCGCCATTTTCGTTGACAGCTGTAACAGTGAAGCAGTATTCTGTGTTGTATTCCAAACCTTCAATTGTGTATGATGGCAATTCTGTTGAAGCGATCATTTCATCACCTTGATATACGTTGTATGATGATGCGTTACCTACTGAACCCCATGCCAACTTGACTGATGATGTGCTCAATGCTGTAACTGTTAAGTTTGATGGTGCTACAGGAGGAGTTGGTTTAACGCCGTCTGTTGTTGCACATGCTTGATTTGATGCGTCTGACTCAACGAGACCGCGTACGCTCTTGACTGTGTAGCAGTATTGTGTGCCTTGTATCAAGTTTCTGTCAACGTATACAACACCTGTTGCGTCGCCGACTTTAACGCCATCACGATATACATTGTAGCCTGATGCGTTTTCACCTGCTGTCCAAGACAATGCGATTGATGTAGCATCGACTGTTGTAGCCACGAGGTTTGATGGAGCGCTTGGGACCAAGTTGCCTGTCATTGCGCAAGCTTCGCTTGTTCTTTCTGATTCTGTTTCATTACGTACTGCAGATACTGAGAAGCAATATAATGTTTCAGCTTCCAAACCTGTAACTGTATATGATGTACCAGTTACGTTAGCGACCTTAGTGTTTGATGAATAAACGTTATAGCTCAAAGCATTTTCTGCTGCTGCCCATGTCAATGCTATTGATGATGCACTTGCTGTTGTTGCAACGAGATTTGTTGGTTTTGCAACATCCAAATCTTTTGTCTTGACGACTACTGCTTCTGAAGCGAATGACTCTTCTTCACCAGCGACGCTCTTAACGACGAAGTTATATTCTGTGTAAGATGTCAAGTCGTTTACTGTGTATTGTGTGCCTTCTACATTAGCGAGCAATGTACCATTTTTATAGACATTGTAGCTTTCTGCTTTTGCTACTGCATTCCATACCAATGTCACAGATGTTGTTGTGATATCTGTTGCGTAGATTTCTGTTGGAGGTGTAACAGGAGCTTCTTCCATAGAGATGCTTACTGAGAATGCTGATTCAGCCGCTGCGATGAAGTAATATTTACCTGCTGGGAAGTGAACAGCGTCTATTGATTTAACAGCTGCCTTTGAAGCAACGGCGTTTGTAAGTTTAACATTGTCGATGCTTGCGAATACGCCATCTTTTTCTTGGTGATGTAATGCTATATGATAATCGCCGTAGTTCAAGCCTAATTCTGCGAACTTAGCACCGAGGTCAATAACGATGTTGCCGAATGAACCTGCTTTAGGAAGTGCTTTTTCAATCATTGTGAATGTCTCACCGTCTTTTGACACTTCAACTTTCACATATTCTTTATATGTTTCTGAGTTGTCTAAGCCTTCGTCACCGCTGCTATAACGAGCTGCGTCGAATGATAATTTAGAATTTGCTGTGATGTTATAAGCTTGTTCTGTCATCATTACGTTGTCAGCTTCTGTGATGATAGTGACTTCTTGTTCACCTGTGCCTTGTGTCTTATGTGCATAAGATTTAACATATTTAGCGCCGTCTTCTGAAACGATTTCCCAGTTATATCCGTCACCGTCTTTGTCGATTAAAGTCCAGCCGTTCAATGAACCATTGTTGAAATCGAAGCTGAATGTTCTTGGAGTATACAAGATACCATCGTAGTAGTTGTTTGCTGATGGACCAGCTTCGCCGTTGAAGTCTGATTTATAAACTGCCAAATATGCATTTGTACCTGTTACGCTTGCTGAGAGGAGGGCGTCGCTAGCTACTTCAACTTCGTATACAGCGTCAGGAGCATTGCCGTCTTCTTTTTCCTGTGGCAACAAATAGTTGTCGTGCAAGTTAGCGAACACTGGTGTATGTGCGAATGCGTTTTCTGTGAATGCGACTTTTTGAGCGAGTTCGAATACGTCTGGTGTTGCAGCTGTATAAGCTGTTGCCGTCATAGGAACAGATTTTGTCTCGCCTGCGCCGTAAGTGATAACGAGGTTGCCTGCATATTCGCCTGCTGCAGCGTTTCTGTCATAAGAAATGACTAATTCATTTGCTGTGTAGTCGATTTCTGTTGGCAATACGAAGAAACTGTTATCGACTGTGATGTTTGTTATTGTTGTGTTAACAGCTTTTATGTTAGCTTTAACAACTCTTTCTGACCAATATTCACCGAGAGCCACTTCACCGAAAGCTATTGCTTCAGGAGTTTCAACATTAGCAGCAGCTGGAACGATATCGAATTTAATTTGGCTGTTGATATATTGGCCTGATGTCATGTTGAAACTACCATATCTATCAGACAATGCTAAATGATCTATAGGAGTAGCATAGCTTGTAGAATATATAGCTCTTGGATTTTCTGTAGAATATGAACACCATGAATCGCCGTATTCATAACCGCCAGTGATGTCGTTGATTGTAACAGCGAGGTTGCCGCCTGTATATTCAAATGGTCTTGAGAAATAGATTGTGAACCAGTCGCTAGTGCTTGGTGTCACGATTGCGCCTTCAAAGACAGCTTCGTCTGCTTCTGTCAAAGCGATCCAGTCGTATGATCCTGTGTAGTATTCTTTATCTGTGTTTTGGAGATAAACTACGAGTTCACGTTCTGTGTTGCCAACCATATCTGATTTGAATGACATGCTGATGATAGAACCGTCTTTAACGCCCATTTCTTCAGCAGTGTAGATCATCTGTGAAATACCAAATGAATTGTAATAGTCGTTGATTGGAACATAGAAACTTGCGAGGTTACCGCCTTCACCGATTGTTACAGTAACAGCATCGCCTGTTGGGAATTCTGGACCTGGTTCTGGTTCTTCTGGATCACCATTGTCGTAAGCTGTTGACAATCTTACGTTGTCTATTTTTATAGCATTTGCAGATGTACCGTTGCAGTCATAATGACGGAAACCTACATATACGTTTTTACCTGCGTAAGCTGCGAGAGAGATGCTATCGTAACCCCAAACGTTGTCTTCATGCAAGTCTTCTGCTGTATATCTCTTGCTCCAAACGAGTTCGAAGTTAACGCCGTCTTCAGAAATAACAACGCCGAAGTTTTCTTCGAAGTATTCCATATCTGACTCACGGTGCAAGAATGACAAAGCAGATGTCTCTGTGATAGTGTATTTTGTATTTGTATAGATATAGTTGTCTGGATATAATGTATTGCCGCTAGAGTAACATGCTGAATACAATCCGTTTGTTTCTTCATAACCAGCATAGATTCCAAATGCTAAAGAACCCCAGTTGAAGCCGTCGCCGTCAGCGTCTTTACGATTCCATCTGTCTGTATATTTAGCGTCATTGAAGTCATCGTAGAACGCCACTGGATATTCTGTTTCTGGGTCTTCTGGTTGGATTGGAGTTTCTGGTTGGTCAGGATTTTCGCCTGGATTTTCAGGTTGTTCTGGTTCTTCTCCTTGTGCTGGTGTTGTTGCACATGCAGGAGCTGAAGCATCTGTTGTAACGCCATCTTTAGTTGCTGTAACTGTGAAGCAGTGTTGTGTTTCTGGATAGCAGTTGTTAACGAGGAATGATGTTTCGTATGTAGCGCCGATGAATTCAGATTCAAAATAAATTTGATAAAATGCTGAGTCTGCTACAGATTCCCATGCCAATTCGATTTGTGTTGCGTTTATTGCTGTTGCTGTAACTACAGGAACTGACAATGTTGGAGTTTCTGGTTCTTCTGGAGTTTCTGGGTTGTCACCGCCTTCACCTACTGTAGTCAACTTGATGATTGGTCTGTATGACTTAACAGCAGTTGTTCCTGAAGGCTCTGCGTTTGCTTGTGAGTTGTGGAGACTTGGTTTTGTACCTGTAGAGTTTGTCACAGTATTCCATTTAAGTGTCATACTTGCTACTGTTTCTGATGCTGATACAGCGATAACCAAGTTTTTCTCTCCGCTATATTCATAAGGAGTTGTGAATGTGAAGTTTTCCCATTCTTCACCGCCTAAGGTAACAGCGCCTTCATATACTAATGTACGACCTTGTTCGTCTGTAAGCCAGTCTGCTGAATTTGAAAAATATGTCAGGTCTGTCTCACCGATATAGATCTTAACATTTGAAGATGTTGTCTGAGTTGGAGTGTTGCAGCTGAAAGCTACAGCTGTGATTGTCATAGCACCGCCGACTTCTTCTTTAGGATAAACAGACTGTGTGTATGACGCAGTCATGTTGTTTCTGAAGGGAACAACGAGTGTTGATGTTCCATCTGCTGTACCGACGATGACCTCATCGGCTCTCAATGCCAATGGTGATATTAAAACCATCAACATTAAACTAAGTATAAACTTTCTCATAATGTAAATTTAATTATAATTCTATTTTTTATTCTCTATAAATTGGGCGACAAATTTAACAATTTACAATTAAAAATTGACAATTGACATGATTTTTTTTGGACTAAGTATATTGACTAAGGGCTAAGGGTTAAGGGCTAAGGGCTAAAGTTTGTAGTTCAAAGTTCAGGGTTCAAAAAAAGCCGCCACGAAAATTTTCGTGGCGGCTTTTTTTGTTTTGGATTTGAGGAACTGAGGAATTGAGGAGTTGAGGGGGGGGGGAAAATCCTCATACCCTCAAATCCTCATACCCTTAAATCTTAATTATTTTTTAATGAAGCGTTTTACAACTTCACTATTTTCTGTTCTAACCTTCATGATGTAAACACCACCATT
Source organism: Bacteroidales bacterium (assembly GCA_017549605.1). Lineage (GTDB taxonomy): Bacteria > Bacteroidota > Bacteroidia > Bacteroidales > F082 > Limimorpha. Next base: position 21,498 of record JAFYUH010000047.1, read on the forward strand.
GAATTCTGAAACGTCGATTGTGTTGTCGCTGAAGTCAACTTCGCTGTAGATCATAACACCTGTAATAGTATAGATGCTTACTGATTCGATTGTTGCTTCTGTTTCGATAACTACTCTATCGCTTGCTGGGTTAGGATAGATGTTCAATGTTGTTGCATTTTCTTCAATGCTGTCGTCTTTTGGTGTTGTTACACAGACTACATTTGAATGTTCTGATTCACCGGCTTCGTTGAGAGCTGTAACTGTGAAGCAGTATTCTGCGCCAGCTTCATCAACTTTGACGTTAGATCCTAAGCTTTTTACTTCACCAAGTAATTGCTCGCCAAAGTACAAGTTGTAGCTTGTTGCGCCTTCAACTTCTGTCCATGACAATACGATTTCGTATGGACCTGTTGCTTCGCCTGACAATACTGGAGCTGCTGGAACTTCTGGAGTTTCTGGAATTTCTGGTTCTTTGACTTCTGTCAAAGCGAAGTTATCGACTGCCAAGAAGTAGAAGCCTGAGCAGTTATAGTGGCGGATACCAACGAGGACGCCTTTACCTGCGTATGCTTCGAGAGAAACTGATGTGTTTGTCCAGTCTTTATGTTCGATTGTTTCTTCGAATACTATTGTCCAGTTTTCACCATCTTCTGAAACTACAACTGCATAGTGTTCGCCTAAGTCAGAATCCATACCTGTACCGCATTTTGCGTTCAATGTAACGACTGAATTTTCAGTGATTCTATAAGGACGTTTTGTGTAGATATAGTTATCTGGTGTTAATGGTGCATACCAGTAAGAATATGATCTGATAGCGTATGTATCATCGTAGCCATTTGCTGTTCCTGATGCGCCCCAGTTGTTGCCGTCGCCGTCAGCGTCGATTAACATGAATTCTGTCAACATTTGGTCGTTGAAGTCGAAAAGGAATTCTGTTGGCAAGTTTTCATCGTCGAAGTCGATAGCTGCTGTTGAACCGCAAGCTAAGACTTTTTCTGTTTCTTGGTCATTGCGTACTGCTGAAACTTCGAAGCAATATTCTGTTGCTGGAGTTAAATCTTCAAGGTAGTAAGCTGTACCTGTTACGCTCTTAACGAGTTCTCCGCCGATATAAATGTTGTAGCGTTGTGCATGTTCAACTGCATCCCATGTAAGTTCTACTGAGAATGGGTCGATGGCTGTTACTGCTACATTTGTAGGAGCTGCGATGATATAGTCGCCTGTTGTTGCACATGCTGTATTTGATTTGAATGACTCAACGCCTTCGCTAACAGCTGTCACTGCGAAGCAGTATGTTGTATTTACATCCAATTCTTCAACTGTATATTCTGTTTCGTTTGCTGCTACTGTAGTGAAGAGAACTTCATCTTGGTAGATGTTATAACCTTCTATTTCATCTTCTACAGCATCCCATGCCAATGCGATTGTTGTTTCATCAACTACTGTTGCTGTCAAGTTTGAAGGTGCTGCTGTTGGAGCTGATGCAAGAGCGACGTTAACTGTGAATGCATCTTCTGCTGCTGCAACCAAATAATATTTACCAGCTGGATAAACTGCGCTGATTTGTGGCTCGACATTACGTGTTGCTGCTGTGCCGTCTGTGAGTTGGAAGTCATCTATACAAACATAGTATTGACCTGAACAATTAAAGTGACGGAAACCGATGTATAACGCTTTGCCTGCGTATGAGTTTAAATCAACTTCTTTTGTTCTTACTGTAGATGCATCTGCTGGGAATGCTTCTTCAATAACACTTTCAAAGTTTTCACCATCTTCTGAAACTACAACTGCGTAATAGTCATAGTTAGCATTAACGCCCCAAACTTTATATGATAATTTAGATGAAGCTGTGATAGAATAAGCATCTTTTGTGATCATATAGTTGTCAGGAGTGATACTGCCGCTGAAGTATGAATATGATATTGCATGATATTCATCTGTACCATATTTCTTTGTGATTTCCCAGTTCTTGCCATCGCCGTTAGCATCAATCAAAGTGAAGTGTTCTAAGCTTTGATCTTGGAAGTCATAGAAGAATGTTGTTGGACCTTCTGGACCTTCTATAACACCTTTATTGTTATTCTTTGCTTTAGGACCGCCTTCGCCTTTGAAATCTTCATCGTAGATCGCTGCAACTGCGTTTGTACCTGTAACATTTACAGTAACTATTGCATCTTTTGCCAATTCGAATGAATAGACAGCGTCTGGTGTATTGCCTGCATTAACTTCTTTTGGCAAGTTGTAATCGTCATTCAAGTTTGCAAACGCTGGAGCGTCTGTATAAGCATTATCTGTGAATGTCATCGCTGTAGCGAGTTCATAAACATCAGATGCTGCTGGAATGTAAGCTGTTGCTGTAGCAGAAACTGTAACATCTTCTGCACCCTCAGCCTTGATTGTGATAGTTGCTGTTTGTTCACCGCTTACTTCCATATTTTTGTTACAACCGACTGTAAGAACAACAGGATCTACAGTAAGGTCATAATTTAATGTGAAGAATTCATTGTCACATGAAATGCTTGTAACTGTTGTTGCTATTGTTTCAATAGTAACTTCAGCTGTTGCTGGTTTTTCTGACCAATAGTTACCTGATGCAACTGTTCCTAAAGCGACTGTTTCTGATGAAACTTCAATGCTTGGATCCATACCTTCTTCTGAGAAACCGAAACCAAATCTGATTTGGTTTACATTGCTCTGAATTGAACCTGTAGTTAAATTCAACATATCTACTGCTGTTGAACCTTGTTTGTACAAAGCTCTTCCTGTTGCTGAATATGTATAGAATCTATGATATGTATAAGAATTCATTGTTCCAGTCTTGTCATAGACTGTAAGAACGATATTGCCGCCTGTATAATTGAATGGAGTTGTAAAGTTGATTGTATACCAGCTGTCAATTGAACCTTCAATTTCAACTTCTCCGTCAAATACCTTGTCAGCTTCGGTTAATGCAACGAAATTGTTTCCATCAAATGCACTGAGTTCTGTAGACTGGACATAGACTTCATATTGTCTTGTCATAGGGTCTCTTTTTGCACTACTTAATTTGAAAGCAACACTGTAGATACTATAACCTTCATTGCCTGCCAATTCTTCTGCGAGATAGATTTGTTGTGACATTGCATAACGAGAGTAGTCATAAACTGGCAAATAATAATTACCGCCAACAGGATTCTTATCAGCTCCTACTTCAAATATTTCCAAGTTATCTGGCAATTTTACAGATGTCTTTGCACATGCCTCTGCTGATGCTTCTGATACTAATTCATATTCTTCGTTAACAGCTTTTACTGTATAGCAATATTGTGTTTCTGCTTCCAAACCTGTAACTGTATATGTTTTTTCTGAAACTGAAGCAACTAAATTATCACCTTCATAAACTTCATAAGCAGCTGCGTTCAATACAGTATTCCATGTCAAAACGATTGACTCATCATCTAATGCTTTTGCTGTTACTACAGGAGCATCTAAATATGTTGGAGTTCCTGATGAGAATGTAAGATGGATAACATTCTTCAAAGCTGCCATGTTATTTTGATCACCTGTCAAATTGTTTGGACCTGTTTGGTTGCTATCAGAAAGTGCCATCAATGAACGATTCAAGCCATCTGCTTCTGCCATTATATCAAAAGATGTTGAATTTGGATATAATCCTGTGCAGTCTTGAACGCATAACAACATATTGCCGCCAGCATATTCGAATGGAGTTGTCAAAACGATTTCCATCAAAGCTGTAGTTGTTACAGAACCTTCAAAAACGAGGTCGGAATCTAAAATATTAACCCAATCTGTAACTGATTCAAAATTATCCTTTGTGGTGTTTTGCATGTAAACCTTAATGTTTCTGGTATAAGAAGTTCCACTAGTGTTAAATGCAATCTTTGAGATAGTTCCAGCTTCTTGGTTTATCTCTGCAGCAGTATAGATCTGCTGTGTGTAAGAATACTTATACCATGTGTGGAATGGAATACGAGCATCCACATTGGTTTTCTCACCAACTGTGATTGTTACCTGTGCATTAACGGTAAACAAACCGAATAAGCACATCATTGTTAAAAGTAAAAATTTTCTCATAATATTAATATTTAAGTTAGTTTTTCCTCTACGCTAAATAGTGGCGACAAAGTTATAATTTTAATTCATAATTCATAATTCATAATGCATAATTTTTTTAGGGAATTAAAAAATTAAGGGTATGAGGAATTGAGGAACTTAATCCCCCATATCCTCATACCCTCAATTCCTAATTACTAATTACTAATTACTCTTTAACAAATCTCTTTACGACTTCACCGTTTTCTGTAACAACCTTAACGAAGTAAACACCATTGCTTAAGTTTGCAACATCTATGGACAAAGTCTGTTGTCCGTTGTCTGTTGTCTGTTGTCTTCTTCCGTAAACGTCATAAACAACAACTTCCTTAACTTCAGCCTCAGTCTCGATATAAAGTCTGTCGTTTACTGGGTTTGGATATACATTGAATGATGCTGTCATTTCTTCCACTGCGTCATCAACGATAGTGATTGTATATGGCTCTGATGGTGCAGATTCTGTCTCGTCATTGAAAGCAACGACGTAGAATTCCAATGTGCCTTCTTTATCTGTTCCAGCTACGTATGCTGTGCCGTTAGTGTAGCCCATGTGGAAGTCTTGCGCTGTAGCTGTATTTACGAATACGTCATAGCCGTCTGCGCCTTCAACAGCGTCCCATGCCATTGTGATTTCGAATTTGTAGCCGAAGCCTTCAACATCTTGTCTTATAGTAGCTCTGAGGTTTGTAGGAGCTGCGAGTGTTGCTGGGACTTCTGTTGTTGATCCGCATGCTTCAACCTTTTCTGTCTCTTGATCGTTGCGTACAGCTGAAACCTCAAGACAATATTCTGTAGTTGGTTCTAAGTTTTCAAGAACATAAACATTTTCTGTAACGTTTGCAGCCAATTCGCCTTCTACATAAACATTGTAGCTTTGTGCATTTTCAACAGCATCCCATGTAAGTTTTACAGAATATGCGTCAACACCTTCTACAACTACATTTGCAGGAGCTGCGATAACATAATCGTTTGTCTTTGCACAAGCGACTTCTGTCTTCAATGATTCTATGCCGTGATTAACAGATGATACGATAAAGCAATATGATGTGTTTGCTTCTAAGTTTTCAACTGTATATGATGTAGCTTCTACTGATGTTAAAAATTCTTCATTTTGATAGATATTGTAAGATTCTACGCCTTCAACAGTGTCCCATGCCAAAGCGATTGATGTTTCATTAACAGTTGTTGCTGTAAGATTTGTTGGAACTGCTGGAGGAGCCACTTCAAGAGTTACAGTAACTGTGAAAGCATCTTCTGCCGCTGCAACCAAATAATATCTGCCTGCTGGATAAGAGACCTTGATTTGTGGTTCTTCACCACGTTTTGCATTGCCATAAGTGAGTTGGAAGTTGTCAATGAAGAGTGCATATTGACCTGTACAATCATAGTGACGGAAACCAATATATAACACTTCGCCAGCATAAGAACTTAAATCCAATTCAACTGTTTTTACAACTTGATATCTATATGTCTCAACATAAATTTCTTCAAATGTATTGCCATCTCTAGAAACAACTACTGCATACTTGTCATCAAAGCCATTTGATTTAATGTCGAATGACATTCTAGAACTAGAAGTGATAGCATAAGCAGCTTTAGTATGAATATAATTATCAGGTGTTACATCTTTATAGCTGCCGCCATTTTCATTTGTATATACATAAGAATATGAAGCAATACCATAAGTGTCATTGCCGATAGCATTGCTTAACAAATGCCAGTTATATCCATCACCATTAGCGTCTATCAAAGTGAAGTCTGCCAAAGTGCCTTCATTAAAATCGAAATCAAAAGAAGCACCTGCTGAAGGAATGTTTCCTTTATTGTTATTATTTGCCATAGGGCCGCCCATACCGCCGAAGTCTTCGCTATAGATAGCAGCAACAGCATTTGTACCTGTCACGTTCACTTCGACTGTAGCTTCTGCGTCTAATTCAAATGAATAAACGACATCTGGAGTGCTGCCTTTCTTAACTTCTTTTGGCAAGTTGTAATCGTCTTTCAAATTTGCGAACTCTGGTGTGTGAGTATAAGCATTTTCCTCAAATGTTATTTCTTGTGCAAGTTCATAGACATCTGTAGAAGCAGGAAGGTATGCTGTAGCAGATACAGTAACAACGCTTTCTACACCATTTGCCTTGATAGTGATATTTCCTGTTTGTTCGCCGATTACTTCAACTGTTGCGTCATAAGAGACTTCAACATTTACAGGAATTGCATTGATGTCGTAATTTAATGTGAAGAAATCATTGTCGCAGGAAATAGATGTAATTGTAGTTGAAACAGCTTGAGCTGTAAAACTTGCTGTTTTAACCTTTTCAGACCAATATCCACCGGTTTTAACTTCTCCGAAAGAAATCTTTTCTTTTGAAATTTCCAGACCTGGATTATTAGCCATTCCAAGTTGAATTTGGTTTACGTATGATCTTGAAGTACCTGTTGTCAAGTTTAACATATCAATTTCATAAGATTGATTGCTGGTCAATGCTCTTCCTTCCGCTGCATATTTGTAGAAATAATGATAACCGGCACGGAGACCTGTCTTATCGTATACAGTGATAACGAAATTACCTCCAAAATAATTGAAAGGTCTGTCAAGATTGATTGTAAACCATGTATCTGCTGTTGCTGGCAATTCAACATCACCGTCAAAATACTTGTCGTTTTCACTTAATGCGATGAAGTTCTTTTCATCGAAAGCGTCAAGTTCTGTTGAAGTAAGATAGACTTCATATTCTCTTGTCTGAGTATATGTGTCGTTTCCAACCTTAAATGCTACGCTGTAAATAGCGCCTACATTACCGCCCAAGTCCTCTGCTGTATAGATCTGCTGTGACATTGAATAATAGGCATAATCATAGACAGGAACATTGAGAGTTTTATCTGGGTTTTTATCTGCGCCCACTTCAACGATTGTCAAATCCTCTGTTGTTGACTGCGCACATAAGGAACCAAATAAACCAAGTACGCAAACCATTAAAAGTAAAAATCTTCTCATAATATTTAAATTTTAATTAGTATTTCTCTACGCTAAATGATGTTGACAAAGTTAACAATTTACAATTAAGAATTGACAATTGACATGATTTTTTTAAACTAAGTATATTGACTAATGACGAATGGCTAAAGGCTAAAGTTTTGGGTTCAAAGTTCAAAGTTCAAAAAAAGCCGCCACGAGAAATTTCTCGTGGCGGCTTTTTTGTTTTGGATTTGAGGAACTGAGGAATTGAGGAGTTGAGGGGGGGAAAAAATCCTCATACCCTCAAATCCTCATACCCTTAAATCCTAATTATTTCTTGATGAAACGTTTTACAACTTCACCGTTTTCTGTTCTGACTTTCATGACGTAAACGCCGCTTGCAAAGTCTGTAACATTGATTGTGTTGTTGTTGAAGTCAACTTCGCTGTAGATCATAACACCTGTGAGTGTGTAGATTGAAACAGCTTCGATTGTAGCTTCTGTTTCGATAACGACTCTATCAACTGCTGGGTTAGGATAGATGTTCAATGCTGTTGCATTTTCTTCAATGCTGTCTTCTTTTGGTGTTGTTACACAGACTACATTTGAATGTTCTGATTCACCTGCTGCGTTAACAGCTGTTACTGTAAAGCAGTATTCTGCGCCAGCTTCATCAACTGAAATTTTACCACCTAAACCTTCTGTATTACCAAGTAATTGTTCGCCATAGTATAAATTGTAGCTTGTTGCGCCTTCAACTTCTGTCCATGACAATACGATTTCGTATGGACCTGTTGCTTCACCTGACAATACTGGAGCTGCTGGAACTGTTGGTGTTGGTTCACCACCTTCAACTGTTACGCAAGCTTCGTTTGTAGCTGCTGAAGCGCCTGCTGCATTGTAAGCTCTAACTACGAAGCAGTATTCACCAGTTGCTAAGCCTTCAACTGCATAGAAACCTTCTGTTACGTTGTTAGCGATAACTTCACCGTCTTGGTAAACTGTGAATGTTTCTGCGTCAGCGAATGCTTCCCATGTCAATTCAACTACACCGTCAACAACTTCTGCTGCGAAGTTAATTGGAGTAACTGGAGCCAATACGATTGCTGGGTTGTAGTTGTAAACTGTCATTGTGTATGAGTGTACGATTGTTTCACCAGCTTCTTCATCATAGTAGCTATAGTATGACAATTCTTTTGCAAGAACATTGTTGTTTACAGGTTTTACATTTGCAATTGCCATGTGTGGTAATTCGAATGTGTAAACGTCTTTTGCTAAAACTTTTGTATCATAGAAGAATTCATGTACTTGATACAATGAACCGTATTCATAAGATTCTTGTTTTACAACGTTACCGTTAGCGTATGTATAAACTTCTTCTGCTTCTGCAAAGAATTCACCTGTTTCTTCGTCATTCCAACCGATAGTTGTCTTAACGAGATTGCCGTTTTCGTATGTGAAAACTGTTGTCATGTAAGGTTCAACGATTTCTTTAACAGTACCGTCAGCGTTGTATACGTATGTCATTTCGATTTCATAGTCAGCATTTTCAACCTTAACAAGTTTACCATCTTCGTATGTGTACTCTGTTGTTGTTGTTGCCATAGCACCCGTTGGAGTTGGAGCTGTTTCTGTGTATGTAGCTAATGTACCATCTGCATTATATGTGTAGCTGATTTCTGATAAAGTTGCTACTACTGGATTATCATTTTCATCAAATGTATCGTAAAGTTGAACTACATTTACAAGTTGACCAGCTTTATTGTAGCTTAATGTTGATACAACACCTTCTTCTTCCATTTCAACAACTCTGTTTGTAAATACTTCGTCGTATGTATAAACTGTTGCCATGAAGCTTTCTACACTTTCTAAGCGGTATGCTTTTGGTTCTGGAACGATAACAACTTCTTCTGTTTCAACTACGCTTACTTCAACTGCTAAGTCTTTTTCAGCTGCTGCGAACAAGAAGTATGTACCTTCTGGGAATGCTAATTCTCTTTCTGCCAATACGAGGTTGTCGATGTTGAGTTCACCATAACCTTGCATATCGTGGTATAATGAGATTCTGTATTCACCGTATTCTAAGCCTAATTCTGCTAATTTAGCACCAATATTGACTCTCTTAGCTAACCATTCGTATGAATAGCTTGTTTCCAAAATGTTTTCAATTACTGTGAATGTTTCACCGTCTTTTGTAACTTCGATGATAACACCTTCAAATTGGCCATTTACATTCATATCGAATGTCAATACTGATTTTTCAGTGATGTTGAATGCTTCATTTGTAATGATGCGTTCGTCAGCGTCTGCGAAGTATTGCCAGCTGTTGTCTTCACCCCACCATCCTAAGTATGAGTATGATGTCAATTTGTAGCCGCCATTTTCGTCATCTTCAACATCCCATGAGTAATCTTTGTATTCATCGTTGTCTTGGATTGTGAAAGCACCGAGTTCACCGTCGTTGAAGTCGAATGAGAATGCTGTTGTCATAGCTCTGTCAACACCATTGAATGTTTCTTCTGTTGGGAATTCGAAACCTTCAGCTTTGTAGATAGCGTATTGTGCATTTTCACCTGCTACGTTTACTGTAACTGCTGATGGAGTTTCTAATGTGAATGTGTAAACAGCATCCATTAATTTGCCGTCATTCCATTCACCTTCACCTGGCATTAAGTAGTCATCGTGTAATGTTGCGAAGTCTGGAGTATCTGTATAAACGCCTTCTGTGAATGTGATTTCTTGAGCGAGTTCAAATACGTCTGGAGTTACAGGAGCGTAAGCTGTTGCTGTTACAGGAGCTGTAACTGTTGCGCCGCCTTCTAATGTAACAACGAGGTTGCCAGTGTATTCGCCTGCTTCAGCTGTCATGTCATATCCGAGGTCGAACATGATGTAACCTGCTGTCAAGTCGATTGTAGGAACTGTGAAGAATGCGTTGTCGCATGTGATTGCTGTGATAGTCTTTCCTAATGGATCGATTTCAACAGATGCTACTGTTGCTGCTTTTGCCCAGTAGTTGCCAACTCTTACTTCACCGAATGCGATTTCAGCTGGATAGATAGCAACGAGGTCTAATGTCTTGCCGCAAGCAACTTCTGATTTTGGTGATTCGAATTCGCCGTTAACGCCAGATACTGAGAAGCAGTATTCTGTAGCTGATTCTAAACCAGTAACATTGTATGATGTTGTTTCTGATTCTGCGAAGAATTCTTCACCTTTGTAGATATAGAATTTTTCTGCTGATTCAAGAGCAACCCATGATAATCTGAGTTCTGTATCGCTTACTGCGCTTACTGTCAAGGCCATTGGAGCGAGAGGTTCTGAAGCAACTTCAGGATTGTAAACGTAAGGAGTTACTGTGAAGTAATCTTTAGTAATTTCACCTGTTTGCCAATTTTCTACGAATTCGTAAGAGATAGCTTTTGTAACGAGGTTAGCGTGTGCTGGAGCAACAGCGTGTGGATAAGCGAATGCTACAACATTTTCAGCTGGGATTGTTGTTTCATAAACGTATTCTGTACCTTTTCTTGCAACTCTTTCACCGCTGTATGTTGAATATTGTGTTGCTACTGTGCAGTTGCCGTTTTCATCGTATGCATACTCGATTTCGTATTCTGTTACATAACCTGGAGTTTCTGCCCATTGGTCATAGTAAGATTTTACTTCGCTAACGAGTTTACCGTTTTCGTATGTGTAAACGAGTTTGCTTGTACCGTAAGCAACTTCTGTGATGTTACCTTCAGCGTCACGTGTGATTGTATATTCTGTTGCTGATGGTTCTGACCAGCCATAGTAATCTGTTTCTGTGTAAGCTGTTACAAGACCGTCTGTGTATGTGTATTCTACAACTGAATAGCTATAGCTTGAACCAGTCTTAACGATAGCGCCGTTTTCTGCCCAGCCATATTCATAACCTGTCAATACGCCGTTTTCGTCATATTGTAAGAATGTGATATCTTGACCATAGCCATAATTTTGACCTTTTCTGATTTCAACAACTTTGTTTGAAGTTTCTGATTCGTAAACGTATTCAAGAGCGTTATAATCTGCACCTGTAGATACTAAACGATATTCTGTACCATCAACGATTGGTTCATCACCGCCTTCGTTAGCACCGAAGCCTAATCTGATTTGTGGAGCTAAGCATGTATTTGCGCCATCGATACTTGCGTATAAGTATGATTTTTGAAGTGTGATGTTCAATGGATCGATTGTTGCACCGCTATTCTTGTAAATACATTTAATATCATCTGTGCTTGCGAGTACGCCTGTTGCATATAAGTAGAAGTACTCGATATTACCGTCTTCTGTATAAGCACCTGTATTGTCAACAACAGTGATTAACAAGTTACCGCCTGTATATTCAAATGCGTTTTGTAATTCGATTGTAGCCCAACCTGTTGTTTCGAATGTATAATCGCCGCTATAGACACAATTGTCAGCTGTGAATGTTTCCCATGAAGAGTAAGCTTCTGTACGGTCTGTGTTCTTCATGTATACAGCGATATTACGTGTGTGGTTGTAAGCTGCTTGTAAGTTATAAGCGATAGATGAGATAACACCTGCTTCTACACCGATTTCTTCAGCTGTATAGATTGTTTGTGATGCGAAGTATGTGTAGTAGTCACAAATAGGAGCTTGTTTTGAATAGTTGCTATTATAGTATTCACCTTCACCGATTTGAACGTATGCTGGTGTTTCTGGTTGTTCTGGTTGTTCTGGAGTTTCAACAGCTTCAACTGCTCTGAATTTAATGTTATTTACATAATATACATTTGCAGGAACGCCATAGCTACCTGTATTCATAGATGTAGCATAGATTGATGTGATTGCTGTTAAATCAAGTTCACTAGCTTTAGCATAATACATACCTCTTAATTCATTTACTTGTGAACTATAGAATTTGTCACAGATATCATAGCTATAACCATAGTTTGTTCCTGTTTTGTCATAAACAGTAACAGCTACGTTAGCGCCTGCATATTCAAATGCGTTTTGGAATTCGATTGTTGCCCAATCTTCTGCTGCACCAAATGTGTATGTGCCTTGATATACGATATCAGCGTCAGCTACTTCAATCCAGTCATAGCTTCCTTCAAATACACCTTTTTCAACATTTTGTAAATAAACAACTATATCACGAGTGTTGTTGTTACCACTAACATGGTGGAATGAGATGCTCTTGATGCTTGTACCGTTTTCTAAACCGATTTCTTCAGCTGTGTAAATTTGTTGTGATAAAGAGTAGTTGTAACCAGCGTAGTTACAAATAGGAGCTGAGAACTGAGCGATTTCGCCTTCACCGATAGAAACGATAATTGAACCTTCTTCAAATGTTGTAGCGCAAGCTTCTGATGCTTCAGATTCGCCAACTTCATTAACAGCTACGATTGAGAAACAGTATTCTGTAGCTGCTTCTAAGTTTTCAACTGTATATTTATTTTCTGTCAATCCTGTTACGATAGCTTCTTCACCTAAATATACATTGTAGCTATCAGCACCTGTTGATGACATTGTCAAAACGATTGTTGAACCACCTGTTGCTTCTGCTTTTACTATTGGAGCGTTTGGAGCTACTGGAGTACAATCTACGTCAAATTCCCAACTTGTACTTGTTGTCAATGAACCTTTATCTGCACTAATGATTTCTTGACCATTGTCATAAGCAACAGTAAATCCATTTTCTTCAGGATATGTGTATGATCCACCTATTGTATATGTAAGTGTAACATGAGCACCCTTTGAAATAGCCAAAGTTTCTGTTTTTGTTTTATAATTTGTACCAGAACCAACAAATTCTAGTTTTTTAACTATACCGTTGTATGAAAGTGTTAAATAGTTACCGTTCCAACCATCGCCGTAGCTGTCTGTCATAGTTACAACTACATAACAGCCTGTGAATTCGTCTGTTGTAGCGCAAGCTTCTGCTGATGCTTCTGATTCACCGCCATTGTTAACGGCTTTAACTGTAAAGCAATATGTTGTTTCTGCTTCTAAGCCTTCAACTGTGTAAGCTGCTTCTTCTACGTTAGCAACTAATGAAGTGCCACTGTAAACATTGTAGCTAACTGCTGTTTCTACAGCGTCCCATGTCAATGAAACTGATGTTTCACCATTTGCTGTAGCAACTAAGTTTGTTGGAGTTGCTGGAGCTGTAACTGTTGTTGTTGCACAAACTTCAGCTGATGCTTCTGACTCTTCACCGTCTTCTTTAACGGCTGTAACAGTGTAGCAGTATGTTGTTTCTGGATTCAAGCCTTCAACTGTATATGTTGTGCCTTCTACATTAGCAACTAATTCTGTACCATTGTAAACGTTATAGCTTGCTGCTACGCCAACAGCATACCATGACAATGAAATTGCTGAAGAACCTTGTGCTGTAGCAACTACGTTAGCTGGAGCTGTGAGAACCATGCTTACAGTCATGCCTAAGCGTACTTGGCTTACATAAGTTTGTAATTGACCAGTACCTAAATTAAACATATCGTAAGCGCTTGCGTTATTTTGTTTATACAAAGATCTGTTTGCAGCAGCATATTTGTAGAATTGGTGATATGTTGATGTAAGAGCAACACCTGTCTTGTCATAAACTGTAAGTACAATATTACCGCCTGTGTAATTGAAAGGTTTATCAAATTCTATTGTAAACCAAGTATCGATAGTACCTTCGATTTCTACATCACCGTCAAATACTTTGTCTTCTTCGCTCAATGCAACGAATGTGTTGCCATTGAACATGTTGAGGTCAGTATTTGTAAGATAAACTTCATATTGTCTTGTTTCAGGAGTTCTTGTCCATGCACCTAATTTGAATGCAACGCTGTTGATAGGACCAACGTTACCGCCCAACTCTTCAGCGGTGTAGATTTGTTGTGACATTGCATATTTAGCATAGTCATATATTGGCAAATAGTAGTTGCCAGTTGCATTTGGATTCATATCAGTACCAGTTTCGATAACGAGTTCAACTATGTCACCTGCTGGTTCTTCTGGTTCTTCTGGTTGTTCTGGTTCTGTTGGTTCTTCTGGTTGTTCTGGAGTTTCACCACCTTCAACAAGCGACAATTTGATATCGTCTAAGATAAGTGATTCACCGCCGTATTCGTCAACACAGTAATGACGGAAACCTACATATAAATTTTTACCTGCATAAGCTGCGAGTGAGCATTCCATTGCATTATTAGTTCCATCGAATGTATAAGTTTCAACTGCTGTAAATGCTTCACCATCTTCTGAAACGACTACTGCACAAACATCAGCATATGCATAGTCTGAATTTGAGTGTGATAAATACCAAGAAAGTACAGAATTTGCTGTGATTTGATATGGATTTTCTGTTACTACGTAGTTATTAACAGTAGCATATGTCATCCATGTTGTAGGGTTATATGACATTGAGTAAATGCCTGTACCGTTACCAACATTTCCTATTGCCCATAATGGAGCAGTACTACCTTCACCTGCGAAAGTTCTTAAACCTGTCATTGCACCATCTTCGAAATCGAAAGCAAATTCAGAAGCTAATTCTTCTGTTTCGCCGCCTTCACCTTCGCCACCTTCGTTACCTTCACCACCTTCTTCACCACCTTCGCCTGCTGCGATTGTAAGTTGGATGTTAAATCTACCAGCGAATGCACTGAATCCTGTTTGTTTTGTAATATCAATGTCTGCAGTAAAGTATTTGGTAAGAGTTTTACTACCTTGATCTTGAGTATATTGAGTGTAATACCATAATTGGTCACCACCATATGCACCTGAATTATCTACAACTGTAACTAACAAGTTGCTTTCGCCATCATATTGGAATGAACCTACATTGAATACAACCCAATCATTTGTTGTACTGAATGTTCCTTCATAAACCAATTCATCAGCTGACATTATGTAGTTATAATTACTTGTGAAATTTTCTTCATCTATATGCTTCATATAGATGCTCCAAGTTCTGTCGTAATTAGCACCACCTGCTTTTTGGAAAGCAATTGAAGTTATTGTTCCTGCTGAACCAATTTCTTCAGCTGTGTAAATCATTTGACTAGCGCCGTGGCCGTCATAATTATCAGCAATGGCGTAGCTGGTTTCTGTACCTTCGCCTATTGTGATAACTTCTTGTGCTCTAACGGTTCCAAATAAACCGAGTGTGCACGCAATCATGAAAAGTAAAAGTTTTTTCATAATGTGAAGATTTAAGTTAATAATATAAAATTTAATTAATAATTAATAAATGTGCATAATAATGTCAAGGGGACAAAAGTAAATTTTATTTTTTATAAAAACAAGAGGAATTTTTTAAAAAAAATGGGAGTTGGGAGTTGGGAGTTGGGGATTGAGGGGATGAGGGGATGAGGAATAAAAAACAATTCCTTAATTCCTTAATTCCTTAGTTCCTCATACCCTTAGTTCCTCATACCCTTAGTTCCTTATACCCTTAGTTCCATAATTAGAGCTCATTTATTTTCTCCAAAAGGAAATCTTCAATATTGATATATTGCACTCCTCTTTCATCTGTCCAAGGCAAGACATTGTCTCTTACTACAACAATTTTAGTATAAGAGTCATCTATTCTGTTTAGAGAATTGATCTCTTGCTTTCGTTTTTCTTCATCAGCAACAGTAAGTGCCGACTGGATGTAATATCGTTTATCCGTTTTATTAACAACAAAATCCACTTCAAGCTGAGTGCGTATCTTTTTGCCATTGGCATCTGTGTAATTATATTCAACCACACCGACATCAACATTGAAGTCTCATATTTTAAAGGATATTATTGCGGATATCCGCATTTTTACCCTGCAAATGTATAGTTTAAAATTGCTTTTGTCAAGAGGAATTTTTTAAAAAAATGGGAGTTGGGGATTGAGGGTATAAGGGTATGAGGGTATAAGGGATAAAAAACAATTCCTTAATTCCTTAATTCCTTAGTTCCTCATACCCCCAGTTCCTCATACCCTCAGTTCCTCAGTTCCTCATACCCTTAGTTCCTTAAGGTTCCTAACAAAAAAGGTCGCCACGATTTTTTTTCGCAGCGACCTTTCTTGAACCGGACTCAAAGTCTGTTGACTGTTGTCCGTTGTCTGTTGTCATCTTATTTAGCAACAACAACGCGTTGTACTGAGCTGTTGCCAGCGTTGTCAACGATGTTGAAGAAGTAAACGCCGTTTTCGTTAGCGCTCATGTCAACAACATTATTTTGTGTTCTAACAACTTTAACCAACTGGCCAACTGAGTTGTAAACAGCGATGTAGTTGATATTTTCACCTTCTACTGTTACTTGAGCAGCTGTTGGGTTAGGATAGATGTTGTATGTGTTGCTTAAGATTTCTTCAACGTCTTCACCCCATACATAGAGAGAAAGTGGAAGTTCGATTGTACCTTCTTCTGTATTTGTATTGAAGAGAATTGTAGCTTCATATTTTTCACCTTTCTTAAGACCGAATGTTGAGAAGTCGACATTGATTGTTTCTGTAGCGCCAACTTCAATCATACCGTCTTTCTTGTCTAATTCAGCCCAACCTGCAGAGACAGGATCACCTACACAGAAAACCATGAGATGGAGGTTACCGAATTTTTCACCGGCAGTGAATTCTGTCAATGGTCTGAAAGCTGTACCATTACCTTGACGGCATAAGTCACCGAAACCAACCAATTCACCTTCTGAGTTGCCGTCTAATACCATTGAAGAACCACCTTTGCATTGTGTCATTTCAACAGCTAAATAGAAGTCGAAACCTGTCAACATAACTGGTTCATCGAATACAACAGCGTTCCAGTCTAAAACGATTTCTTCAGATGGGAGAACTTTTTCTGCCAACAAGTCACCTGGTTTGCCATTGATGCCTTGGCCGTAGATACGGAAGATCATATCTGTACCTGGTTCAAGCATTGGAACAGTTTCACCTGTTTCAGTTTTAAATTCACCTAAGAAATAAGCAGCTTGTGTGATATTTGTACCCATTACTGAGCCAGCGTATGCTGAAGCTGGATATAATGAAGCGATTTCAAAAGTTACAGCTGTTTCTGTAGACCAACCGATTGTTGTTGTTGTTGACATGTCTTCGAGAGAATAAGAAACTAAATTTTCCTTATTGCTTGCTGTACCTTGACCATAGTCGATCCATGCTACGTATTCAGCGATTGAAGTACCGACGTTTTCTATTTCTAATTCAACAGTGGTGACATCGTCTTTTGGCATATTTGCTTCAATTGATTCTTTGTCAAAAGTGATAGCTGCTGAAGATTCGCCACCGATTCTCTTGAGTGTCAAGTTGTCGAGATAGTATTCAGCATTGTTGTTTGGAGGCCAGAAGTTCATAGCATCGAGTTTACGGCCGGCAATGCTTTCACCGAAGCTGTCTTTGCTCCATTGCCATTCGAAAGCTTTAACTTCTTCATTACCTGGCATTGTGTAGTAATATTCAGCTTTGTCAACGTTTGCATTGATAACAATACGGAAGTGCATCCAACCTTCATATACACATGGGAGGTCAGCAACGTTACCTAAACCAGCGTGAACAGAACCATGACCAGGAGCTATAGTAGCTATATCACCGCCATCGTTTGTCATTTGGAAGAAAGATTGCATTGCCCATGATGTATTGCCTTCAAATTGGTGAAGGATATTGAGGTAGCCACCTTTTCCTTCTGGAACGTAGACGTCGTATTCTAATTCGAATACGCCTGCTTGATAACCGCCAAGACGAAGAACTTGGTCGTTACCGTATGTGAAGTGAGCGCATTTTTCGCCGTTTAATTCTGCGACGCTACCGTCTTCTGCACCGCCTTCTTGTTTTGACCATGTTGTCCAATGGTCAGCACCGTCTTTAGCGATTTTAGCACCGACTTCGTATGATTCGAAATCTTCGTTCAACAAGATTTCGACATTTTCTTCATTTTGTGCGCTAAGAGTATTGAAAAGACCTAGCATGCACACAATTGCAAAAAGTAATAACTTTCTCATAACGTAGATTTTTTAGTTAATTTATTAATATACAATTTTCTAAGAATTACCTAATAAAATAAATTGAATGTGCAAAAATTATTTCTTGATAAAGCGTTTAACAGCTTCACCTTCATTTGCAACAACTTTAACGAAATAAACACCACTGTTAAGATTTGCTACATCTACAGTCTGTTGGCCATTGACTGTTAACTGTTGTCTTCCGTAAACGTCATAGATAACAACTTCTTCAACATTCATTTCTGTTTCAATGTAAAGGATGTTGTTAACAGGATTTGGATATACATTGAATGAAGAAGCCAACTCTTCGATGCTATCGTCATCATCACCTGGTTGTTCTGGATCTTCAGGTTCTTCTTCTTTTAATGTATTTACAGTAACTACACTAGCATATTTTGATTCTTTGAATTCGTTAACGCTTGTAACTGAGTAGCTGTATGCTGTGCCTTGTTCTAAACCTTCAATTGTGAATGTTGTTTTTTTGAGGTTTTCTTTAATCAATGTATAAACTGTTGTTTCTGTTTCTTCAACTACTTCTGTTGTAACAGCGTAAACTTTGTAAGATTTAGCGCCATAAACAGCATCCCATGTTAAAGTGACAGTTGTTTCTGTTGCTGTAGCTTTGAAGTTAGAAGGAACGCCTGGTTCTTCTGAGTATAATTTGAGGTTGTCAGCGCGGAGACCGTCTTCTGTACCATAGTGGTGTAAACCTAAATAGAGGTCTCTACCAGCATATGCGCTGAGGTTGATTGTTGCTTCTTGCCATTTGCCATCATATGTTTCTGAACTGAATTCATATGACCAAACTGTTTCAAATGTTTCGCAGTCTTCTGAAACTACGAAAGCGATCTTTTCACCACACCAATAGTAGTCGTAAGGAACGAATGTGAATGAGAATTCAGATGTTGTTGTGATAGAGCATTTAGATGCTGTAACGATATAGTCGTCAGCTTTATCACCGCCTGCCATACCTGAGTATAAACCTTTGCCGTCGTTGACACCGCCGTCCATACCATCTTTGAATTGCCATTTTACGTTGTCGTTGTTAGCGTCGATAACTTTCAAGCCATTGATATTGCCGTTTTCGAAGTCATAGTAGAATGCTGTTTGGAAGTTACCAACTTCAACTTCTGTTGTATCGTCGTCTTCTTCACCTTCATTGCCTTCATTACCTTCGTTTTCATCGCCTTCTTCACCTTCGTTGCCTTCATTACCTTCGTTTTCATCGCCTTCTTCACCTTCTTCTGCTTCCCATGCGAATCTGATAACAGGTCTTGTGTTTGTCACATTACCTTGTGCTGAAGGATATGTATAAGTGTCGTTTGAATATAAAACAGTATTTGTAACTGAGTTTGTATGCCATAAATAAATACCTGTGCTTTCATCTGCTGACTTAGCTACAACAACTGCCAAGTTCTTTTCACCGCTGTAATTGAATGGAGCATCGAATTCAAATGTTTCCCATTCTTGGTCACCGATGATAATGTCTGTATCTGAGAAAACCAATGTAAGATTTTCTTCTGCTGTCCAAGTTTGGTTTGCGTAATCTGTAGCTGTTGTTTCAGCGAGATAAATCTTTATTTCTTTTGTTGTAACTGGAGTTCTATATTCTTCTGAAGCAACAGTGCATTTGATTGGGAATGACACTCTTTCTATTGTACGAGCGCCGCCAATTTCTTCAGCTGTGTAAAGTTGTTCAACCCATGAATCGAGTTTAGCTGGTTCGCCAGGATTGAGCAATGACATAGGAGCTGTGAAAGATTCACCGTCGAATGTTTGACCGATAGTTACACTTGCAAGTGTTTTTGCTACGATTGTAACGTTTGCGCCTACTGCTTCTGATTCTTTAGGGCCGTTAGCGCCTTTTACTGAGAAGTAATATTCACCTGGAACTAAGTTCTTAACTGTGTATGATGTTGTTGCAACATTAGCTATGAGTTCTGAACCTTGGTAAACATTGTAGCCTGAATTGTCTTCACTGCCTTCCCATGACAATTGAACTTTTGATTCGTTCAATACTGTAGCAACGAAGTTTGTTGGAGTTACAGGTTCTTGGTATTCTTCTGTTGTACCTTCAGTGAACGCGAATTGTACGAAAGGAACTGGAGCATTAGTAGAAGCGCCTGCAACAGCTGTTGTTGCGTCAAATGCTGAGCTTGTGCTTCTCTTGTATAAAGCTCTGTTTGCATTGCTGCCATCAATTGTAACTGTATGTTTGAAAGCGTCGAATGTAATACCGCCAGAAACATTTGTGCTTGTTACGTCATTGACACAGATCAAAACGTTTTTGCCTGTGTATTCGAAATCTGTAATGTCAATTGAAACCCAGGCGTTATAAGCGAATTCAACATCACCTGAGAATACTAAATCTGATGCTGACATTGCTCTCATGCCATTACCTATTATAGCATAATCTTCTGAGTTTGACATGTAAATCTCGAGATTACGTGTAAATGGATATTTTTCAGCTTCTGTTTCTACAGCTGCTGTTTTGAATGCGACGCTTTCGATTGTGCCTGATGATTTGCCGATTTCTTCAGCTGTGTAGAACTGCTGAGTAATAGCCCACTTGTTAGCACAAAAAGCAGGAACGTTTTTACTTGTAGTCACTTCACGATTTCCAACTGTACCGTCGATAGTAACTACTTGTGCATTTAGTGTTCCGAATAAACCCAATACACATAAAATTGCGAAAAGTAAATTCTTTTTCATTTGTTAATAATTTAAAAAATAATGATTTTCAATACAAATAAAATTAAGAGAGCAAAGATATGAAATAATTAGGAATTAGGAGGTAGGAATTGAGAATTATTTTTTTACTAAAGTTTTTGGCCTTTAGCTTTTGGTCTTTTAACCGGAACAAAAAATCGCCACGATTTCTCGCAGCGGTTTTTTATTAGGATCTGAGGAATTAAGGAACTAAAGGTATGAGGAATATTTCCTTAGTTCCTCAAATCCTCATACCCTCAAATCCTATTTATTTCTTAACGAAGCGTTTTACAACTTCACCGTTTTCTGTTATAACTTTAACGAAGTAAACTCCGCTATTTAAGCTAGAAACTTCTATTGTCATAACTTCTTGGTGACTTGGTGTCTCGGCGACTTGGCGTCTTCCATAAACGTCATAAACGATAACTTCTTCAATATTCATTTCTGCTTCAACAAAGAGAACATCGCTCACTGGGTTTGGATAGATGCTGAGTGATGAAGCCAATTCAGCGATGCCATCACCTTTTAATGTTGTTTCACATACTTCTTCAGATTTATCTGATTCAACGTTATCAACAACAGCTGCAACTGTGAAACAATATCTTGTATCTGATTCCAAGTCATAGATATCTACACTTGTGCCAGTAATAGAACCTAACAATTCTTCAGATTGATATACATAATATCTTGTTGCGCCTTCAACAGCGTCCCATGACAATCTGAGTTCATTTGCAACTAATGCTTGAACTTTAAAGTTTTTAGGTGCGGCAGGTTTTTCTGTGCCTTCTTCAACCAATGTTGTTGCACAAGCTTGTGCTGACTTAGCAGACTCGCCGCCAGCATTAACTGCTGTCACTGTGAAGCAGTATTCTTTACCAGCATTCAAGCCTGTAACGATATGTGTTGTTTCAGCGACTGTGAGGAGTTTTATCATGCCTTGGTAGACGTTGTATGTCTTAGCGCCTTCAACAGCGTCCCATGTCAATTCGATTGTTGCATCTGACAATGGCTCAGCATTGAGGTTTGTTGGAGCTGCTGGTACCTCAGGTGTTGCCTCGAATGTAGTAGCGCATACTTCAGATGATTTCGCTGATTCTTTTTCACCGTTGACAGATGTAACAGTGAAGCAATATTGTGTAGCAGCATTCAAGCCTTCTACCATATAAGATGTTTCTGTAATAGATGTTGCTATGATGTCTTCACCTTGGTATACATTGTAGCTTGTTGTGTTTTCAGCAGCGTTCCATGTCAACTTGATTGTTGATTCGCTGAATGCTACAGCTTTGACGTTATCTGGAATAGATGGAGCGTCCATATCGACAGGTTCTTCTGGTGTTAACTGTGAGTCTGTAACCAATTTTACGTTATCGAGGCACAATGCGCCGCCATCAGTTTTCTTGTAGTGGTGGAAACCGATATAGATTTCTTTACCTGCATAATCTGCCAATGAATAAGCCTTTGTATCACCAGCTTTATTGCTATATCTTTCAAACCAGATGTCTGTAAAGTTAGTTCCGTTTTCTGAAACAACTATAGAATAGTTGTCAGTCTTACCTTCTTCAGATTGTCTGATATCCCATTCAAGTGTTGATGTTTCTGTGATGAAATATGGTTTGTTTGTCACGACATAGTTGTCTGGAGTATATATCTTGTCTTCCAATGCATCGTATGTCATAGAATAGATTGCCATTGAACCATCAACGCCTTTGTAATAATTCTTGATAGACTCGATCATGTCTGTCAAAGGATAGCTTTGAGGTGATGCCCAGTTGTTTGTTGTACTTGCATTAGGACCTTGGAAAACATGCATATCGACTATGCCATTGTTGAAATCGAATGCGAATGTTGTAGCTCTTGATTCTGTTGAAACGCAAGCTTCTTCAGATTTTTCTGATTCCAAGTCTTTAGAAGCTGTTACTGTGAAGCAATAGTTTGTGCCTGGAGTTAAGTTTTCAACTGTATATGTTGTAGCTGTCAAACCTTTAACAACAGATGCTTCTCCTTGGTAAACATTGTATGTTGCGCCTTCAACAGCGTCCCATGTCAATTGGATTTCTGTATCGCTCAAGGCTGTTGCTGTCAAGTTAGCTGGAGCATTTGGAGCTGGATCTAATTCTTCGCCAGAACCGTCGTCAACGAGTGTGAATTGAACTTGGTTGACATCTGTCTTAAGTGTTCCTGATACTGATGACAAATTTGTTGCGAGAATTTCTGAATATGCATTCTTATAAAGCATTCTGTTTTCTGATCTGCCTTCTGAAGCATATTTTGTAACAAGACTTTGATAATTTGCTGTAACGTCATTTACGCACAACATAACATTCTTGCCTTTTTTGTATGTAAAAGGTGTTTGGAATGTGATTGTTGTCCATTGATTTGCTGAAAATGACACATCACCCTCGAAAACCAAATCATTTTCTGTTACAGCAACCCAGTCAGATGAACCGCTGAATGAAGTCTTGTCTGTATTTACCAAATATACTTTGAAAGTACGAGTAGCACTTCTGCTTGTACATTTGAAAGCGACACTTGTTATTTTGCCAGATTTGTTCTGCATTTCACTTGCAGTGAAAAGTTGTTGAGTAACGCTATAGTAGCTGTCGACATATGTAGGTGAATAATTGATTGCGCCATCACCGCTACCGATTGAGATTGTCTCTTGTGCTCTGAGGTTTCCGAATAAACCCAACACGCACACTACTGATAAAAGTAAAAGTTTTTTCATGTTTGCAGTATTTTTAGTTTATAACTTTTGCTTTGGGTTATGAGCAGTGAGCAGTGAGCATCTCTACTCACAACTCATAGCTCATGACTCATTGCCAATTATTTCTTAATAAAACGTTTTACGATTTCTCCGTTTTCTGTCACGACCTTCACGAAATAAACGCCATTGCTTAAGTTTGAAACATCAACAGTCACATTACCTTGGCGACTTGGTGTCTCGGTGACTTGGCGTCTTCCAAATAAATCATAAACGACAACTTCCTCAACTTCAGTTTCTGTTTCGATATAAAGTCTGTCATTAACAGGGTTTGGATAAACGCTTAATGAAGTTGTCATTTCTTCTATCGCATCACCTTCAACGAAAGAGAATTTTACGAAAGGAACTACGTTTGCTGTTTCTTTAGCTGTCACAACGCCTGCTGTTGGGTCGAATGGCATTTCTTCAGCGCTGTTCCATACGCATCTTACGCCTTCTTCTGCTGGCAATACGAAGCCTTCGAAGTAGCTGTCATAATAACACATTGAACCTGACAAGTCATTTACGCAAAGCAAGACGTTGCCGCCTGTGTAGTTGAACACTTTGTCTAATTTTATTGTTACCCATGAATTAGGAGTGAATTTAACATTACCAGCGAACACGAGGTCGTTGCCTGAAACTTGTTCCATATTCAATCCGTTGAATGAAGCATTGTCGGTGTTTACCATATAGATTTCAAGACGACGAGGATTTTCTTCATACCACATATCTGTCTTGAATGCTAGTCTGCTGAAAACACCTTCTTTAATGCCGATTTCTTCAGCTGTGTAGTATTGTTGTGAGATTGAATATTGAACTGCCACGAAAACTGGAGCGAATCTGTTCATGTTTGCCGCATAAGCGCCAACTGTTCCATCAATAACGATAACTTCGTCTTCTTCTGTTTCATCGCCTGGTTGTTCTGGTTCGCCGGCTTCACCGAAAGTGAATTTCACTGTAGGAACTACGTTCGCTGTTTCCTTAGCAGTAATTGCGCTTGCTGTAGGATCGAAGAACATTTCTTCAGCGCTGCTCCATACGCATCTTACGCCTTCTTCTGCTGGCAATGCGAAACCTTCAAAGTAGCTGTCATAATAACACATTGAACCTGACAAGTCATTTACGCAAACTAAAACGTTGCCGCCTGTGTAGTTGAATGCCTTATCTAATTCTATAGTCACCCATGAACTTGCTGTGAAAGTTACATTGCCTGAGAATACGAGGTCTTCAGCTGAAACCTGTTCCATATTCAAACCGTTGAAAGTTGCATTGTCTGTATTGACCATATAGATTTCGAGACGACGAGCGTTGTCTTCAAACCACATCATATCTGTCTTGAATGACAAGCTTCTGACAGCACCTTCTTCAACGCCGATTTCTTCAGCTGTGTAATATTGCTGAGACACTGAATATTGGACAGCCACAAAAACTGGAGCGAATCTGTTCATGTTTGCAGCATAAGCGCCAACTGTTCCATCGATAACGACTTCTGTATTTTGTGCTCTTAATGTTCCGAACAAACCAAGAACACATACGATTGCAATAAGTAAAAGTTTTTTCATAGTATTTTAATTTTAATCAATAATTTCCATACACTTAAAGAACTTACAAATATACGACTTTTTTGAAATATTTTCAACGGCATAAAAAAATTTCCGGACCATATTATGTATCCGGAAATCTGTGTTGAATGTATTAAAATGGAATTTATTATTTCTTGATAAAGCGTTTTACAACTTCGCCATTTTCTGTTACAACTTTAACGAAGTAAACTCCGCTGTTCAAGTTAGCAACGTCAATATATGACTGTTGACTGTTGACTGTTGACTGTTGACCAACAATAACGCCAGTTATTGTGTAAACGACAACTTCTTCAATATTCATTTCTGTTTCGATATAAAGCTTATCGTTAACAGGGTTTGGATAAACATTGAGTGAAGATGCGAGTTCTGCGATGCCTTCTGGGTCTGTCTTGCCACAAGCTTCAACTGACTCTTCTGATTCGACTTCACCGTTAACAGCTGTAATTGTATAGCAGTATTCTGTGTCTGGAGTCAAGCCAACGATGTTGTAATATGTGTAAGATGTCTTAGCGACTAAAGTATCAGCGCTGTAGATGTAATAACGTTTTGCGTTTTCTGCTGCATCCCATGACACTTTAACTGATGTTGAGCTTGTTGCTTCAACTTTTACATTTGCAGGAACTGCTGGAACGATATCAAATGTTGTTGCGCAAACTACATCTGACTTGTCAAATGATTCGATAGTTTTGTTAACACTAGTAACCATATAGCAGTATTCTGTACTTGGTGTCAAGCCTTCTACTGTATAAGTTGTTTCTGATACTCTGTCGATAATTTCTTCGCCCCAGTAGATGTTATAACCAGCTGCTTTTTCAACTTTTGACCATGTCAATACGATTGTTGAAGTGCTTGTTGCTTCAGCTGAAATTTCTGTTGGAGGTTCGAGTGTAAGTTTCATTGTCTTAGCGCAAGCTTTTTCTGAAGCTATAGATTCCATGATATCGTTGTAAGCTCTAACAACATAGCAGTAGTCTGAGTTTTGTGTCAAGTTTTCATCGATATATGACAATTCTTTAACATTTGTGAGGAATGCATCGTTACGATAGATGTTGTAGCTTGTTGCTCTTTCTGCAGCTTCCCATGTCAATTCGATTGAGAACTCGTCTATTGTTGTAGCGACTACGTTAGCAGGAATTGCTGGCAAGTTTTCTGGATCGATAACTTCGATTTCAAATGTGAAGCCATTTTCAGCTGCAGCAACTAAATAGTATTTGCCTGCAGGATATTCAACAGCGTAGATTTCTTCAAAGTCAGAAGCGCCTCTTGTCTTAGCAGCTGCATTTGACAATCTTACATTGTCGACGCATACATAGAATTGGTTTGTTTCTTTGTGGTGTAAAGCAATATGATAATCACCATATTCAAGACCTAATTCTGCGAACTTAGCGCCAAGGTCAACGACTTTAGTTGTGAATGCTGCTGAAGTAGGTGTAACTTCTTCAATGAATGTCATTGATTCACCGTCTTTAGAAACTTCAACTTTAACATGGTCGATTGAACCATCTTGTAAAACATCACACATAGCATCAAATGATAATTTTGAATTTTCTGTGATGTTATATGTCTTTTCTGTCATTACGATGTTATCAGCAACGAAGTAATTTGGATAGCTATTTGTTCTATATGAATAAGAAATAAGGCATTTTGTACCATCAACGCCACCGCTAACGATTTCCCAGTTATTTGCGTTGTCATTATAGTTTCTAACTGTCCAGCCTGTCAATACGTCTTCATTGAAATCAAAGAAGAACTCTGATGAAATTTCTACATTGCCTTTGAATTCATTGTCGTTTGAAGGACCGCCTTTGCCTTCGAAACCTTCTCTATAGATAGCCAATTTTGCATTGTCGCCTGTAACCTTAGCATTCAAGATAGATTTTTCTGCTAACTCAAATGAATACACAGCATCAGGAGTGTTGCTCTTTTCTGTTTCTCTTGGCAACAAGTAATTGTCGTGTAAGTTAGCGAACTCTGGAGTATGAGTATATTTGCCATTTTCAAATGTAACTGCTTGTGCAAGTTCATAAACATCAGCTGTTCCTGGAGTATAAGCCTTAGCTGTCATAGGAACAAGCTTTGTTGTATCTGAATATGAAATCACGAGATTGCCTGTTACTTCGCCATCAACATTTGCATTTTCATCGTATGAAACTTCCACAACGATTGGATTTGCAGTGTAGTCGATATTTTCTGGCAATACGAAGAAATCGTTATCAACTGTAATATCTGTGACAGTTGTACTTATAGACTTAACATTTACTTCTAAAGGTTTTGCTTCTGACCAGTAGCCACCGAGCATTGTTTCACCCAAGTCGATTGTTGCTGGAGAAACCTTAACGATAGCTCTGCTTTCCATTTCAAACTTCACTTGGTTAACATATCCTTTAAACGCCATCATATTTACTGACAAGTTGTTTATATCAAAAGGAGAAACGTTGCTTGTGCTGAATAATGCTCTTTTTTGATCTTCTGTAGCAAATGTATAGAAAATATGATAGTTTGGATCCGCTTTCGCACCTGTCTTATCATAAACACAGACCACTATGTTGCCGCCTGTATATTCAAAGCCTTTGCTGAAAGGTATTGTGAGCCATGAGTCTTTAACACCTGAAATCTCAATATCGCCATCATATACCTTATCGTTTTCTGTAATAGGTTCATAACCACCTACCATATTATCACGTTCAAGATGTTTTACATAGACTTCATATTGTCTTGTAACTTGAGAAACGTTATTTGATAATTTGAATGAAACACTGTTGATTGTACCAAGACGACCTTCAAAATCTTCTTCTGTATAGACTTGTTGTGAAATAGAATACTTTTGATAGTCTGTTACTGGCAATGAATATTCTGTTCCTATAGGATTTTTGTCAGCACCAATTTCTACTGTAACAGCAGTTGTTGGACCTGTTGGTTCATCATCATCTTCATCATCACCTGGAACTTCAGGTTCTTCGCCTGGAGTTTCAGGATCCTCACCTGGAGTTTCTGGATCTTCGCCTGGAGTTTCTGGATCTTCGCCTGGAGTTTCTGGATCTTCGCCTGGTTCTTCACCTGGATTTTCTGGTTCTTCACCACCTTCACCTTTGAAAGTGAACTTAATATAGTTTGTATATGAATAGAATGTTCCATTTTTAGCTGACAAACCTCCCATATCTATAGAAGTTGATGATGTAGTATATAACATTCTTGCATGATAGCTTTCATTATAGTAAGCATAGAATTGATTATAGTTGCTTTCACCATAACCTGACTTATCATAGATACATAACAACACATCGCCGCCTGTGTATTCAAAGTCTTTTGTAAAATCAATTGCGACTGATACTATATTAGCAGAAAATGCAGCTGGCAAAGACCAAGCGCCATCAAAAACGATATCAGCGTCGGTAACTTCAACCCAGTCTTGACCAGAAGTAAACAATTTCTTGTCTATATTTTTCATATAAACAACGATATCACGTGTGTTTGCTCCACCTGTACCGTGGTCAAATGCTATTCTATTGATAAGACCTGTCTTACCTTGCAATTCTTCTGCAGTATAAATCTGCTGACATACGCTGTAGTTAAAGTAGTCAACAATAGGACTAGTCCAAACTAATACTGAAGAAGTTCCCACTTCGATTGTTTCTTGCGCTCTAACATTGCCGAACAATGCCAACACGCACATAAATGTTAAAAGTAAAGCTTTTTTCATATTGTTAAATTTTAAATTGATATTCTAAATAACATTCTCTACATTCCACAAAAATATATCTTTTTTCAATATAAAAAAGAATGAAGTAGAGAAAAAATATTACGTTTTGTTTAAGGTTTAAGGTTTAAAATTTAAGGTCAAATTAGCAACTAAAAAAGGAGTTAAGAATTCCTAACTCCTAACTCCTAATTCCTAACTATTAAAACTTCACAGAAAGCTGTGCTTGCCACAAATTTCCCATGTAGTCAAATCCTGGTTTGTCTTTCATTGTGTAGTTGAGCAAAAGACGAAGGTTTTTGTATGGCCACCAGTCGATACCAACCATATAATATGTTGAGTTTTTCTCTGGATTATTAACATCTTGTCTGAAGAAATCGTAACGTGCCACTGGACGGATTCTTTGGCTCTTCATAATATTGAACCAGTAACCACCTGTTACGTAGAAACCATCAGATTTAAGTGTGTAAATACCTTCTTTATTAGCCATTTCAGTGTCACCCATAATATATTCTGAACGTACTGTAAGCCTGCCGTTTTCATATTTACCGCCGAAAGTCAAACGATTTCTCAAAGCGTTTTGCTCATAAAAATGAAGCTTTGTTGTATCATTGATTTCAAAAGTATTGTCAAGTTTATAATTACCATTATAGTAAGATGTTGCGAGCATCAAGCCTTTAATGCCTGGACAAACTTCAATACTACCTGCGATGTCTTTTGCAAGGTTGGCATCTTTGTTATTCATACCATTACCATTGAACACACCTAATTTATATGTAAGGATTGGAATTTCTTTTCCGTTATGCTCAAAACTGAATAAGTCGCCATAGATCATGACACCGACATCACGACCGCCCGAATATGTCTTTACGCCAGAGATATCGCTATAGCCTGAAAGTTTGCTAATAACTTGTGCATATTCAATACCTTCAAGAGTAAGAGGTGACTGAGGGTTTTCGAATGTGAAAGGAATCTTGAACTGACCTACTTGAATGTTAAAATATTTTTGCAGTTTAACCTTAACGAAACCATCAACCAATTTTGGAGTTCCTGCCAAGTCGCCTTGAACGCGGAATTCTACATTTTCACATAAGTTACCTTTGAAATCGAGACGAGCACGACGGACATTAAATGTGTTAGCGATTACATCCAATGATTCTCCTCCATTTTGCAATTGGCTTTCATAATCGTACTGAATATTCATCCAGCCGCTGATTGACAGATAGTCGCCGATCAATTTCTTCTTTTCCTGAGCATTGATTGTTGATAATGATGTCAATACAAACATCATCACGATTAAAAGTAAAGATTTCTTTTTCATATCTTATTTTTAAAATATTTTCAATTCCTAACTCCTAACTATTTATTATTCATCTGATTCATTGTGAGGTCGACGCCTTGTGTCACGAAGCTT
Organism: Bacteroidales bacterium; assembly: GCA_017549605.1. Classification (GTDB taxonomy): domain Bacteria; phylum Bacteroidota; class Bacteroidia; order Bacteroidales; family F082; genus Limimorpha. Next base: position 51,630 of record JAFYUH010000047.1, read on the forward strand.
TTTATGAAGCTAGCAGCGACTTCGAGGCGAGGGTTGATGATATCGTGTTCTGAAGGTTTCCATTTACCTAGCACGAAATCGACTTGTTTTCCACGAGGGAAATCGTTGCCGATACCGAAGCGTAATCTTGCGAACTCATTGGTTCCCAAGCTAGTGATAATGTCTGACAATCCATTATGTCCTGCATCGCTGCCTTTTTTTCTCATGCGCAATGTTCCGAGAGGAAGCGCTATTTCATCGAGCACCACAAGAACGTTCTCGATTGGAATCTTTTCCTGTTGCATCCAATATTTAACAGCCTTGCCGCTAAGGTTCATATATGTCGTTGGTTTAATCACGACCATAGTACGACCTTTATAGCGTAATTCCGAAACCTGGGCAAGTCGTCCTGTAGTGAAAGTTCCTTTTAAATCTTCATTAAGATAATCAGCCACTTTAAAGCCGATATTGTGTCGTGTATCATCATATTCGACACCTATATTTCCGAGACAAGCGATTAAATATTTCATGGTGCAAAGATAGGAAAAAGGCTAAAGGCTAAAGGCTAAAGGCAAAAGTTTTTTTACATCACAACTTTCGTCATTCGCCATTAGACATTTGTCAATAAAAAAAGAGGAACCATTTCTGATTCCTCTCCTATTTTGAGTAGTATTTTTACACACGAATTAATCTTCTGATTCTTCTGTGATAGCTGATTTCTTAGCTTTAACGTCACAAACGATGTTGTTAGCAGCTACTAATGGAGTAACGTTTTCGATTGTGAGGTCTTTAACTCTAAGAGCTTGGTTAACGTTTAATTCAGAGATGTTTACCATAATGTAAGCAGGAAGATCTTTGATTAAACCTTTAACTTTAAGGCGTGGGATTCTAACTTTGAGTTTACCACCGCGCATAACGCCTGGAGATGTACCTTCTGTGCGAACTGGAAGAGTAACTGTGATAGGTTTGTCTTCTGTTACTTGTAAGAAGTCAGCGTGGAGAACTTCGTCTGTAAGTGGGTGATATTGGATATCTTGAAGAACTGTACGGTAAACTTTACCATCGATTGTGAAGTCAACGATGTAAGTTTCTGGAGTGAAGAGGAT
>JAFYUH010000048.1 GCA_017549605.1 Bacteroidales bacterium
TTCAAGTCTATATGTCTAAGCATAAGGTAGAAGATATCATTGATAAGATATAGTGATTTTATCTGGGAAAAGATTAAATTTGCTGAAAACTATTGAAGTTATGTTGCCTATAAATGTAAACGATCTTCTGGAGAAGAATAGAGTCGAATCAAACAGAATAGAGTTCAAGGAAGGCTGGAATCCTGTAAGGATATATCAGTCTATTTGTGCATTCGCTAATGATATAGATAATCTTGGCGGAGGGTATATCCTTGTTGGTGTTAAAGAGGAGAATGGAAAAGCTGTAAGGCCTGTTTGCGGCTTGTCTGATGAGGAAATAGAACATATCAATAAGAAGATGATAGGCTTCAATAAATTGATTGATCCGTATTATCGGCCAAGAACCTCAGTAGAGCCGGTGGATGGTAAGAATATTTTAGTGATATGGGTTCCTATGGGAGAGGATCGCCCGTATGCAGTACCTGAAGATATCACAGTAAAGAAAAATAAGAAGTATCAGTATTACATTAGAAGTAATTCAAGTTCTATTGAGGCAAAAGGCAGTGATTTGGATGATCTCCGTGATTTGGCAAAGAAGGTTCCGTTTGATGATAGGGGGAATTCAGAAATATCCATCGCAGATATATCACCTACGTTAGTCTGGGAACATCTTTCCAAAGCTGGTAGTCGATTGACTAAAGAGTTTAATCCTAGTGCATTGCAGGATACTCTTGAGAAAATGAATCTGTTGACGGGACCGACAGAGAGAAGACTTGTCAAGAATGTTGCGGCGATGATGTTCTGTGAGCAGCCTGATAAGTTCTTCCCAAGAACCCAAGTAGATATAGTAATTTTTCCAGAAGGCCGTATTGGAAATCCAAACAACTTGATTGAAGTTCCTGCTATCAAGGGGCCAGTGCCATCTATGATTAAATCGGCTCTGGAATATCTTCGTACCAATGTTATTAAAGAGAGAATTATAAAGCCGAAGGATAGAGAAGAGTCTGTACGATATTTCAATTATCCGTATCAAGCATTGGAAGAAGCCGTAGTTAATGCCTTATATCATAGAGATTATACAGAAAGAGAGCCTGTAGAAATCACCATCGAACCTAATAGAATTTCAATATTGAGTTACTCTGGTCCCGATAGATCAATTCCGATGGATTCGATTAAGGCTGCAGAGTCACTTCGTTCTCGTAGGTATCGTAATGTTCGGCTTGGAGATTTTCTAAAAGAACTTGATCTTTCAGAAGGTCGGGCGACAGGTATTCCTACAATTCAGGAGGAACTGAAGAAGAATGGTTCAGGGAAAGCTGTTATTGAAACGGATGATGATAGATCGTATTTCCTTATTGATATTCCTTGTCATGAAGGATTTGAACCTGTATTGGAATATACACGTGAACAGACGGAGGATATACACGTTATCGTAAAGCATCTTTCTTCATTGTTGTCACAAGTCTTGTCACAAGTCTTTGTGGCTGATAATCAGTCAAATAGTAACGACTTGTCACAAGTCTTGTCACAAGTCTGTCTCAAGTCTGTGATGGAATGGAGGGAGCGTGATAATATGACCCTAATAGCCAAAGTACTATTGCTAACCAGGCAGCCAATATCAATGAAGAGCTTGTTGGTAGAAATGGATCAGACAAATAGAGGACGTTTTATGGCTAATTATATCAAACCTATGATAGAATTGGGTCTTCTTGAAATGACTGTTCCAGATCAGCCAAATAGTAGTAAACAGAAATATGTTATAGGCTCTAAAGGTAAAGAACTTCTTCTTGATTAATTAGTAGGACTTGTTGAATTTTACTACAAGTTTTGTTACAAGTCTTACGTGTTGAAAATCAATAGTATAACTGTATTTTGTCACAAGTCTTGTCACAAGTCCGGAATAAGCTGTCACAAGTCTTAAAGAGAGATGTTATGGATAAAATAGAAAATATTGATGATATCAGATCTCTAATTGCATTAGGGATTGAGGAGTGTACAACATTGGAATATAAGAGCGGTATTGATACGTCGAATAATCACTGGAAATCAGAGATGGCAAAAGATGTTAGTGCTATGGCTAATGCTAATGGTGGAATTATTATATACGGTGTGAAGGAGTATGATGAAGAAGATAAACGCCATTTGCCGGAGAAGATTACTCCTATTGATGTAACAAAAATATCAAAAGAGACTATAGCTCAAGTTATCAGCAGTAATATTAGCCCTAAGATCAATAATTTGGAAATAGATTGTATCGTTGTTGATGCAGTTATACCTAATGAAGTAGTCTATGTTGTTTCAGTTCCGAAGAGCAATACGGCACATCAGAATCTTAAAACTAAAATATATCATAAACGATGTGTGACCACGATTAATCCAATGGAGGATTATGAGATTCGTGATGTGATGAACCGTCGTGTCCATCCAGATGTTATTTTGGACTTTGAGATAAAGTTGATAACGCAACAAGAGTTGTATTGGATTCAGCCAACATTCAATCCTCTTTATCAGGCGCCCGTTCCAGCACAACCACAAATAGTACAGAAAACAATACTAGCATTAAACTGTATGCCGAAAAATATTGGCACAGTAGTGGCTGAACATGTCCACTATTTTATCAAATTGCCTAGCGATCTTGTCGCCCCAGGGCAACAATTTGATGTGGTAGATGTAAGGGATGGCTTTGCAAAGGTTCGTCGAGAGAATATTTATTGCGATATATTGGAAGGAAGTACACCCCTAAATGTTAAATATGGTCCACCTCGTATTGTACCAATACTTCCTGGTATGATAGGAGTTTACAAAGGTATTATATTGAATTCGCAAGCTAATCTGAATAGAGATGTAGAAATAAGTTGGGTATTGAATGCAGATGGTGCAGCAATCAAATCAGGTAAGATAAAGCTAAATGAAATTCCGCGTAAAAAGGCCTAAATACCTGTAAAATTTTGCGCTTCCAAAACAACCTGTTTAATTTGCCATGTCAGTTCTCGGATTGACATGGCTTTTATTATGTGAAATTTATTGAAATCAGTGATTATGAGAAGGCAGGAATGTGGAAGCAATGCGATGGTGACAGTGCAGATGACAGTGGAGGAATATCTTGAAATGAAGTCAAGGCAGGATGTGAAGGAAGTGCCGGTGAAACAGAAGAACCTGGTCTATGGCCTCGAAGGAATAAAGACCCTCTTCGGCTGCAGCACGACCACAGCGTGGAGAATCAAGAACAGCGAATGGATCCGTCCGGCAATCAGTCAGGTAGGTCGCAAGATCGTGGTCGATGCAGACCTGGCATTGGAACTGGCGAACGAGAACACGCAGCGTGTAACTTACAGGAA
>JAFYUH010000049.1 GCA_017549605.1 Bacteroidales bacterium
ATTATGGGAAAAATTAAATAACCCACTATTCAAAGGGGTCGAATTCGACCCTCTTTTGAAAGAATCTGGCAGTAATTCTTTTACTATGAGTCCTACCCGATGGACAGAACTGACAGATGCAATTGGTATATTTACAAAAAATGGTGCTGGAGGCGGAACTTATGCACAAAGTGATATAGCATTTAAATTTGCGAGTTGGGTGTCAGTGGAATTTGAATTATATCTGATAAAAGAATTTCAACGATTAAAAAGTGAAGAACATAAAAAATTAGGATGGTCGGTAAAAAGAGAGCTGTCAAAGATAAATTATCATATTCATACTGATGCTATAAGATTACACCTTATTCCCAAAGAGATAAGTAAAGTCCAAATAAATACAATATATGCGGAAGAAGCAGATGTGCTGAATGTTGCTATATTTGGAATGACAGCAAAAGAGTGGCGAAAAAACAATCCTGATTTAAAAGGAAATATTAGAGATTATGCTACGATAAATGAACTCATTTGTATTTCAAATATGGAAAATATCAACGCAGTACTTATTGATGAAGGAATTACTCAATCTGAAAGAATATTAAAACTCAATAAAATAGCAATTCATCAAATGAGCGTTCTTGAAAACAACAATAATAGAGATTTGATAAAATAACAACACTTTTTTAACTTGTTATAATTGCGCAATTGGAAACTGCATAATTAATATGTCTAAATAATAAACAAACATAAAAAATCTCTCCAATCATCCCCAGACGAGATTTTTTATATCTTTACCAAACTGTTTTTGAACAACTATATATCAATTATTATGAAGAAAAAGATAGTTGTGTTTACAGGCGCTGGTGTCAGTGCTGATAGTGGCATTGCGACTTTCCGTGATGCCGACGGTCTTTGGGCAAACTACCGCATCGAGGAGGTGTGTACTCCAGAGGCGTTGAAAAACAACAGAGCGAAAGTCATTGAGTTTTATAATCTTCGTCGCAAGGAGTCGCTGACGAAGAAACCTAATGAAGGTCATATTGCCATCGCCGAGATGGAACAATGGGCGGATGTCTGCGTGATAACACAGAACGTCGACAACCTCCACGAGCAGGCTGGTTCTACGAGAGTGGTGCATCTTCACGGCGAACTGATAAAGTTGCGTTCCGAGGCAAATCCTGATCTTATATACGACATCAACGAAGGCTGGGAGCAGGATCTCGATGCACGTGGCGAAGACGGAGCCTTGCTGCGCCCTCATATCGTGTTTTTCGGCGAGGATGTGCCGATGTTCGACTACGCAAGTAGGATTGTAGAAAGTGCAGATATTTTGATAGTTGTAGGAACATCGCTGGCAGTATATCCAGCAGCCTCGTTGGTCTACTTTGTGCGTGACAAACAAGTGCCGATTTATTTGGTCGATCCAGGAACGCCAGACACATCTAATATTCAAAACCCATTGACGCACATCAAAGAACGCGGCGCGGTGGGAGTGCCGCAGTTGGTAGAGAAACTGAGAGGAGCTGAGGAGTTGAAAACTGAAAGTTGACGGTCAGCAATCAGCAGTCAGCAGTCAGTATTGTAGGGATGCGATTCATCGCGTCCAATATTGTAAAGACGTGTCAACAATACCGAAGAAATAAACGATGTATTGTTGATGCGTCTTTTTTTAGACATTTTTGCCCAAAGCTCACGGCTCACAGCAAAAAAATAGTGGACAAAGTCTGTTGACTGTAGTCCGTAGTCTGTTGACCAAATAAAACAAACATCATGAAATTACTTTACGTACATGGTTACAATGGTGACCCTTATGGAAATTCTTACAATAATTTGAAGAACGCTTGTGGCGAGAAGTATGAGTTGCATACCATCGACTACGATCCGACTCGTCCAAGAGAAGCGGTCAGTATGATTCACGAGTATGTGAGCGAGCATAAGATTGATGTTGTCATCGGTGCCTCGCTAGGCGGTTTCCTGACGATGAATGTGTTTGGCGTACCACGTGGTTAGAGGAGTGAGAGGTTGACTTTATTATTCATTTCTTCAAATATTAACAGAGCTTCTTTTTTGTTAAGTCCAGCTTTTACTGCAACAGCAATTAAGTCATCGGTTGTTGGTACGATGTTGTCGTTGATTGATGTCGTGTGAAACCCATTCATGCCGTTGCTTGGAAGTAAATCGTAAGCGGGAGAGAGATGCCAATTGTCGTTGCGGTATATAAATGAAAAGTTTTTGGCATGGTCATCTTTATTCTCAATAAGATAGTTGAACACCATCAATCTGTAAACTTTCCATAGTTCTGCAATGCTATGTGTAAGAGCAGCGCATACTTGGAAAATATGTGTGTAATCGATGCTTGGGACACGATAATCTGCGCCTATTAAACCTGCAATGCTTACTACATGTAGTTTTCCATCTGTGGTGCGGTCAAATCGTTCTACTCCAAAATATTTGTCCTCAAACAATTGCGTTTCAGGCATCTCGATACCACATTCTTTTGCAAGCAGTGAATATTTGTATTCGTCACGACCGATGCTTGTTGGATCTTGTTTTGCTCGAAACTTGACCAACCATTCTTTACCGTTATATTGTGTAAAAATCTTTGGGCGAGCTCCGCCTGGAGAACCGCCGCGTTGCTGAAATTCCTCAATGCCTTCGCCAATATACTCTTCGCTGTCAAGTATACGTTCTGCTTCTAATGCTAGTTTCTCAAAATCAGCATATTCTTGTTTGCTTACCACGCTTTTGTCGGGACGAAACTCCAATGCGCCGCGTCCCGTTGAACCGACTAATGCAAGACGATCGAGTAGGGTAAGGGTACGAGTATTGATGCCCTGCTGTTGTAAATATCTGTCAAGTATCAGTAATCCCCATCCATCAGGCAGGCAGTCGTCGAATACGCCGAAACCTCCGTCGAAAGGGCGAGGCTTTGCAATGAAAACACCACTGCGCAAAGGTAACTCGAAAGGAGAAATCGAGAATCCGGAAGAAATCCATTCCGTAGAATATTCAAATGCACATAAATGATCTTTGGTCAATGCAAGACGACCGACCAAACGATTTTCGTAAACGACCTCAATCTGTTTTATGCTATTCATTTTTCTTGCCTCTTTTTCTATTAAACTTCTGTTCGTTAAGTACGTCATCTATAGATTGATACTGCTGCTGCATGAACAACGCGTCAAAATCAGATAGTGCATTCAATGCAAACCCGATTTGAAGCAATCCGCGTAATGAAATCTCGCCAGTCTGCTCAAACCTACGATATGTTGCAAACTTGACGCCCGCTTTTGCCGACATTCCTTCCTGTGTCAGATTA
>JAFYUH010000050.1 GCA_017549605.1 Bacteroidales bacterium
GAACAAGCTCAAATCGAAATCTTCGACCTCGTAGGAAGAAAAGTAAGCAATATATATAATGTAGAACTCAAAGCCGGTCAAAACGCTATCAACTGGCATGGAGAATCTGGCGTATATATCGCTAAGTTATCTACAAAGAATGAAATATTAACATGTAAAATCTTAATCAAATAATTTTAAAATCACTCTTGTTTTTTTCTAATCTAAATTTTAAATTTGTGGTGACCTTATCATGACAAGGTCATCACAACAAAACAAAAAAATAAAATAACTAAGTAATAACCTAAAAATTATTGCGTATGAAAAAAGTTTTATTATCACTTGTTATGGCTTTATTAGCTGTATCAGTAAATGCACAAGCTATCTATGGCTATGGATCCTCAATCCAACAAGGTTCTTACACTGCTCTTACAGACGCGACTGTCATTGCATTGGGAACAGATGACGCATTAAAAACAAATTTTGATGATCCTGACGATCCTGTCAATAACTTCAACCAAAAGCTGATCCTTCCTTCAGGCGTATTTGAAGAAGAGACAACTGGCGCAGGTTATCCTATCGGATTTGAATTCAAATTCAACGATAAGACTTTCACATCATTCGGTATAGCTACTAATGGCGGTATTTATTTAGGCAACGAAGAAGTCACTCTTCCTGCTGAGCAGAAATGGATCTTCACACGCGACAACACCAATAACGTAATCGGTTTCGTACCTAACCGTGGAACTGCCTGCAACGAAGAAACTGTAATCAGCTATAAACTTGAAGGCACAGCTCCTGAACGCACTCTCGTCATCGAATTCAAAGAATTCGGAGCACTCCAAGGATTCTGGGGCGTTGACGCTTATTTTTTCGATTTCCAAGTTCGCTTACATGAAGGAACAAATGCTATCGACATCGTGGTAAATGGTATGGCAGATGCTTTGACAAGCTATGACGATGAAGGCAATCCTGAATCAAACACAATACTCGCAACTATCGGTATTAAAGGTGAAGGCGAAGAAGCAACAGCTGTATTCACTGGAACTATGGCAGAATGGGCTAGAAAAAATGGTTCTTCAGACACATTCGAGTTCGACAACACTGTAGTTGACGGAACAACATTCGCTTTCAGCTATCCTACAGATGTCGTAACTCCTACAGTACAACCAACAGACTTGGTCATCAACCAATTCTCAACAAGTTTGACAGGTTCATTCACACCAGCAGAAGGCGTTGACCAATATCTCCTCGTTTATCAAGAAGGCAAAGAAATCACAACTCTTCCTACAGATAAAACTTCATATGCAGAAGGTGACAAACTCGGTGAAGCAACAGTACTTAGATATTCTGACGATTTCACATTTGAAGTCGAAGACCTTACAGTTGCAACAGACTATACTTTCGCAGTATTTGCAGTAAATGCTTTCGGATTGAATGGACCAGCATATAACACAGTAAATCCTCTCACTGTTGTTACTTACACAAGACCAGCAGCTCCAGCAGCATTTGAATTCGCTGAAATCGGCGAAACAACAGCAAAGATCAATCTTACAGCTAATGAAACAGGCAACAAAATCATCGTTGTTTATAATTCAGAACTCGTCCGCAGCAACTACGGCGACTATCCTCTCATCGGTGAATTAGCTGGTGAATATACTGCAGGTCAAGAAATTGAAGGCGGCGGTAAAGTAGCTTACTTCGGTGAAGCTGGCGAAGGCATCGAATTAACCGGTCTTGAACATTCAAAAGGATACTTCTTTGAAGCATACAGCTATGACCCAACATACGGTTATTCAACAGACAAATTAGAATCAGCACAAGCTACAGTAGCACATCTTCCTTACGTACTCGACTTCAGCGTTGCTAAGACATACGAAGTTCCAGCAGGCTGGACAGTAAACGAAGGCAGCACATTCCAAGTTCCTAAGTCTGTATCAGGATTCACATCAGAAGAAAATCCTTATCTCCTCTGGTGTAAAGTAACAAAAGGCAATGCAACAAATGGTGTCTTGAACCAACTCACAAGCAGCCCTATCATCATCGATCAAAGAGACGCTGTCGTTAAGTTCGACTTCACCATCTTCCATCAACCAAGCCGTTTTGCTACAGAAGCCTATAACGTATGGAATGAAAATGACGTATTCGCAGTACAAGCAAGTACAGACGGTGAAACATTCACTGACTTAGTTTCATACAACTCAACAAACAACCCTCAGTTTGTATATACATCAGAAGAAAAGACATTGATTCCTTTTGAAGCTGAATTGGCACAATATGAAGGTCAAAAGGTTTGGATCCGTATCAACTGGCATTTGTATAACAATACATTCTCACCTGGCACACTCGTATTAGACAACTTCAATGTAGAAGGACGTGAAATACCAGCAACACCAATCGTTAAAGTTGAAGACATCACACACCTCACAGCTAAGGTTTCATGGCGTGGCGAACAAGAAAACTATGAAGTAGCATACGCTAAGACTGGTGAAGAATTCGTCACAACAGTTGTAGAAGGCGTTAAGGAATATGCTCTCACAGAACTTGAAGCAGAAACAGAATATCAAGTAAAAGTACGCGGCATCGCAGCTGAAAACGATTATTCAGATTGGTCAGAAGTCGTTACATTCACAACAACAGCATGGCCAGAATGCGACGCTCCTACAGACTTGGCAGCAGCTGTTGAAGGAAAAACAGCAACACTCACATGGGAAGGCACAGAAGACCATCTCTCATGGGAAGTAAGATATCGTAACGCTACAAGCACATCATGGACAAACGTTAAAGATTTAGAAGAAACCACATTGGTTCTTGAAAGTCTTGAAGAAGGCGTTACTTACTTATGGAATGTACGTGCTTACTGTACAGCAGGTCGTGAAACAGCATGGTCAGCACAAGCCACATTCACTACAGGCCCTACAGTACCAGCTGCTCCAGTAGTAACAGGATCATTCGAAGGTGACATCATCATCCTTGAATGGGAAGCTGTTCCAGGTGCATTGACATACAAATTATATTATGGCGGCACAGCACTCACTGAACCATTCGAAGAAACAATAGCTGAAATCCAAGTTCCTAGCATTGGAACATACTGCTTCACAGTTACAGCATTAAATGAAGTCGGCGAATCAGCTCATTCAGACGAAGTCTGCGTTACAGTAACACTTCCAGAAGGTATGGAAGTTCCAGCAGCTCCAGAATTGGTTGCAACACTCGATGATGACTTTGTAGTGTTAACATGGGAAGAAGTAGAAGGCGCTTCATTCTACGATTTATACATTTATGTACCTCAAGGTCAAGATCAATATCTTGGTACAGCAACAATGGAAGACTTGCCAATCAGAATGCAACTCCCTGAA
>JAFYUH010000051.1 GCA_017549605.1 Bacteroidales bacterium
CTTCGTTCAGCAATAGCAAACTGGGAAGCTAAAAATGAAGGAAAACGTATCGAAGACGCTAACTTGTATGTAAAAGAAGTATTTGTAGATGAAGGTCGTACTTTAAAACGTATTCAACCAGCACCACAAGGTCGTGCACACCGCATCCGCAAACGTTCTAACCACATCACTATAGTTGTCGATAGTAGAATCGCTGAAGCAGCTAATGTCGAGGCAAAAGTAGAAGAATAAAAATTAATAAGAGTTTACAATGGGACAAAAAACAAATCCAATAGGTCTTAGATTAGGAATCATCAAAGGTTGGGATTCCAATTGGTATGGCGGTAGAGATTTTTCAAAGAAACTTGTTGAAGACGATAAAATTCGTAAATATTTGAATGCACGTCTTGGTAAAGCAGGTATCTCAAAAATTGCTATCGAACGTTCACTTAAACTCGTGACCGTAACTATCTTCACAGCTCGTCCGGGCATGATTATAGGTAGAGGTGGTCAAGAAGTAGATAAATTAAAAGAAGAATTGAAGAAACTCACTGGAAAAGAAGTCCAAATTAATATCAGTGAGATTAAGAGACCAGAACTCGATGCTTACATAGTAGCTAGCACAATTGCAAAACAAATTGAAGGCCGTGTTTCATTCCGTCGCGCTATCAAGACTGCAGTTTCAGGAACTATGCGTATCGGTGCTGAAGGTATCAAAGTTATTGCTTCAGGTCGTGTTGGCGGTGCAGAAATGGCACGTCAAGAAACATACAAAGAAGGTCGTATTCCATTACATACACTTCGCGCAGACATCGATTATTCATTAGTCGAAGCACATACAACATACGGTCGTATCGGTATCAAAGTATGGATCTGCAAAGGTGAAATCTATGGTAGACCAGAATTAGTACCAACCTCAGTTGCTAGTGCACCTAAAAAACAATCAGCACCAAAGCAAAACGGAGGAGCTCCACGTCGCAATAAACGTAACAACAATAAGTAAGAAAATAAAAAATTATAGACGATGTTACAACCTAAAAGAACAAGATTCAGAAGACCTCAGAAAAGCAAGATAAAAGGTATCGCACACCGCGGACACGAACTTGCATTCGGAACTTTTGGAATAAAATCAATGGAGGATGCTCTGATTACAGCTCGTCAAATTGAAGCTGCTCGTCAAGCCGTCACTCGTTATATGAAACGTGAGGGACAAATTTGGATTAGAATATTCCCTGACAAACCTATCACCAAGAAACCACAAGACGTTCGTATGGGTAAAGGTAAGGGAGATGTTGAATACTTTGCAGCTCGCGTATATCCTGGTCATATGCTTTTCGAAGCTGAAGGCGTGCCATTAGCAATTGCTAAAGAAGCTATGCGTTTAGCCGCTCAAAAGTTACCTGTTACAACAAAGTTCGTTGTAAGAAGAGATTATGTTGAATAATTAGAATGAACAAGCACTATGAAAAAAGAAGCTATCAATGAATTAAGTACAGCTGATTTGATGGAACGCATCGAAGAGCAACGTAAACAATACGTTAAGATGAAGCTCCAACATGCAGTTTCTCCGCTGGATAATCCTCATAAATTAGGCGCTTGTCGCAAGGAAATCGCACGTATGATGACTGAACTCAGAAAACGTCAGATCATTGAAGGAAAACAAGACAATAAATAATAACGACAATTAAGGAATTATCATGGAAAGAAATCTTAGAAAAGAGAGAATAGGCGTTGTTGCTAGCAACAAAATGGATAAAACCATAGTCGTTGTTATTGAACGTCGTACAAAACACCCTATTTACGGTAAATTCGTTAAGAATTCTACA